>JAMCQF010000106.1 GCA_023379605.1 Actinomycetota bacterium
GCCTGCTTCTGTCCTGGCGGCACGCCAGAGCCGAGATGCGCTCTAGGATCATGCAGGCCTGGTGTGAGAGCCTCTCTGGAGGAGCACATGTCCTCACAGTGGAGCAGCTCTCGGAGCGTTTGGCCGCTACTATGGCTCCAAGTCGTGGCAACCTGCTTGGGCCGCAGCCAGGTCCTTTTTTGGCTCCCAGCTCCTGGGAGCCTACCTCCCAGATTGGTTTCAGCTTTCTAAGGGCGGTGGAGCTTGAAGGAGGTCCTGGCTGGGAGGAGTTGGCCAGGGCGGCGGCGCTGCCGGATGGTTCGTGGGATCCCATAGCCAGGATGATCGCTAAAGAGCCGATCCTGGCTCGATCTCTTGTGCGACCATCCTTCGGCAAAGACGCAACGACAGATTTCGGGCAGCTTCTAAACGAGCTCGATGGCTTAAGGGCTAAGCTCTCTGCAAGCTTGGCTGCCATAGGGCCTGAACCGGCAAGGCGCGAAGGCTGGAGATTGGCCCACCTCGATGAGCTCCACGCTTACAGCACCCTGACAGCTAAGGCCATGGCCGAAGTAATAGGGATCGGCCAGCGAGCATTGTCCAAGCCTCCAGCAGAAGTGGTGGATCAGCTTGGTTTGCCGCCCAGCGCCGGGGTTGGGCGGCGTTCTTGGCTTCTTGCTGCTGTAGCGATGGAGGTTTACCGCGAGCGCCAAGCAGCTCTGCGGAGCACTCCGGAGCAGGAGCGGGCACTGGACAGCAGCTCTGGGTCGCATGTGCTGCACGCATTGGTGGTGAGAGATCATGTTGCACGAGCCTCAGCTCTGCTGTCGCGCAGAGCTCGTGGGACCGACAGGGTAGACGAGCTACACCGCAGTTTTGCAAGGTTAGGCCCAAGGGAGCGCGGCATAGGTACACATCAGCGCCTCGGCGGTGACAGAGGGATCCAGACCACTTAGGCGTGCAAGGCGTGCCTGTGCCGCGGGAGATCGGAGCCGCTGTGGTTGGGGAATGGCTTTGTGGTCAGTATCCAGCGCTTAAGTCAACCACGTTGCGCAGAGGCTCGCCACGCGACCACCGCCCTAGCTGGTCTGCGAAGAGCTCCAGGATGCGCCCGGGAACCCTCTTGGAGGACCAGGTGTGATGTGGCAGCACTAGCACGTTGTCGCGCCGCCACAGGGGATGCTCTGGGGGCAGAGGCTCCTCGAC
Source organism: Actinomycetota bacterium (assembly GCA_023379605.1). Lineage (GTDB taxonomy): Bacteria > Actinomycetota > Acidimicrobiia > Acidimicrobiales > JAMCQF01 > JAMCQF01. The sequence continues at coordinate 1,186 of JAMCQF010000106.1, forward strand.
AAATGCATCGAGCACAGCTCCAGCGATCGCAGTCGAATCCAGGGCGGTTATAAGTGCCGACTCGTCTATGAGGGCTCCGCGCGCCACGTTTATCACCCATGCGGATGACGGGAGAGCTGAGAACACTTGCTCATCGAGCATCCCGCGAGTCTGGGAGGTGAGTGGAAGCGCACAGACGAGAAAATCAGTGTGATCAAGTCTCTCCCGCCACTGACTAGGGCCCACAACGGAATCCACTCCTTCGGGCACGCGATCTCTAGGCCGTCTGGACACCGCAGTCACCCGCATCCCAAAGGGTCGCACCATAGAGGCGGTCAAGGTCCCAACACCACCTAGCCCAAGGATCAGCAGCCGCTTGCCCTCGAGCTCCTCCAGCTCCCCACCTCTTTTCCAGATACCGGCATCTGATTGGCGGACGAAGCGTGCGAGCTGCTTTGACGCTGCCAGGATAGCCAGAACGCACCATTCAGCCATTGGTCTCTCGAAGTTTCCTGAGCCGTTCGACAGGATGATCTGGCGTGCCGAGAGCTCCTCTAGGGGAAGAAAGTCAATGCCTACAGCGTCCGAATGCACCCAGCGAAGCGATGGTAGGAGGGAGACGGCCCTGAGGGTCCAATCGGAGCCCATCTGTGTCGTACGCCAGAGCACCTCAACATCCTTGAGGTCACCTGGTAGCTGAGACAGGTCATCGCTCAACGGAACTGCAATCATGCCGGGGGGCAGCATCTTCTCTGCAGCCATCCTTTCGAAGGCGGGCAGGGCACGCTCTGGCAGTCCTATTAGCACAGGAGCAGGCTTAAAATCGGCAGTTCCATCGTTGCACATCATACTCTTAAGCCTTGGTTTGGGGTCATGATCCGCCTGCGGTGGATATTTTTCTTCTGGTCAATTTGCTCACCTGATCCCAAGATCGCCGTTGCTATTCCAAGCTTGGAACGAAGTCTACAATGTCCAAAAAGCCTGCCATATCAATGGTTTTTCGTCCATTTGCGAACTGTGCGCTGTCAATGGAGCCAATGGAGCACACACGTAGGTAACCACTTAGCCAGCCCGCAGATCGCACCATTCATGGGTAAATGCTTGACCTGGAGTGCAAAAACCTCTTTGATTGCAGAGATTCCATGTGATTATTTTCAAGAACCCGAAGAGGAGGTAGTTGGGATGGAGGGTCCGCAATGAACAAGTCTGATCTGGTAAGAGCGGTTAGTGAAGCCGGAGGTGTGGCACGGCACGAAGCTGAGCAAGTGCTTGATGCGTTCGTCTCAACAGTTATGGCAGAGGTAAATGCCGGACGAAAGGTTGCGCTGATGGGATTCGGGACCTTCGTACCGTCAAAGCGTGGAGCCCGCACTGGCCGCAACCCCCGAACGGGTGAGCCGGTAACGATAGCCCCATCACGTGGAGTCCGGTTCACAACCGGCTCGATATTCAAGTCGGTACTCAACAAAGGAGGAACTATTCCAGTGCCGCCAGCCAAGAAATCCACATCCACCGCCAGCGCCAGAAAGGCAACTGCCACAAGGGCTGGCGCGACAAAAGCCAGCGCCCGCAAGGCAACTGCCACAAGAGCTGGCGCGACAAAAGCCAGCTCCACAAGGGCCAGCGCCAGAAAGGCAACTGCCACAAGGGCCAGTGCCAGAAAGGCAACCTCTACTGCCACCAGCGCCACAAGGGCCAGTGCCAGAAAGGCAACCTCTACTGCCACCAGCGCCACAAGGGCCAGTGCCCGCAAGGCAACTGCCACAAGGGCAACTGCCACAAAAGCCAGCGCCAGAAAGGCAACTGCGACAAAAGCCAGCGCCACAAGAGCCAGCGCCACAAGAGCCAGCGCCAGAAAGGCAACTTCCACAAGGGCAACTGCGACAAAAGCCAGCGCCACAAGAGCCAGCGCCAGAAAGGCAACCACAGTCAAAGCAACTGCTGCAAGGGCTACTGCGAGAAAGGCGACATCGGCTGCAACCAAGGTTGTCGCACGCAAGGCCCCTGTTCGGAAGTCAGCCGCGAAAAGAGCTTCGTCTAGGTAAGCCAGCCAGAGCTTAGATCTCTTTGGCCAAGCATCACCGGATTTTTGGGGTGCCTGGCGGTCACAGGTCGTCGATGAGGTGGAAGGCCTCTCCGGCTTCCAGACCGACCAGGCGCCCTGCCGCTTCTGCAAGCGCTCTTACCCGGAGGTTGAAATCGGTGCTGTCGCCATCACTGAGAACACCCATGGTTGTTAAGTGCTGGCTTTTGTGCATGAGAAGTGAGGAGATCTTTAGCTCGACATATCCACCTGCGTCCTCTATGTGGTTCGGCTCCTCTGCCTCCCACAAGAGCAGGGCAGAGGGCCTATGGTGGCTACCACCATGTCCGGGGAAGAACATTGGGTCTCTCGCTGCAACAAGCGAATCCAAGGTGAGCAGGCCAGCATTGCGGTGATCTGGATGCAGGCGGTAGCTACGCCAGGGATCGTGTCCCAGCACCACTTCGGGACGGTAGTGGCGGATCCAAGCGCATAGCTGTGCACGCTCTTTGGTGCCAGCGCGCAGCTCACCATCTGGCCATCCCAGAAACACCGTTTCGCCTTCGGGGCAGATAAGCTTTGCAGCAGCTCTCTGCTCTCGCTGACGGCGGAGCGCGAGCCCCGCGAGATTCCCATCAGCTTCCCAGGTGCCCTTGGAGCCGTCAGTGCACACGACGTGGATGACATGACAGCCTGCTGCCGACCATTTGGCCAGTGTCGCCCCGCATCCGAACTCGATGTCGTCAGGATGAGCTCCTATTGCCATGGCGCGCCGTGGTGGAGGGATATCTATGCTGCAAGTGCTCTTAGTATATGGCGGAAGACGGGGCCAGAAACTGCTGGGAACGGTCAAGGCCTTCTCTCAAACAGATCGGTACACGGAGCGCACATTGTGGCGACGAGCTGGCTGTCCAGGGCCCACAGGTCTTCTGGGCTATCGATGTCGTGTGAGATCTCATGATCATCGAGCACAAGCACCTCCAAGCCTACACGGTGGGCTTCGATGCAGTGGCGTTGGAAGGATCCTACCCCATAGGAGAAACCAAACCCGCTTGAAGCAGGTATCGTGATCGCGTTCGTCCCGCTTCGGTGCCGATCTGGAGCGATCACCACTATCCCCCCTGTGGCATCTCCTATCCCAGTGTCTATCATCTGCGATATCCCGCTCAGGAGGGGAAGATCGGCATGGAGCACCGTCACCCATTTGTAGCCTTGATCTGCCAGCATCTGAACGCCCTTTGTCACAGCGGCATTAAGCCCGGGGCCAGGCATCCAAGCGGGGACCGCACCGTGGGCTTCGGCCCACTTGGCTACCTCCCTGTCATCGCAGACAACGGTGACAGGCCAGGGTCGGCATGCCATCAGGGTCCTTTCGGCCATCGCCTGCGCGAGCCGAGCACGCTCAGCTGGGCTGAGTAAACCGCCTAAGCGCGTCTTGGCTCCGATGAACGATTTCACAGGGACGAGCACCCCCCGGTCTTCGGGTATGGTCATCTCAGAGGTATACGGCCACGGTCGATCTGCTCCAAGATGCCAGCTTAGGCCGGAGGCGACCGAGTTCGACAGACTTAGCGGTAGAGGGTGAGCAAGCACTTGACATGGAGCACGGTGGGCGATCGAGCAGATGAGCTGGCCGAGGTAAAGCAGTACCTGCGTGCCAGGGGTGCCAGCGATGAGACCGTCGAGCGAGCAGCAGCACAGGGAGTCCTTGGGCTGCTCGTGACCGAGTACGTCCTTGATCCCTCGGGGCGTAGGTACACAAGGTCTGACATGGAAGAGCTGACTGGCGTAGGTGTGGATACCCTCCTTAGGTTCTGGCGGGCTTTGGGTTTTCCCGATGTGGAGCCAACTGAAAAGGCGTTCACTGATCTAGACGTCGAGGCGATAACGATCCTTGGTCAGCTGCTAGACACAGGACTTACTGACCTGGATTCGGCGGTACAGATGGCACGGGTCATGGGATCGTGCATGACCCGTATCGCCGAGGCAGAGCTGAGCATGGCGCGCGATGCAGTCGAGCATGTAGATGACCTGACCCAGGCGCGCCAGCTCACCGCCGCTGATGAGTCCCTCGTTCAGAGCTTCGCCCGGCTCCTCGAGTACGCCTGGAGGCGCCATCTTGCCGCTGCTACGCGCAGGAGAATGGCTCTACGCTCCCAGGATCGCTCTGGCTCACCCGCTTCGGGCTCTTTGGAGATGGCAGTGGGCTTTGCGGACATGGTGGGCTTCACGGCCTTAAGCCAGCAGCTGAGCAGGGAGGAACTTGCGAGGGTAGTCACGCGCTTTGAGGATGTGGCTCACGGCATAGTAACAGCCCTTGGTGGACGGGTGGTCAAGATGATAGGGGACGAAGCCATGTTCGTTGTAGAGGATATAGAGGCTGCAGCGCGCATGTCCCTCGACCTGGCAGAGGCATACGCTGACGACGAGCTGCTCTCCGATGTGAGGATAGGTCTCTGCGTAGGCCCTGTGCTGGCAATGGACGGTGACTACTACGGACCGGTGGTGAACATGGCCAGCCGCATGGTCAACATTGCCAACCCAGGCTCAGTTCTCGTTTCCGACGAGGTGCACGCACGACTCAAGGACAGCGAGGAGCTCGTGTGGCGTTCTCTCAAGCCACGATATCTAAAGGATATAGGCAGAGTGCATATGTGGGCAATGATGCGGCTTGGTCGTGAAACCTCTGTGGCTCAACGGCGCCTGGGTGAGCGTTGGCAGCGAATATCGACGAACCTGACCAAGGATCTGGGTGAGCTGCGCGAGCGCGGCGAAAGGCTCCTATCTACCACCGACGAGCATCTGTCACCCAGCTGAGCCGGTCAGATACTTGGGCAACCTGCACATGACCATTTCACCTTGACCCAGCTACTTAGCGGTTCCTTTAGATGAAGCAGCTTAAAGACGCTCGCGCGTTTCGGATTGACTGGATATCGGATCGGTTAGCGGCTTATCCTAGCTGTCGCTATAGCCCAGGGTCCAAGGGTGAAAGCACCTCTGAAGGGATCCAGGGGTCGCCCAGTAAGGTCCACGAGCCAGCCGCTCGCGTTGGGAATATGCACGGTCGCATCCTGCGCCTTTGGGTTAAAAACCCGTACTTCAATTGCAGAGCCGCTACGTCTAATGCAGGATACCTCGGCTCCTGAGACCTCCAGTTCGGTTCCGAAGCGGGCCCTTTTGCCGCCACCAAGGCTATAGATGCTCTCCAGTGGCAAGAAGGCGTCATCTACCATCGCGTATGGATCGATCGCCTCAGAGCACAGCGCGTAGCGTGCCACAATGGGCCCTTGCATCTGAGGTCCCACAAGAGAAGTGGTGGGACCTGCCGGTAACGGCCTGTATGACATAAAGGGCCGAGACAGCATCCCGGTGGCACGAAGAACCGTTAGTGCGATCGCATCTGCGCTGGTGATCTCTCCATCCTCGTTCCCGCAGCGAGCTTTGGCTTGGTCAACCAGCTCGTACTCGAGCAGCCCCTCGTGTGCGACCGTAAGCCCGCCTGCGCGCACGAACCGCCGCGAGGGCCATGTGGGAAGCCCTCGCTCATGCGGACCCCCTTCTGCTGTAAGACCTCGGTTCACGATCGCAAACGCACACTCTGCCTCGGAGAGCTGGGCTGGGGAGGGAAGAGGGAGCAGCACTCGCAAGCGGTGATCTCTGCAGTGATTGTCGAAGGTCGTGGCAACCCTTAGGAAGCGCTCTCCGGCGTGCAGCTCCAGACGGGTTCGCACAGCTACCTCTCTCTCGCCGGTCCTGGAGCTTTTCGTGGTGTCTATGAACTCCGGCCATAGGTAGGTGGACACGATCTCGATAGCAGCGCGCACAGGCCCGGCTTCACAGAGATGGACACGCACCTCCTTGGGCGTGTCCACAGTTATATTATTGCGGGGCGGGGAGTAGTTGTAGGTGTCACCAAGATCGCCTCCATCCACCAGCCTACCCATTCCGTGGATATCACCTATTGAGAACGTTCCATCGATGGGATCTGTGCCCACTGTGATGAGGCCATTTGACATCCTTGGTGGCCCGTCCTTGGAACCATCGCCACCTTTGACGGTGACAGGGAAATCAAGCGGGCCGGGCTCCCAGGTCGACCACCCATACCCAGGGACATCCCGAGATCGTGCAAGAACCCGCACGCTTGGTGGCTGGTCTATGCGGACCCTTACACTGGCGTGAGGTTGTGCGCCAAGGCGAGCGTAGAGCTCCCTTTTGGCCTCATCTATAGAGAAGCCCGCACGTGCTCTGGGGCCTATGTGGACAAGCACTGAGAGGCCTTCGTCGAAGTCCTCTATATCCACGCCAGTCACGAAAGCCTCGTGCTGGATCTCCTCGCCCTGGATGGCGCCGAGCACTAAACGAGCGGTCGCTGCGTCCAAGGTCATATCCCCTGGGAGGCTGAAAGGCTGGCCGACTTGCTGGGTTCCTTCTGGAGGTTCGGCAAGGGGAAGTGTTATCTCTATGGTTCCACATCGAGAACGGGCCGAGGTGTTGACTATGACAGGGCCAGGATTGGCCATCTCGCCAGCTAGGGCCTCAATTGCGCGGTTGGCAAGTCCAGAGGCTATCTGGCGTGCCTCGGCGTAGCGCTCCAGCACGGCGTCAACGACTTCATCGGCCGAGCATGCGCATACAGAGTCATGCGCGGAGTTTAGGACAAGCGCTCGCCAGGCCATCTCCATGGAAGCCTCTGGCCATCTCTCAGCGGGTAGGAAAAGCGCGCATGCCGGCTCGGCCCGACGTTCTAGCTCACGCTCGGCAAGCGCAGCGGCTCGTTTTACGTCCATCCTATTGGACACCACGCCCATTAGAAGGTTGGCGCGAGCGCCCGAGCGGAGCTCTCCTGTCCAGCTGGGCAAGCCTTCGGTCGGTCGGAGAGCAAGCTCCTCGGCCAGCGAGGTGACAGCTAGATCGAACTCGTCTTGTAAACGGTTGGTTTCTGCAATCACCCTGCCGAGCCAGGGTTGGGGGCTTTGGTGGTCGGTGCCGTTCATCAGCAGGAGCCCGTCTAGCATGTATGAGCTCATCTCTGCGATCTGAGCCTTGAGACGTCTCAGTAGGCCTTCTGGGTGGTCGGGCAAGCTTGCCCCATTCCCGTAGCCGCAGGCAAGATATTCAGCTCTTACCGTAGATCCATCCGGGGACGACCACCAGAAGGCGTCCCTTTCTATGCTAGAGGGCACCCCACGCCAGACCACAGCGTGGCTGAAGCCTGCCTGGCGAAGGATCTGCGGCATCTGAGCTATGTGACCGAACATGTCCGGGAGGTAGCCCACCGGCATAGCACCCCCAAAGCAAGCAGCCCGGTTCATGCCTGTCTGGAGATTGCGAATGATGGTCTCTCCCGAGACAAGGAACTCGTCCATAAGGATGTACCACGGTCCAACCGAGAGCCTCCCCGAGACGGCCAGATCACGGATCCGGCCTTCCTGGTGCGGTCTTATCTCCAGGTAATCGTCTACGACGGCCATTTGTCCATCGAGCATGAAACGGGCATAAGAGAGGTCGTTCTCCAAGAGCTCGAGCAGGCCATCGACCATCTCCACGAGTCTTAGGCGGAATGACTGGAACGGCTCGTACCACTCTCTGTCCCAATGGGTGTGAGGCACCACTGCCACACGTTGCGTTGTCATGGCAGGCCACGCTACCGTGCATTTTGTGCGGATCGCCTTCGGAACCGATGAGGTCACCCCACTCACAGAGGAGCTGGTGGCAGGCTTGCCAGATCGTGGTCACCAAGTCGTCGTCGTTGGGGCCGGTGAACCCTGGCCAGAAGTTGGCCGTAGAGTGGCTCTCGCGGTCTCTAGGGGCGAAGCAGACCTTGGGCTGGTCCTTTGCTGGACAGGAACGGGCGTCTCAATAGCCGCCAACAAGGTGCCTTCTGTTAGAGCGGCTCTGTGCACAGACGCAGAGACAGCCGCGGGGGCAAGGCGGTACAACGACGCCAATGTCCTGGCGCTGAGCCTGCGTCTGACCTCCTCGGCACTTGCTTGGGAGATGGTGGACGCCTTCGTGACAGGAGAGGTGGACCATCAAGCCCGACCGCTCATAGACCGGCTGGAGATGGCTTTGCAGCTTCCAAGCGACACCTTGGGCTGATCAGGCACTTGGCCCTATCCTTCGAGCCGCTGGGCCGTCTGTGATAGGGCCTTTGATTGGCGCAAGTGATATACGATCTTCAAATGACCACTTTCCTCATGCTTTCCACCCTGGGACCGGATGGCGCGGCCACCTTGCGCCAGAACCCGGGCCGTACGAGGGAGGTGAACGCCGAGGTAGAGGCGATGGGGGTGAAGATCCTCCATCAGTGGGCGGTGCTTGGCCAGTATGACTTCTGCACAATCCTCGAGGCACCCGATGAGATGACTGTTGCAAAGGTCGCTGTCACCCTGGGTGCACGCGGGACCTTGAAGACGCTAACACTTACTGCCATCCCGGTAGAGGAGTTCCTAAGTGCGATCGGAGAGACTGAGCCAGGTCCCGCAGCTCAATACCACCAGAGCCCTTGACGGCGCCGCTCCTCTCTTACGTCCTCTTTTTCAAAGGGCGTCGGCAGTATGCTCCCGTCCGAGAGCCGGCGCAGGAGATAACCTCCCTCCAAGACCTCTGCCACCTCGAACCCCTTGGACCAAGAGCCGAGGAACCTGTCCCGGACGTCTACTCGGGTGCCAACCGGCAAGATGGCATAGGGTTGCTCAGTGCCCACTGCCGACATGGTATTGCCCATGGCCACTCCTTAGCTGGTTGTGCCCCCAGGCGCCCACCGGCGTGCTTGTAAGGATAGGGCATATCTTGGTTGGCAGGGATCGCGCTGGCAGGGGGGGCAAAACTGCAGCCGCGCATTTTCTTGACGCAGAGAGGGATTGGTGGGATGGAACCACTGCTGGTCCTATAGCCGGTGTGGACGAGGTTGGGCGAGGAGCCTGGGCAGGTCCACTGAGCGTTGGGGTGGCAGTGGTCAGGCGCTCCTTAGAGGTGCAGGGGCCCGATAAGAAAGGCCTTTGCATGGGCGCCCCTGCGGGGCTAACGGACTCCAAGCTGCTTAGCGAGCTTGCCAGGGAGAATCTGTTCGCGCCTGTCGCAAGGTGGTGCAGGGCTTGGGCCGTTGGGCACGCCTCGCCTGAGGAGTGTGACTACCTGGGCATGTCCAAGGCTCAGCGCTTGGCAGCTCGCAGGGGCGTGTCGATTGTAGAGAAAGAGCTGGGTGTGCCGGTACAGGGCTTCATTGTGGACGGGAATTGGGATTTCGTGGGAGATGGACGTGCACAGGTGAAGATGCTTGTGGGGGGTGATCGAACTTGTGGTCCGGTGGCCGCCGCTGCGTTGCTGGCCAAGGTCACTCGTGACCGGCTCATGATTGCCCAAGCGCCTCTGTACCCTTCCTTCGAGTTCGATCGCAACAAAGGCTATCCTTCACCTCACCACATTGAGGCGCTAAAGGAGCGGGGGCCCACACCGATACATAGGACCACCTGGTCCTATATGGACCGCCTGGGACTGCGCTAAGGCATGGCTAGGTCGGCGACCCGGATGACCCCGAGAGGTGCCAACCCTCCCAGACCGCATGGGAAGGTAGCCAGCATGGCTAGGTCGGCCCGTTTAGAACTGCACTTCAGGCGCCCAGGCACAACTCCAGCCCTGTGGCAACGGCGAAACAGCCCCACTTGGCCGCACAGCGCCGCTAAGGTCTGGCTCAGCTGAACCTGGCCGAGGGCTCCTTGGGCAACCCCAGGACTCTCTCGCCTACGATGTTCTTGAGGATCTCATCAGTGCCACCAGCTATCCGCATGGCTGGTACACCTAGGACGTACTGAGACCACGCGTAGGTGCCCCACTCCCCGCTGTCAGCCACGAGCTTCGGTCCAAGCACTGAGCTGATGAAATCACACGTTCTTCGCATGTTCTGGGTTAGGGTCAGCTTGGCTATGGACATCTCCGGGCCGGGAAGCTGACCAGCTTTTAGCTTGGCCATCGCCCGCATATTGGTGTACCCCGCGACTTTGGAGCTTATGTAGATCTCTGCAATCTGCTGGCGGACCAGAGGATCGTTGGCGCGGCCAAGATGGCGCATCATCTCCATGAGACGGCCGGTGCTCAAAGAGCCAACCCCTCCGCCTCCAGCGCCTATGGCCGCTCGCTCGTTCATGAGGGTGGTGAGCGCTACGGTCCACCCTCCATTCACCTCTCCCAAGCGGTGATCGTCTGGTATCCGGACGTCTGTGAAAAACACCTCGTTGAAAGACGCCCCTCCTGTCATTTGCCTGAGAGGACGTACTTCGACACCAGGAGCATGCATGTCCACCACAAAGCCAGTCAGCCCCCTGTGCTTTTCCAGGTCTGGGTCGGTTCGGCAGATGATCTCACCTATGTCGGAAATCTGAGCTCCAGAGGTCCACACTTTCTGGCCGTTTATCACCCACTCGTCTGCGTCCCTCACTGCTTTGGTCTGCAGACCTGCAAGGTCCGATCCAGCAGCGGGCTCACTGAAGAGCTGGCACGCCACTATGTCACCGCGGTAGAGGGACTTTAGGTACCGCCTTTTTACGAGCTCGGTACCATGGGCCAAGATGGTGGGAGCCACCATGCCCAAGCCGATGCCGAAGACCGCCTGCGAGGGGATCTCAAAGCGGGACTCGAGCGCGTCATAGATTCTCTTGTAGCTGCTGGGAAGGTTGCGCCCGCCGTACTCCTTGGGGCCTGTGATCCACCCGAAGCCACCGTCGAACCTGCAACGGGACCACTCCTGGGCTGACTTGAGATCTGCCATTTCCTCTTGAGCGGTGCGCTCTGCGAACAGCACTGCAGAGTCAGAGCCCTCTCCCCATGCCTTGGAGACCTCCACCCTGGGCTTGGCGTTGGACTCGAGGAACTGGAGGGCCTCTGCCTCGAAGCTCTCCTCGCTAATGATGTCTGCCATCACCCGATCGTAGCTGGATGCCACCTCTTCTGGCTAGCTGCTACACATCTGATGACGGATGCAGCCAAGCGTGCCATCAAAGCTCGCGGCGGTGTAGAACATAGGTGATGGCAATCCTGTTTGCCCTAGCTGCCTCGATCACCAACGCCTTCGCTACAATCCTGCAGCGTCTAGGCGTACAGCACGCACCCGACGACACCTCATTTAGCTGGCAGCTCGTGATGCACGCGCTGCGCCAACCCGTTTGGCTGGCGGGCACAGCGACGATGACAGGCGGTTATGTCCTGCAGTTCCTGGCGCTCTCCTATGCCGGTCTCAGCGTGGTGGAGCCAGTGCTCACCCTTGAGCTCGTTTTCCTTGTAGCTATTCTCGGAATCTGGTTTAACCAGACGCTCGGATGGCAGGACTGGGTCGGGGCCATGGCGATCACAGTCGGTCTAGGGGGGTTCCTCTATGCAGCCTCTCCCAGTGGCGGGAACAGCATTCCTGCATCTCTCAGCTGGATCGAAGCTTTCGTGGTAGTTCTCGCAGCCGCTAGCGTCACTGCACTCCTGGCGGCCCGGGGAGGTCCGTGGTGGCGTGCGAGCCTGCTTGGGGTGTCGTCGGCGCTTTTCTTCTCGTTGGCAGCTGCGTCAACCAAGGTGGCAACGGCATATTTGAAAAGTGGCGGCTGGCTCTCCCTGCTCACGCACTGGCAGACCTACGGGATAGTGATAGCGGGCGGGGCAGGCCTGTTCGTCCTTCAGCATGCCTACCGTGCAGGACCTATTACGGCTTCTCAATCAGCTCTTATGATTGTAGATCCGCTGGCCAGCATCTTGATAGGGGTTAGCCTCTTTGACGAGCGGGTGCGTTCTTCTGGGGCTCGTGGTCCCCTGGAGGCATTGGCCCTGCTCGGCATGTTCAGCGGGGTGATCCTGCTTAGCAAGTCGCCTGTTGTAGTGGAAGCCAAGGCAGCAGCAGAGGGCATAAGCCTCGATTCTCCACCGGCAAGAAAGGCAGCCCATTAGCCACCCATTTTCGGTCTCAATTGAGCTGTGTGTTGGGCCTCGGTGGTTTCCATCTGGGGCTGGGCTCACAGCCCTGGAGCGAGCCATGGAGGTGGCCAGCGCAGCAGAGCAGGCCGGCTTTGAAACGCTGTGGGTGAGAGAGCCCCCTTTGGGAGATCCTCCCTTGGCGGCACCCCCTTTGGGAGAGACCAACGACAGAGAGGACTCCCTTGAGCCTTTCACCTTGCTTGGTGCTTTGGCTGTGAGGACTACCCGGATTGCCCTTGGGGTCGTTGCTCCTGTGGAGCAGGTGGGCAGCCCTGCCCTGCTTGCCAAGATGGCAACCACTGTAGATGTGCTCTCCTCGGGCAGGTCTCGTGTGTGCCTCGCCTTTTCTCCAGCATCAGCTCCAGCGCGACAGCGGCCAAAGCGTGCTGTCATCGAGCGCTCCAAAGGCAGGGGTGAAGCTGTTTGGGGCCAAAACGGCCCAAGGTCGGTCATGCAGCACAGAAGCGTGGGCAGAAAAAGCGTGGGCAGAAAAAGCGTGGGCAGAAAAAGCGTGGGCACAAAAAGCTTGGGCACAAAAAGCTTGGAACGGCTTGAGGAAACCCTCCTTGTGTGCAAAGCCGTGCTGGAAGGAGGCGCTCCCAGCTTCGAGGGCCAGTACTTCAAACTCCGCGGTGCCGCCAACCTGCCAGGCCCGGTGCAACCCGGTGGGATCCCATTGCAGATACTTCTCAAGTTGGCCCGCCCAGGCCCTTTGGCTGGATCAGTTCCCCTAACAGCCATTGACCCAGCCATAGAGCAGGCCCTGTTCCTTGCAGCTAGGTATGCAAGCAGCTGCGTGCTTGAAGGAGACGAGCTCGCGTTGGGGATGTCGCTTGCCAGCCTGGACAAGGCGTGCTCACTTCTTGGCAGGGACCCGTCTTCGTTGCGCAGGCTTGCCGTGGTGGAGCCCGGCCATCTCCGTACCAACCTCGACGCAGCCTCTCAGCGCAGTACTAGCCATACTGGCTCCAATAGAGCCCCTTGCGGGCTCACGATGAGCAGTTCGCTTCTCAAAGGCATAGATGGCTTGGTCCTCATGGCACCTAAGACCTACGAGCTGAGCTGGCTGGTGGCTGCCGGGGAAATCCTTAGCGGCGCTCTCAGGGCTAGTAGGCACTGCCGCTAATCTGTCCTGGTGCTTTTGGGTGCCCATGTTCGTAGCGGTCCCCAGCTGAGCTCTGCCATAGCTCATGGAGAGGAGATCGGTGCTCAGGTAGTCCAGATCTTCACGCAGAGCCCACGTGCCTGGAAACCCAGCCAGTACGCACCAGATGCCCTCCAGCACTACAGAGAGGCTCAGCATGCAAGCGCTTATATACAGGCAACGTTTTGCCATGCCACCTACCTCGTGAACCTCGCAGGAGACGATCCTGAGCTTCACGCCCGCTCTATCGCGTGTCTGAAAGATAACCTCGCAGTGGCCGCAGGCATTGGCTCAGCTGGTGTGGTCCTGCACCTTGGTAGCCACAAAGGGGCCGGCTTGAAGGCCAGATTGGACCAGATCGCTCTGGCATTGATAGAGGTGCTCGATAAGGTTTCTGGATGCCGGATCCTCATAGAGAACGCTGCAGGAGCAGGGGGCACCGTTGGCAGGAGCTTCGATGAGCTCGAAGCTGTGCTAGAGCGGGTGCAGGCTTTGGGCGGCCAAGAGGACAGGATAGGCATCTGTCTGGACAGCCAGCACCTTTGGGCGTCTGGGGTGAACTTCGCCACTCCCAGGGGAATGGCAGATCTGATGGAGGAGATTGCCAACCGCGTGGGCATAAGTCGGCTGGGCTGCCTCCACCTCAATGACTCCAAGGTCGCGCTAGGGGCAAACCGCGATCGTCATGCCAATATCGGCGAGGGCACCATCGGTGAGCACGGATTGGCTATGCTGCTGGGTCATCCTCTGCTGAGGGATGTTCCAGCGGTGCTGGAGGTCCCTGGAGCTGGCAAAGGGCCTCGGGCGGAGGATCTAGCTGCGGCCCACAGTGCGCTTGTAGCCGGTCTGGACTTCTGGGCGCAGAGCTCCTTTGGAGGTGGCGCCTTACAGCTGCCCTGATCCAGAGTCGCTTGGGGCCTCGCTGGAGATAGTGCGCATGGGTCGTCTTCGCGGCTGAGCAGCTCGTGCTCGCGCTGCCGCCTTGGCTTGTAGCTTAGGTATGGCAATTAGCACGTAAGCAGTTGCGATGCAGCCGATCACAGCAACCACAGCAGCGGGGAGCACCGAGAGCCTGCTTGGGTTCGCCGGGTTGGAAAAGGCGCTGGCGAGCCCTAGAACCGCAAATATAACCATCCCTGCTACACACAAGACAGGAGCCATCGGGAGATAAAACGATCTTTTCCTTGTGTCCCGGCGTCTGAGAGCGAGCACGCACCAGGCGGCACATGCATAGATGAGCGCTTCCAAGGTAGCGCCCACAGCGACCAAAAGTAGCCACTGACGGGTCAAAAACACTGCTGCGGCCACCAGAGCAGATGTAGCTCCTAGGACTAAGACAGGAAACCATGGAACCGCTTTTAGGTTGAGCGAGCAGAACACTCTTGGCAGGTTTCCGTCGCGTGCAGCCGCATAAAGGAACCGCGAGGCGGTGAGAAAGCCGCCATTGAAAGTGTTGATCGCAGTCAGGACAGTGGTGGCGAGCATCCACAGCTCCCCGATCTCTCCCAGAGCTGCCCGGCCGAGGAGAAGCTGTGGGTACGGGCTGTGATGAGAGCTTGCAAAAGGAACTGCGTGCGTTAGAGCCAGAGCAAAGACGGCAGTGACCACAAAGAGGATGCCCGGGGCTATGAACAGGGCTTTGGAAGTGGTGGCAGGGGATCGCACCTCTTCTGCGGTGGTGGTCACCCACTCGAAAGCCGCGTAGAGGAACACCCCGTAAGCTACAGCCTCTATTGCATTGTGAGGACCAGCATGCAGTAGGGCAAGAGGCCGGCGAAGCGGGCCGGGCACATTGAAGATCGCGACCAAAGACAGGGCCGTGGTCGAGGCAAGCACTGTATAGGTTACGATATTCTGTACCGCTCCTGTGAGCTTGACGCCGAGCAGGTTCGCGGTTATAGCCATGCCTACAAGTACCACGATCCATACATATGCCAAGACTGTCGGCTCATGAAGCACATGCTGGATGGCTGCGCCTATGAGGAACGCATCGGCAGCTATCACAGCCACGATCGTTGTCATGTACGCGAAGGTGACAGACAGTGCAGTGCGGTTGCCCATGGCGCGGCTCATGTAAAGCCTGATCCCAGCAGCACTTGGGTAGAGCCCGTTGAGCTCGGAGAAGATGCCAGCAACCAGGAGAGCCAAAACCCCTGCGACAAGGATCGCGAGCCAGGCAGAGGTTCCGGCCGCATAGGTGGCCACCGATACCACGGCCAGGTAATCCATCGCTGCAAATGCGAGCCCGGAAGAGGTGGCGGTTGCAGACCACAGCCCTAGAGCGCGGCGAAGCTTCGGGCCTGCAGATCCAAAAGAGCCAGCCTGTCCCGCCAGCTGCGAAGCAGCCAGGGCGCCATGAGAGCCATCATTGCCGGCCTGCTCGTAAGGGATCATGCTCCCGACTCTGCAAATAGCAGCCGGTTCTGCAGGAGAGACGCCTGTCCTATCACGATTCTGGCCAGATGATAGAGCTTATCGCATCCAGCCTCATGACGTCCTCCTGGCTTCCTTGGACCTTTATCTCGCCTCGGAGGTACTTCTGAACCGGGTTCAAATCTCCCCAGAACATGTCGCAAAAGGTCTCCGAGGAGGTAGTCACGATGATGTCAGGCTCTCCCAGATGCCCAGGGAGAACCTGAGTGATCTCACCATGGTCGACCACCATAGTAAAGGTTATCTCGCTGTCATCGCATGCAAAGTGCAGCCTGCGGCTCCAAGCCCGTTGCATCTTGCGCAAGCGCTCATTGGTGTTGCACTGTACGGTGTAGTCCTGAAGAGCCTCTTGCAGCTCCTCCCAGCTTGCCATTGAAGATCTTCCTCCCTGTTATCTCCGCATTGATCTCTCTTGCGAGCGATCTGCTACAAGCAGCACAACGCTGAACCCTTGGTTCAGGTAGTCCCCCCTGCAATCTGGGCTTGCCTGGCAGGACGTCTCCTTGGTCGCTTGCGGACCGGCTCATCATCTCCGACGCCGTTTAGGAGATCCTCGACCGCGTTGTAGAGAGCTTCCAGAAGAAAGTCTATCTCTGCCTCGCCTATGACGAGCGGAGGCATCAAGCGCATGACCGAGGGGGCATTTCCCGTGTAGATCGCAAGCACACCATGCCGGCCAAGATGGTAGGACATGCGTGGACCCATAGAGTCGTCACGATATTCGATGCCTACCATGAGGCCAAGCCCTCTGACCTCAGCGAACACCTCAGGGCGGCTGTCGGCTAGCACCTCGAGACCGCCCCTCAAGCGCTCGCCTAGATGCATGGAGCGCTTTACAAGGTCCTCGTCCTCGATGACAGACAATGTTTCTAGTGCTATGGCGCAAGCCAGGTCGGATCCGCCGAATGTGGAGAGGTGGATGAAGGGATTGGGGATGAGGAACTCTCGGAGCTGATCTGTGTAGATAGCAGCAGAGATAGCAACGAGCGATCCTCCCAGGGACTTGGCCACAGTCATGATGTCGGGGACGACCCCCCAGTGCTCGCAGGCAAACCACCGGCCAGTGCGCCCGAAACCTGTCTGGATCTCATCAATAATAAGAAGCGCACCGCTTTCATCGCAAGCCTGGCGCAGCCCTGCCAGGTAGCCGTCGGGAGGGACGACCACCCCACCCTCACCTTGAATCGGCTCGATGAGCACAGCGGCAGTCCCTGGGTCAATCTCTGCGCGAGCTGCATCCAGGTCACCGTAGGGGACCCGGGCGAACTCGCTCATCAGCGGGCCGAATGGGGCCTTGTACACGTCACGTCCCGCAGCAGAGAGGGCAAATCCAGTGTGTCCGTGATAGCCGTTTAGCGTGGAGATGATCTTGGATCGTCCAGTGACACCTCGTGCCAGCTTGATGGCGAAGTCAATGACTTCCCCTCCTCCAGTTCCAAATGTTGTGCAGCACAATCCACCCGGAGCTAGGTCGGCAAGCTTGTGAGCGAGAGCGGCCTTGTACTGTGAGCAGAGGAGGAAGTTGCCGTGATCAAGGTGCTCCACTGCCTCATGCATGGCTGCAACGATGCGCGGATGGCGCCTTCCTATGTTGAATGACCCAGCCGAGGTGAAGCAGTCAAGGAACTTACGGCCATCTACGTCCCAGACCCATGCGCCAGATCTATCTCCTTCCACGATATCCAATCCTGCGGCTTTTAACACCCTGACCTGTTGGGGGTTCATGTACTGCGCAAAGTCCAAAAGAGCATGGGAATGAGCACAGTCGGGGTTGAGACTGCCTTTGGTTCCTGGACGCATGTTGCCCGTGCTTGTCATCTGCCCTCCGTGCTTCTCGCATCGATGTCATCTGAGGTGATGGTGGTGTCGATAGTAATGCCGATCTCATAAAGCGGGCCATAGGCCCGCTTTATGCTCCTGTGGGAGCAATGCTTGGTTGATAGCGCGTCTGGCAGCCCAGACGGTGCCAGCCCGACTCGTCTTGGGTGCTGGTGGGGCAATCCTTGGCTGATAGAGCGCTCCAGTTCTGGGCAGGCCATGGTCATCTGGGCAGGATCTCCACCACGCAGGAGCGGTGAGCTGTAGCCACCCAGAGCGCACCCTTGCCCAAGGTAAGCTCGCGCGGAGAGCCCGGCAGCTTGAGGGCGGGTCCGTCGGGCCGACCGGTGGCAGGATAGAACGCCCTCAGCGTGTCACCGGTCCCGCTTGCGACCCAGAGGAGGTTGTGCCATACAGCCACCTCTTCTGGGTCATAGCCAGCCTTGAAGCTGGTGGCGTCCTTAAGGTTACTTAGATCGATCCTGGTAACGGTGTTGCCAGCCGTATCTGCTACCCACACCGCTCCGTGGCCAATTGCGATTCCGATAGGGCCCTTGCCAACCTTGAGGGTGCTGTAGCGCAGCGACCCTCTTTGCGGTACAGGGTCGATTCTTATGAGCACACCTCCCTGGCCTGTAGCCCATACAGATCCTGCGCCTGTGGTGATGCGCACCGGGGCATTGGGAAGCGATACTGTAGCTACGACCTTGGCTGTGTAGGGGTCAATGCGGCTGACGGTTCCAGCTACAAGGCTGGCTACCCAGATCGCTCCGTACCCGGCCGCAAGGCCGACGGGGTCGCTGCCCACAGCTATGGGCTCTCCGGCCTTCTCAGCTCGAGGGTTGACCGGTGTCACAGTGCTCGTAGCTACGCTTGCGACCCAGAGCTTTCCATACCCAAAGACCGAGTCTATGGGCACCCTGGGAACCTTTACCGCTCTGCCCATGAGCTGACCGTCGTGCGGGTTGAACTGCTGGGCTGTGGCGGTTAGGTCATTGGTCAGCCACGCCCCCCCCTTTTCCACCTGGAGCGAAGAGACCTCTCCGTGGCGTACGACCTGAGCCATAGCTGGAGGCGATACAGCGCTCTGAGCGGACAGCGGTCCGATGACCCCAGATGCCAGCAGGATCCCCGTTACGATCACCGCTGTCAGACCAACACCTATGGCGGTGCGGCCAGGGGTGATCCGGTAGTGTCTACCAGTAGGCCGGTGGCTTGCCTGGGGTGGATGTTTCCTGGCTCTGGGTGGCGCGCTATCTCTCTTTGCCGTCAGTATCTGGCTCCTTGCAGAGCGGTGGCGCTTTGAGGGACGCCTTGGGGCGGGCGAGGCCGAGCGTGATTTGGACGGACTCCGGCTGCCCGAGGCCTTGGCAGCCATCACCTGGAGGTTCCTGGATCTAGTCCCATCTACCGTGCTCCTTGTCACTCCTGGTTAGACGTTGCTGCTGGAATAGCCAGCTCCCCGGGAAACCCAGCAGGAACCACCCTTGAGAAGAACTCCCTGTGTGGCAAAGACTTGCGCATGGTTCAGGCCATCAAAGGATTTGCAAACGGGTTAAGCACCACCTGCGTTTAGCCGATAACAGAAAGTGGTGTTTTATAGTGAAGATGGCGAGCGGAAAGCCAGGCAGGCGGAGGAGACGAGTCGATTGACCACAAAGCTCACGCAGATCAAGTCAAGGTCCCCTACGTGGTGGACCCTTGCCTCCCTCCAAGACCCACCGCCAAAGGGGGCACAAGCTCAGGCACCCCTGCAGAGGATCTTCGGGCGCTCTGGGCCAGCGAGGAATGATCCACTGGAGATGCCTGGCACCGGGCCGGGCCAAATGGCAGATGAAGTTGAGCAGCTCCCGCTCTTGGCGCTCATGATGGATGCAGATCGGGGCGAAAGGTCAAAGACGGACCAGAAGGGATCTGTGGCTGATTCGCCAGGACCGCTTGTCTCATTTGTGGCTGAGCAGCGGCAAAGTAACCAGAGCAGCAGCCGTGCAGAGGTGCTGGCCCTTTTGTGGCTGGCCGGTGGGCTTTTGGCGCTTGTAGGGCTTGCCCTGCCGCAAACCGACGGTGTGAACCGCCTTGGCAACGATCTCACCGCACTCATGGGCATTCCCGCCGCTCTGGGTTTGGTGGTGTTACGCCGGAGGCTTCCCTCATGGAGCTATCACGTGATCCTTGCAGCGGGCACCATAGCGGTAGGATGTGGGATCTTCTTTGAAGGCGGCGGCATAGGCTCTATCGCCGCGTCGGCGATCTTCGTCTGGGTGGCCCTCTATGCTGGTTACTTCTTTGCGCCGTGGCAGCTGGCAGTTCAACTCTCCCTGATGATCGCAGTGGATATTGGAGCGCTTCAGGCCCACATGCACACCGGTGAGGCAGCAGGTGCAGCGGTGGTGCTCGGGGTAGCAGTGGTGGCAGGTGGGGTGGCTTCCTACTTGAGCGGCAAGCTCCGGCGCCAAGCCATCACCGACCCGTTGACCGGAGCGCTGAACAGGCAAGGTTTTGCCCTGCTCCTTGAAGCTGAGATCAACAGAGCGGCGCGCTCCAAAGAGCCGCTCAGCCTGGCTGTGATCGATCTCGATTCTTTTAAGTATGTAAATGACTCCTACGGCCACCAGGTGGGCGACCGTTTGCTTGCATCGCTGGTAGAGCGGTGGCGGCCTGGCCTTAGGAAAGTAGATGTCCTTGCGAGATATGGTGGAGACGAGTTCGTGGCTATACTGCCCAACTGCGATCTCGACCGAGCGCGAGGCGTGATGGAGCGCTTGTCCAAAGAGGGTGGATATCCCTGCTCGATCGGCCTTGCACAGTGGCAATCCAATGAGGACTCAGAGTCCCTGGTCAGCAGGGCTGACCAGGCCCAGCGTGCGGCCAAGAGCACCGGCAAGGCAAGAGTAGCTACAGCCGAGCTAAGCTCTCCAAGCCCCCGGCTCGGCGCGAGCTCCCTGGCTGGCACGAGCCCAAGCACATTCTGTAGTTGAAGTTGTATGGAGGGCTCGGCGCGAGCTCCCTGGCTGGCACGAGCCCAAGGTTTTGCACCGAAGAGCCAGGCGCTTATGGCTGAAGCCGTCGCAGGCAAAGACCGTTGGTAGGTGCCCCTTTAGTAGACAGAGACCAGGGTGCCCATATGCACCTGGGGAAATACCTGGGCAGCTACTGGAACGGGCAGCTCCACGCACCCAAGGCTCTGGGGAAAGCCGTAAGAGGCCCTTACGAAGCCGTGCACTGCGTCGCCACCGTTGAAGTAGTTGATCCAGTGCACAGGGTCGTGATAGTAGGTCCCGTTGGGGTTGTAGCCGCTCATGTAGTTGAAGGCAAAGCGCTCGTATATAGGATATGTGCCAGGTGCGGTGGGGGACTGTGGGATGCCTGTGTTGGCAAGGCTGGTGAGCACTACCTTGCCGTTGCTCCACAGCCAAAGCCTCTCAGGCAGCGCCATGGAGACCTGTATCCATGTATAGGGATACGGGTCCATCTTGTGGGCGAGCACGGCCTGGATGAGGCTTGGCCACAGCAGCGGGTTGGCCAGCCCGTCTGGGTCCAAGCCGTCCACCTGCTCAAAGGCCATCACCGCGCCTTTTGTGACAACGCTGTACTGGCCAGGTGCCCAAAGAGAGGTGAGCTCTGTGGGAAAGCTCCACTTCCAGGCAAAGCTTCCAGGCAATGGAGCCTCTATGAGTGAAGCTTGTCCTGAAAGGGTTGAAGGCTCCACTACAGAGGGGCTAGCAGACCAGCTGAGGGGAAGATACCCAAGGGTCGCAAGCATCTGCTGGAGCCTGAGCGTGGAGCCGGGGGCGCCTTGGATGACAACGCTGGTGGTTGTGGAGCCAGCCCCACTGCCAGCCCCGCCGGCTGAAAAGCTGACCGGATCGGGTAGCTCCATGCGAATTTGCTCACCTGGCCAGAACTGAGGGCCTGAGGGAGTGAACTCCAAGGTGTAAGGGGTGGGATCCGACCAGGTCCCTTTTGGCACAAGGGCTCCTTTGACAACAGGGACAAAGCTAGGGAGCTTCTTGCCGAAGACCTTTGCAACAGGTTTCGACAGCGTGAGCTCCAAAGGAGAGGAGACCCCTTGGGCCGCTGTTGCCACAGAAGGGCTGAGGATCGCCATGGTGGTGGCTTTGTGCAGCGTTGCAAAATAGACCAGGTGTGCTGGTTTGGGCAGGGCCTCCCAGGTATCTGGAACAGCCGAGATGCTCACAGTGCCAGCCTGGCCTTTTGAGAGGCTCGGGAGAACCTTTATAGCTGTTGCGGGCTCGGCAAGCTTTATGGTCGGATCTGATCTAGGGGTCGCTACCGAAACCTCACGCACAGCCACGTTGAACTTGGCGACAACCGCCTGGCCTGGCCGGGCAAGCACCACCGGGTTGACTAGGTGGGCATAAGGGGTTCTCACCTGCTCGCTTAGCTCCTGTGTGGTTCCTGCCAGCCAAGATATCCAAGAAGGCCTTTGGACCTCAGCTGCAACATGGACTTCGGTGTCCACAGGAAGTGGGCATGTAGGCAGGAGGCTGCCAGAGTGGTCCAAAAGGGTCACCTCATGGTCGGAGTAGCTCGCATAGGCGTGCACGAGATGGCCACCTGCACCTCCGAGCTGCAGATCCGCCAGCGCCACAGAGGATGGCTTGAAGCTCGCTTTTGGCCAGGCAAGCAGCCAGAACGCCACCCCGAAGGCCACCAGCACGCCAAGAGCTGCCAGTGAGATGAAAAGCGCACGCGGGTGGGGACGTGAGGGATCTTTGTGCGAGTGGGCGTGGGTGCTTTGGGGATGCCGATTAGCTTTGTCAACGGCTCTTCCAAGCATCCGCAACCGTGAGAAGGCGGAGAGCTCAGAACTTGAGGAGTCAGTCATCTTTCCCACCAGAGCAGTCTTATGCAGTCAGTCAGCTCATTGGAGGACCTGCATCTTAGAAGCTGCCTCGAGCGGCACAAGGAAAAGCTGATGGGCGTGTCTAGCATCCGCCCCCTGCTTGCGCTCCCGCTGCCAAATCGAGCAAGTTCCATTACAGGTCTCCTCCACTCACCATGATGGCCTAGCTGAGAGCAGATGCGCGCGCGGGCCAATCAGATGTGGATACGAAACCCGGTGTCCCACACCTACCAGGGAAGATTCTGAGCAACGCGCTCTGTGCTGTAAAGCATTCCTTCCTTCAGGTGCATGAGCCTGTCTGCTTCGCGGATGTCTGCTCTGCGGTGGGTGACCAGCAGCACTGCCTTGCCCTGGGTTGCGTTGACAAGATCGTCTATGAGCGCATCTGCAGTAGCACTATCCAGGCTTGCAGTAGGCTCATCGAGCAACAGCACCGGAAAACCTCCAAGTAATATCCTAGCAAGAGCTAAACGCTGCCGTTCACCGCCAGATACTTCGGCTCCACGTTCTCCCACGTAGGTTGCCAGGCCCGCAGGCAGAGCTCCCACCCACTGTTCAAGCTGGGCTACAGACAGCGCTGTTGTGAGCTCCTCGTCGGTCGCATCGGGCTTTGCTACTCGAAGGTTCTCAGCTATTGAGGCGGAGAAGAGATAGGCGCGCTGATCGAGAGCTCCTATCAACCTTCGGATATCATCCCCTCTTAAGTCATCAAAGGCCGTACCGCTCAAATACGCGCTACCGCCATATAGTGGCCAGAACCGCAGGAGCAGGTGTACAAGGCTCGTCTTGCCCGATCCGCTGCGACCCATGATCGCCACCCGCTCGCCTGCTGGGAGCTCCAAGTCGATCCCGCTCAGCACCTGGCGAGTAGAGCTCGGGTAGCGAACCGCTGCATTTTGCAGAGATACATCTGGTGCCCCCAGAGGGATGACGAGCTGGCGATCAGGCTCCTTGACCGGTGGTGGCACGCGTTCCAGCTCAAAGAGCCTTCTTGCTGCCTGGATGTCCCTTTGGAGCTCCAAGAGCGCACTGGGCAGGT
The DNA here is from genome assembly GCA_023379605.1 of Actinomycetota bacterium. Classification (GTDB taxonomy): domain Bacteria; phylum Actinomycetota; class Acidimicrobiia; order Acidimicrobiales; family JAMCQF01; genus JAMCQF01. Next base: position 24,443 of record JAMCQF010000106.1, read on the forward strand.
TGGAGACCATATCCATAGCAGCCAGCCCGAGCACCGGAAGGATCGCCAGATCGACTCCAGGTAGGTGTGCCCCTTGGACGTAGGGGATCGCGACGGCGAGCATGCCGAGCGCGGTACCACCGTTTGCGGCCAGGCCCAGCGCTTCGACCAGCCCCCTTCGTCGTGCCCTTGCCTTCTCCAAAGAGGCCACCTTGGCGTCTAGATGCAAGACATGGTCGTTTAGCTCGCCGGCCCGGCCCCAGGCAGCCAGCTCGAAGGCACCCTGGAGGATATCGACAACATCGGCAACAAGCCGGGCAGAGCTATGAGCCAGCTCTTTTGCCTTTGAAGCGCCCAGCTGCGAAGCGAGAAATGGAATGAGCAATCCCCCCGAAACCAGCCCAGCTGCCAGGATCAGCCCCGCCCAGGGCACGAAGAACCAGGCAAGGGCGATTGCGAGGACAGAAGCGATAGTTGACACTGCAATGGGCTCGAGCACACGCAGGTAGAAGTTCTGGAGTATGTCCACATCAGCCACGCAACGGGCCAGGAGATCCCCACTTCTCGCGCCACCTAGAGCTCCTGGCGATAGGGGCTCTAGAGCTTCAAAGCTGAGCACCCTCAGCTTTGAGAGGACGCGCATGGCGCGGTCATGGCTGGTGAGCCTTTCGGCATAGCGGAGCCCGGCTCTACCCAGGGCGAAGAGCTGCACGGCCCCGATCACAGCCGTGAGGCTCAGCACAGCGGGGTGCTGAGAGGCGCGATCGAGGAGCCAAGCTGAAGTGCTGGCGAGCCCAATAGCGCACAGCGACGCCCCGGCCCCCAGAGCCACAGCAGCACAGCTCTGGCGCGACAGGGGCGCAGCCAGGCGGGTGAGCCTGACCAGGATGGCGGGTGTAGTGAGCTCTTTCGCTGTTGGATTGAGGTCGAGCCCTGCTGTGATGGAGTCCCAGCTTGCACTTGGATCGGGCTCTTTCATTGGGGAGTCAACCATCTGCTGGTTCCCTAGGCATCTGCATCTGGGGGTTTCCGAGCTCGAAGGTGCAGTCGGCACCTTGGACGAGGATGGGGCGGTGGGTCATGACCAGCACGGTCCGGCCAGCTAGGTAGCTCCATAGCGATGAAGCAACCTCCTGCTCGGTCTCTGCATCCAGGTGCTCTGTGGGCTCATCAAGCACGTAGAGCTTTGCTGGTCGCAGTAGGGCACGTGCCAGCGCGAGCCGCTGGCGCTGGCCGGCAGAGAGTCTCCAGCCACCCTCGCCCAAGACCGTGTCCAAACCATTCGGGAGAGCGTTCACCACCTCAGTTGCCCCGGCCGCATCGAGCGCAGCGGCGATCTCTTCACCGCCCGCCTTCGGGGCGGCAAGGCGAAGGTTCTCGGCCACGCTGGCAGAGAAGATGGTCGGTTCTTGTGGAAGCCAGGAGACCTGCTCTCTCCAGCTCTTGATCGCGATGGTTACCAACCTCTCGCCATCCACTAGAAGCTGACCGGCATCTGGCTGGACGAAGCCCAAGACAAGCAGGCCGAGCGTGCTCTTTCCCGATCCGCTGGGGCCGACAATGGCGAGGTGGCTACCTGCCTCGACGGATAGATCCAGCTCAGACAGAGCCGGCTTTTGCCTGCCTGGCCAAGTAAAGCTCACATGCTCCATATGCAGTGACACAGAGCTGGTTCCAGCTCGACCCAGCTCAGCTGGCTCTGGCAGCACGAGTTGCGGCTTTAGGCGAGAAGGTGAGCTCTCATCAGGGCTCATCTCAGCTATATGTGGGGGGAAAGGCGCCGCATCGATAGAAATGGCCTGCCTATCGGGTTCCAGGGGTGGTTGCGCAATATGGCCAGGCAGCTCAAGCAGGTCCAGGATCCGCCCAGAGGCCCCCACCCCTTCTGCGGCTGAATGGAACTGGCTGGAGGCCCTACGCAGCGGCAGGTACACCTCAGGGGTGAGGAGAAGTATCGCAAGGGCCGGTGCAAGCGATATCTGGCCAGAGATAAGCTTCAGACCGAGCACTAGGGCCACCAGAGCCGTGGAGAGAGATGCGAGCAGCTCAAGGACCAGCGAAGAGAGAAACGCGTAGCGAAGCGTCTGCATGGTCTCCTCGCGCAATTCGTCTGTGATCCTGGCTATGGTTCGTGCCTGGGCCTTTGCACGGCCGAAGAGGCGTAGCGTCGGGAGGCCCTGGACTACGTCGAGGAAGTGACCGCTCAGCCTCTCGACCCGCTCCCACTGGCGATCCATCCGGCTACGAGCTTCCTGCCCGAGCAGGAACATGAACACGGGTATAAGCCCAAGGGTGACGCACAGGATCAAAGCCGAGAGCCAGTCGGCTGTGATGACCCAGGCAACTATCACAGCCGGTGCCACCACGGCCAGTATGAGCTGGGGCAGGTACCGTGCGAAGTAGCCGTCCAGCCCGTCCAGCCCGTGCGTGGCTGTAACGGCGATCTGGCCTGTACGCTCCCCAGCTAGCCAGACCGGCCCGCGCTCTGTGATGGCTCCAAGCAGCCGCCTGCGAAGCGAGCTTTTGACCTTTGAGCTGCCATCTTGGGCTTGCACCTCTCCAAGCTGGGCGAGAAGGGCCCTACCTACCACGGCGATCCCCAAGGTCATAAAATCTCCACCAGTTGCGAGCAACCCGCGGTTGCCCAAGAAGACCTTGGTGACAATGGAGGCCAGGGTCACGGCTTGGACGACGAGAAAGGCTGTTTGCCCAGCGCCTATGGCACCTGCTGCCAAGACAGCCAGACGTGCCGGTGCTGCCTCACGCAGGAGCCTCCTGTCAAGGGTGGAGCCACGGCTCGACTGCGGTGGCTGCGAAGCGGTCTTGCCCGTGGGGAGATGGTTGTCCCTGTCAAGGGTTGAGCCACGGCTCGACTGCGGATCAGCCTTGGGAGTGCTCACGCCTTTGGCGGCCTGGGCGCGTCAGGATCCTTCTGCGGGCGCCATGGGATCAGCCTTGTCAGGCACCGGTCCGACCTTTTCGCTGGATGGCACGGTGGTGGCCACACCGCCAGGTGGTGGCCCAGCGGCAGCGGATGTGCCAAGCGGTGGTTGCTCTGTTGGCCGCATCACCCGCTTGCGGAACACCCAGTAGGACCAGCCCTGGTACAGCAGGACTATGGGAGCGAAGATACCTGCAACTATGGTCATAACGACCAGGGTGTAGTGAGCCGACGCTGTGTTGACTATCGTAAGGTCATAGGCTGGCGAGACGCTCGATACCATGACACGCGGGTACAGGTTCAACAGCAGCGTCCCTACCGTCAAGATGATGGCGAGCCCGGTGGAAAGGAAAGCCCAACCATCCAGGTGCTCGCTCACGAGCCACGCTGTTGAGATCACCGCCACGATGGCAAGAAGCGGGATGAATGATGGCACTATGCCTGTGTCATGAGCCCCGATGGCATTGGAAAATGTCCACGACAGAAACGCTATCACAGCAGCTATTGCAACTGGTGCGATACGCCTAGCAGCGCTTCGAGCGCGCTCGCGTAGGTCTCCTGTAGTCCTAAGCGATACGAAAGTGGACCCATGCAGGCAAAACAGTGCCAATAGGGTTATCCCGCCCAGGATCGAGTACGGGGTAAGCAGGTGCCAGAACCCGGCTACATAGCGGCCGTCCTTGCCTATCGGGACCCCAGCTACGAAGTCGGCAAATGCCACGCCCCAAAGTATCGACGGCAATAGGCTTCCCCAGAAGATCGCACGGTCCCATGAAGCCCGCCAGGCAGGGGCACGGTTGTGGTTGCGGAACTCGAAGGCGACCCCTCTTACTATAAGGGCGAGCAGGATCAAAAGGAGCGGAAGGTAAAAGCCCGAGAAGAGCAGGGCATACCAGCGGGGAAATGCAGCAAAGGTCGCCCCGCCCGCCACTATTAGCCACACCTCGTTGCCATCCCAGACCTGCCCAAAGGTGTTAAGCAGCACCCTACGATCGAGATCGTCCTTGGCAATGAACGGGAGCAGGATGCCCACTCCGAAGTCGAACCCTTCGAGGAAGAAGTACATGAGCCACATGACGCCTATGAGCATGAACCAGAAGACCTGGAGTGTCCCAGGATGGATTGCACCTACAACCATGGCGATCATCCCTTCCCTTGAAGGTGTCCTTGGCAAGCGGTCTTAGTAGACAAGCTCTGGGACCTCTGTGCGCGTGCCTGTCTCGCTACCGGCCTCAGGCTCCTTGGGCTCATCTGGGGGAGTCTTGGCAGTTTTCACCATAAGGCCTATCTCTACTACAGCGAGTATGGAGTACACGCCGGCAAATACAGCAAAGCTTGTCCCGATATATCCTGTACCGATGTGTGATACAGCCTTTGAGGTCTTGAGCAGACCGTAGACCACCCAGGGTTGGCGACCCATCTCCGTGAAGATCCAGCCGAAGGTATTGGCGAGGAACGGCACCGGAATGCACCAGACCAGCGCCCAGAGGAACCAGCGCTTCTTCTCCAGGCGCTTTTTCTTGAGCAGCCACAGTCCCCATAGCCCTACTCCCAGCATCAAGAACCCAAGGCCCACCATGAGGCGGAAGGTCCAGTAGGTGACCCAGATGATCGGCTCGTAGTTGCCTGGGCCGTACTTCTTCACCTCTGCGGCCTGGACGTTGTCTATGCCGAGCACCTTTCCGTCCCAGGAGCGGTCTGCCAGCACCGAGAGCAGATGGGGCAGGCGGATCTGGAAGATGGGCTGGCCCGAAAGGTTGCCGATGGTTAGCAGCGAGAAGCTGGCACCGTCCTGGGTGTGGTAGAGAGCCTCGGCCGAGGCCATCTTCATTGGCTGCTCCTTGGTCATCAGCTGGGCCTGGCTGTCACCGAACCAGATAGTGCCCAGGATCGCGATGAACCCGACCACCAGTGCCACGCGCAACGAGCGGCCGAAGATCTCCTGGGAGCGGTTGTGCAGGAGCTGCCATGCGCTCACGCCGAGGACGAAGAACGCACCCGTAGTGTAGGCTGCGAGGACCACGTGGGTGAACTGGCCGAGCAGGGTTGGGTTGGTCATGACCGCCCAGAAGTCCACCATGACAGCTTGGTGGGTCTTGGGGTCTATCTTGTAGCCCACAGGATGCTGCATCCAGGCGTTGGCAGAGAGGATGAAGTAGGCAGAGACCGTAGTGCCAAAGGCCACCAGCCATATGGAGATGAGGTGGATCCTGGGCGAGACACGCCCGCGCCCGAAGATCCAAATTCCAATGAAGGTGGACTCCAAAAAGAATGCCAGCAGCCCTTCCATGGCCAGAGGTGGCCCGAAAATATTGCCCACAAAGGTTGAGAAGTGCGACCAGTCCATGCCGAACTGGAATTCCTGGACGATGCCAGTGACCACGCCGATTGCAAAGTTGATGAGGAAGAGCTTTCCCCACCAGCGCGCCATGGAATCCCAGTGGGGCTTACCGCTGCGGTAAGCGGCTGTCTGCATGATCGCGACTATGAGAGCCAGGCCGATGGTGAGCGGGACGAAGAGGAAGTGGTAGATGGTGGTAACACCGAACTGCCACCGTGCCAGGGTCACCGGGGCTACGCCGGCAGCAAGCGGGAGCATGGCGGAGCTGTAGCGTGTTTGGACGGCGATGGCTAGGGTCCAAAGTCCCTAACAGGGTGCCTGATAGGCCACAGGCTCTGGGTGCCGGTGCGCCGCGAGGGATCTGTATCCTTTTTCCGTACTTGATCGTCTTAGTTGTGTAACTCGATCAAGGAGGTTGGAGAGATGAAGATCACAAAGAATGTAGGAACTGCAGATCGCCTGCTCAGGACTTTCGTAGTGACTCCTGCGGCAATAGCAGGGGCATTGGTTCTAGGAGCAGGATCTGCTGGCGGCATCGTCTTGTGGGTGGTTGCAGGTGTGATGCTTGCTACTGCTGCGAGCGGCTACTGCCCAGCTTTTGCAGTTTTCGGTATAGATACCTGTGGAAAGCGGGGATGCAATCCTGGTGGCAAGGATGCCAAAGACGCAAAGAGCCAGCTTAGGCACGCAGCGTGAGGTTATGCCAGTTGTAGGCTCCCAGTCATGATGAGAGCAGGACAACTTGACTGAAGAGGACGTGGGCATGGCTGGAGAAGTTGGTCGGCTGCCTACGTCCTCTTTGGCGTGCGGGGCCTGCGGAATTGAAGTTGACCAGCTGGCTCAGCTGGCTGTCGATTATTCCGATTCGCTGTATCGCTTTGCGCGCTCGCTTGTGCGGTCATCTGAGCAGGCCGAAGATCTGGTGCAGCAGACCTTTGAAAGGGCACTTGTCCACCGGGACCAGTTCAAGGGTGGCTCGGCGATCAGCTGGCTTAAGAAGATACTCCACAATCTCGTCATAGATTCAGCGCGCCATTCGAGCTTTGAAATGCCAGTTGAGGGCGAAGCGCTTGCTTCTCAAGTCGAGGCACACTGGATGGATAGCTCCTATAGCGTGGATCCCCAGGTGGTACTCGAGCGAGCAGAGGCAAAAGACCGCCTTGAGGAAGCGCTGATCAGGGTTCCTTACGGCTATAGGGCGGTCGTGGTGCTCCATGACGAGGAGGGATTAACGCTCAAGGAGATAGCAGATCTCATGAGCCTTGGCCTTCCTGCTGTCAAGCAGCGATTGAGGAGAGGAAGGATGATGGTGGTTAGCGCACTTGCTGAAGGAGACGAGCGTAGAGAGGCGCTAGTTGATGTCCCTATGACATGCTGGTCTGCCAGGCATGAGGTTTCTGACTACATAGATGGAGACCTTGGCTCCAGCGAACGGCTTCGCTTGGAGGCTCATCTTGCGCAGTGCCCGACATGCCCACCACTGTACGCGGCCCTGGTTGGGGTCAAAGCAGAGCTCGGGCGGCTGAGGGATCCAGACAGCGTCATCCCGCCACAGATGGCTGGAAAGTTGGCAGAGAAGATAAGAGCTGAGGGAAGCTCAAGGTCGCAGCCAGCCGAGCACGGGTGAGCCAGCGGTATGCCAGCCAGAGGTTGGAGCGCTGGAGGTGTTATCCAGCTACTGCGCGTGCGGCGCGCGAGATGCCCTCTGCTGCCATCGGGTGCTGATCGGCAAAGCGTGCCATCTCGTAAGCGCTCATCCCCATCGCAACTGCGATGCCTATCTCGCCTACCAGCTGGGCAGCGTCTATTCCCACCACCCAGCCCCCTACAAGGCGCAGGCTGTGCTCTTCGAAGAAGAGCCGTATCTCGCCGTAAGTTTCATCAAGGATCTGAGCACGCGAGTCCACCTCGAGAGGATAGGCGCTCTCCACAACCGATATAGCGTTCTTTTTGGCGCTGGCCCGGGTCAGCCCTACATAGGATCCTTCCGGGCTGGTGAAGATCGTGGTAGGAACTGAATTGAAGTCCATGCGGTCCACCGCACGATCACCTGCAAGGATGTTATGGGCAGCGACCAGTGACTGGCGCACTGCTGAGTGGAAGAGCATGGACCTGCCGTTCACGTCTCCTGGGGCATAGATGTGGCTGAGAGCTGTCTGCATGGTCGGCTGTACACCCAGGCCATGTCCTTCCAGCGTGAGGCCTATCTCAGCTGCTCCCTGAGGGATCACCGGCTGCCGGCCCACCGCCATCAGCACCTGATCAGCATCTAGGTAACTCGCAGCGCCGTTGTGCTCGTAGGAGACCTTGAAGCCGTCTCTCGATGACTGGATCGCAGAGACCTTCGCCCCGAGCTCCACTTTGATCCCAGGATCGAGGCCCGCTACCAGCAGGCTTGTGAAGTCAGGGTCCATCCCGGAAAGGAGCTCATCCAATGCCTCCAGGATGGTCACCTCGCTTCCAAGAGCATGGAACATGCAGGCCACCTCCAAGCCAATATAGCCCCCGCCTATTACCGCCAACCGGTGTGGCAGCGAGGTGACCGATGCACCGAGCTTGAATATATCGTGACTTGTCACACATAGCTCCGCTCCGGGGATCTTGGGGACCAGTACGTCACTGCCAGTTGCCACTATTAGATGGTCTGCACGAAAGAGCTCCTTGCCAGATGGGCCGTCAATCTCCACCGTATGTGGATCGATAATCCTGGCCGTTCCTCCCAGGAGCTGGAGGTGGTCGGATAGCTCTGCCAGCTCAGCATCGTGCTGGCGATAGCGAGTCTGCTGTACATGGTCCTTGTGCTCGAGCACTGCCTTGTAGTCGACCACACTGCCACCACCTGCCCGGTTCGCACCCAAGAGAACCGGGTCAAGGCCGATGCGACTCGCGCCGGCTATGGAGCGCCTGCGGAGCTCTGCCACCTCCCTTACGGCTTTGGATGGTACGCACCCTTCAGCCAGGCAGTTGCCGCTCATGACCCCCTTTGTGTCCGCCATTACCACTTGATGCCCTGCTCGTGCCAGTGCGAAGGCCGCAGGGTAGGCGCCTCCTCCGGCTCCAAGGGTGAGAGTGTGTACTGTCTTCATTTGCAACCGCTCCTTGTTAGTGCCATCAAGTGACACCCGGCTGGCGGAAACGAACTTAGCCAGTCCGCGAGCCGCTGCGCCGGATGGATCTGCCTGTTGTGAGGCTAGCTGGTCGCTTCCGCTGGATCTATCCGCAAGGCCCAAGAGTGAAGGGAACCCCACGGTTAAAACAGCGGAACTAGCCTGACAAAAGTGGGAAGCTCTCACTTGCTGGCAGCACAGCTGCTTAAGTGAGGCTATGGGACTGCTCAACTGTGAGATCGGTTCAATTGGGAAGATGGGAGAGGAATGCCAAGCGAAGATCCCCCTATAACAGGTGGAGCAAGTTCAGATGATCCAGGAGACCTTGGACGGCGTGTGGCGGAGCGGAGGCGTGAGCTGGGGCTGAGCAGGGAGGAAGTTGCCCAAAGGGCAGGGATGGACCCTACTTATGTGGCATACTTAGAAGGCCAGCCCAGCGCCCGCCCAGAGCACTCGACGCTGTTTCGCTTGGCTGTGGCACTTGAGACTACGGTGCCAAAGCTCCAGGGTGCAGGGACGGGTTGGCCACCGGGAGCTTCCGTCCTTCCAGCAGGCACTCCCGTCTTCGAGGTCATGACAGACCAGGAGTGCATGGGCCATATCCGTCTCGGAGGAATAGGACGGCTCGTGTTCGACGACGAGCGTGGCCCTGTGGCACTGCCTGTCAACTTCAGGATGCTCGGAGACGACCTGGTGTTTCGCACAGGTGAGGGTTCGATCGCTGCTGGGATCAGAGCGGGGAAGAAGGTCAGCTTGGAGGTAGACCACCTAGATGATGCCCTAGGAGAGGGATGGAGCGTGCTCATCACAGGAAAGGCTTATGAGGTAACCGACCCCAAGGAGATAGGTCAAGTTAACGAGGTGGGCATAGAGCCATGGGCTGGAGGAGATCGTCACGTCGTGGTTCGCTTGGTGCCAACACAGATCACAGGCCGAGAGATCCGTCGTAGGCTCCAAGCTTGAGCAGAGCTCTAGCAGGTTTCAGGGGCTCAGGACCCTTTGGGTGGGGCGCGCTCTGGAGATCTCGCACCTTTGGCGGTCGGGTAGGACCGGTAGTAATCGCGCCAGACAAGCCGGTGGAGCGGTATGAGCCGAGGGAGATCCCGTATGCCAGGGATGAATGGCGCGAAGAGCAGGGCCAAAGAGCACACTGTCATGATCGCCAAGACCTCTATGTCGCCGTTGTTGGAGGTAGACATGGGTGGGATCTGGTACCACATCGTGTACAGCCATAGCCACGGCTGCCCAGGCCAGGATCCGGTCTCGTTCATCACGCCCCACTGAGACCCAGCCATGTTCTGTGCTGTGACGATCTTTCCCCAGTAGCTCGCGCCGTGCTGGGCTTTCCAGGAGTCCCCAATGAACAGGATCGGGTTGGTGTAGTTGGTTAGATAGAAAGAGGAGTGCTCAACGAGGGCTGTGTCCAACCCACCCGATCGTGCCATCGCCAAGAGGGCGCTCATCATCTCTGCGACAGGTCCGTAGCGAGCCTTGGGTACCACGAGCCGGCCTGAGGATACCCGGGCCTTTCCGAGCGCTCTTCCGTAGGCGGCATCCCATGCCATCTGCCTGTTGTGGCTCGCAGCCTTGTAGCGGTCGAGGGCAGCGGTGAGGGCCGGCTGGCCTGATACGGTGCTCAGTGGGTCGAGTATGAAGTCAGTTGCGGGGTTGATCGGGTCTGTGACACCGATGGCATTTTGGATCGAGAACCCCCAGAGATTTTGCACAAAGCCGGACTGGTGGTTGTAGGGGGGGCCGTAGGTGGCGGAGTTGCTGGTGCCGTTGAGCTCAGATAGGGCTATCTCGGTGAACCCCTTTGGTTGGGCAGATGCCCATGCCTGGAGCGTGACCGGAGGGACATCAGGTGAGGAGAACAGCACTGCCAGCAGGACCACCAGCACGGTCACCACCAAAAGGGCTATGGTCGCCTCTTTTAGGATGTCATAGCGCCGCTGCGGACCACGCCATGGAGCTGCCTCAGCCGCTCGGCGCCTTCTTTTCAGCTCGCGTGGGGCAGCTGCGTACTCCTGGCGGCTTGCAGTGCCGGCGGATGGCCCCGTTGGCGTGCTCACAGCACCTCAGAGCTCGGGGGGGCATATGGGCTGGACATCTCGGTTGTACCGGAGCTTGCTGGCTCATGTCCGACAAGGGTACCGGCCAGTGACATATCGCCAGGGATTCCCGCCGTGCTGGCAGCTGCCGGCTCATGGAGGGCCTCACTGGCAGGAAGGGAGTGCTCCTCAAGAGCGTCTATGGGGTGCACCACGCCACGCACGCGCACCATGAGGATGTGCATAGCCACGATTGCCACAAGCACCAGCGGGACAAAGACTATATGGAGCATGAGCGCCTGACCGAAGTTCATTGTATTGAAGAACGCACCTATGCCCCCTCCGTTCATGGCATCTTTTGCCTCGAATGCTACCCACTGCGAATCGAAGTTGGTCTGGGAGAGATAGCCGGTGAAGGCCTCGAAAACCGACACGAGAAAGGCCAGGGCGCCCGTCATCCACGTAAGGGCTCTCCTGCCCCTCCAGGCTGCCATCCAGAACTTGCCCCAGAGGTGGATAGCCATGAAGCCCATGAAGCACTCCACGCTCCAGAGATGCAACGAGTTCACAAAGTGCCCCACGGTGCTGGTGTGCCACCATACCGGTCCTTCGAGGGCCAGCACAAGGCCTGAGAGTATGGCCAGTACCAGCCCCGCCAGGGTGAGGACGCCGAAGACGTAGATCCACGATGCCACATAGGCTGGCTGGCTGTCTGGGAGCAGCTTGGAAGGTGGCAGGGCTTTTAGCCACATGCGCCTTAGAGCTGCAGTCCACAGCCCGGCCTCGCCCGCGCTGTCCTCAGTGGCATCTGCGGTTTCGCCCTGACTGGGCTGTAGCGGAAGCGGAGCTTGAGCTTGAGTCTCGTGGGATTTGCGCCTGGTATGTATGAAAGGGACGGTGAGCGCCGCTACGAACAGCACGAGCATAGCCACGATCACAAGCAGGTTCGCAAGCGATATGAGGATGAAGCCCCAGTGTATGTAGTGGTCTCTCGAGTTCAGCTGGACTATCGCTCCGAGCACGGAGGCGATGCTATCAAGCCGTAAGTGCTTGAAAAAGGGGCTAAAGGCCCGAATCGGTCCGAAACAGGTACCGATGGCCAAAGAGCACCGATGGCAGGGTCAGACCCACATGGCCCCTGACAGGGGCCGCCACGGCGGATGATTTTCCCACCACAAAGCGCGAATCATCACCTCAGATCTTCGGGCCATAGGCGTTTTGTGTCGCTCAAGCCACTCTGGCGGCTTGAGCTGGCTTAGTGCACCACAACCACCGGGCAGGTGGCATGGGCAGCGCAGTGCTGGCTCACGGAGCCGAGCAGCATGCCCTTGAAGCCCCCATGGCCCTGGCTTCCCACCACCAGCAGGTCTGCGCCCTGCGCTGCTCCGAGCAGCGCAGGGACCGGATGGGATTCGATCACCCTCAGGCTCACCTCCATCTCCGGGGAGGGCCCGAGGGCCTCGGTAACCGTCTCTTTCAATGACTTCTCCGCCTCGGCCTCTGGGTCGAAGTGCTCCGGGACCGGTGAAAAGCCCCATGACGCCGGAAGCTCCCAGGCGGTTATCACCTCCAGCGCCGCGCCGGTCAAGCTGGCTTGGCGTGCTGCCCAGCGAAGGGCGGCCTTTGACTGCTCCGAGCCGTCTACGCCCACTACGATACGACTGGCTTGGGACTGTGGCACTTCCTGCTCCTTTGGTAGTCGCTCCTGGTATTGACATCCTCCCCATGGCAGCGCGTTCGCGCCAACACACCATGGCTCAGCCTGGGGTGGCTTGACCACTTTCACGCTCAAGCCAAGCTACCAGGGCGAGCTCAAATGCGTGGGGTACCGCTCTTACGGCTTGGGGGATCTGTGTTGGGCTTTCCGCCAGGTCCGCCGCATAGATCTACAGCCACCGCGACCTGGTCTTTGACTACATCCAAGGCCTCCAAAACTAGGTCGTGAACCGTGCAAGGTCCCCCTGGAGAAGCACACTGTGCCAGCTCGCCCTCGCCCGTGAGGACCTCCGCCTCCCTGGCGAAGAGCTCTATGGCCTGAACTGCGCGCACTACCAGGATATTGGTGGGCAGCTCCTCAGGGACCTGCCAGGGACCGGTATCACCTATGGGGGCCACAAATGCCGTCTCCAGCCCCGCGCTGTCTTCTACTCGCCTGATCCTGTGCCCGAGCGCAGTCAGGGTGTGGTCGAGAGTGGAGAGCGCATCGCGAAGGATCCACTCGCTTGGAGCAAAGCCAGCCGAGGTCCCACCTTCCTGGCTTGGCGAAGAGCCCCTTTCACCCGCTGTCGCCCACAGCTCTTCGGCTAACGCTCGCATCATCTGGGCCGCTTCTGCAGCAGAGATCCAGCTTGTGGGGGGAGGTACTGCCATCACCTGCATCATTTTGGTGCATGTGGGCCTTGCAGTACAGGGTCCAATGGCCTGTTGCCATTGCGACCCAGCTCAGGCCATCCAAGTGCTCGCGCCGCTTGGTCTCTTACAGGGCACCAGATGCTAAAGAAAGAGATCTCCACTCAAGACACATGCTGGGAGCTGTTGTAGCAGTACTGTGACTTATTCGAGGTAGTGGGTCCGTGGGTGCTGCGACCTCGACTGCCAGAGAGGTCCGATGGATACCAGCCAACCGAGCAAGCTGCACGCCATACTGCGCCCACCATGGGTCAACAGAACGCTCACGCTGGTGTGGTCTGCGCGGGTGTCTATGAGCGCAGGTCGGGCGCTGGCTGGGGTCATCGCTCCTTTGTACTTAGCTGAGCTTGGCTTCAGCGGGTTGCGGCTGGGGGAGATGTTCGTAGCGATAGCGCTCCTGTCGGCTTTGATGTCAGCGAGCGTGGGCATTCTCTCCGACCGGGTTGGACGAAAACCGTTCCTTATCATCTTCCCGATCCTTACCTCTGCTGCGGCAGTTGTCTTTGCCACCATGCACTCGATCCCGGTGCTCTTTGTGGCGGCGGCCGCGGGGAGCTTCGGGCGTGGCTCAGGAGCTGGAGCAGGCGCTGTAGGGCCTTACCAGCCTGCCGAATCGGCTCTGGTGACCGAGGTGACGCCGTCCTACTGGCGCAACGCGGCGTTCGGCCGACTCCAGTTCGGCTCCTCTCTTGGAGCCCTGGCTGGATCGCTGCTCGCCATCCTGGCTCACAGCTCCCATGGAGCAAGCGCGCAGTCTGCGTTGGCTGCTTTCAGACTGGCCTTTCTAGCGACGGCCCTGGTGTCTTTGATCGCAGGGGTGCTTGCGGTGTGGATCTCTGAGCCGGTGCGCTCCTCTCGGCCATCACGGGCCAAGGGACGTCCCAGGTTGCCGGTCAAGTCACGCAGCCTGCTGCTTAGGCTGTGGGCTACCAACTCTGTGAATGGCTTGGCGGTGGGGATGATCGGTCCGTTCCTCACGTACTGGTTCTACAGGCGCTTTGGGGCAGGTCCCGAGGAGATCGGCTTATTGTACGCTGCGGTCAATGCCGTAAGCATGAGCTCGACGCTCTCTGCTGCCGGGCTTGCCAGAAGGTGGGGACTGGTCAAAACCGTAGCCGTGGTAAGGGCGCTCACGGCCGGTTCTCATAGTTCCCATGGTGCTGGCTCCTACGTTCATCCTTGCCGGGGTCGCCTACATGCTTAGAATGGTGGTCCAGCGTGCGGGAATGCCGCTTAGGCAGTCCTATGTGGTGGCGATGGCAGATCCGCAGGAGAGGTCCTCGGTGGCAGCGCTTTCGAACGTGCCCAGCCAGGTCGCCATGGGGCTAAGCCCGCTTGCTGCCGGCTACTTGATAGACGAGGTCAGCTTGAGCCTGCCCTTCGAGATAGCTGGGGTCTTCCAGCTTCTAAACGGCGCCATGTACTGGTATTTCTTCCGCAACATGCCCCCGGTGGAGGAGACTGAGGTAGTCGTAGCCCTCGGTGCTGACGAGCAGAGTGGCGCTGCCTGAGCGCAACAGCCATGCCGGATCGCAAGGCTGCAGTGATGCTGTCTGGGCCAGAGCAGATCGAGCCATGGCCGCCGAGTTGAGCAGCCGGGTCGGGTCTCCTTGATGAGCGGTCATGGCAGCCGGGTCGGGTCTCTTTGATGAAAGGGACTTTCAGCCCTGGAAAATGCCCGCTTGGAGGCAGAAGATAACGCGTGGGCTCAAATCTGTCCTCGATGAGGTGAGCGAGCTCGAAGAGAGGTGAGTGGTGTTCCAGGTGCGCATTCATGGTCGCGGTGGCCAGGGAGTGGTTACCGCGGCAGAGCTGCTCTCAGTCGCAGCTTTCGAGCAGGGGCTCTATGCCCAGGCTTTCCCTGCTTCGGCTCGGAGCGCATGGGCGCTCCGGTGGCGGCATTCTGCCTGCCAGCGAGATCGCGACAAGGCTCCTTGGGCGAGCTATGCCCAACTCCGCGTTGCTCGGGGCCCTGTCTGGGCTAACCGGCATTATCTCCATCGATGCGCTCGGTTAGGCGCTGCGCAAGCGCTTTACTCTTGAGGTCGCGCAGGCGAACCTGCATGCAGCCAGGGATGGGTATGCTCAGGCGGTCGCTCGCCGCACTGAGCGCTCGGCTATGCAACCGGTGGTCGCATCCCTGGCTGGCGCAGGACCGGAATCTTTAGGAGCTGATGGGGAGCATAGCCATGCTTGATCAGATCGAAGGCTCGCGAGCCGTCGCGGGCGCGGTGGCAGCTTGCAGGCCGGAGGTGATTTGCGCCTACCCGATCTCACCTCAGACCCACATCGTGGAGGACCTAAGCGTAGCGGTGAAGACCGGTGCTCTCGCGCCTTGCGAGTTCATCAACGTAGAGTCGGAGTTTGCCGCTATGTCGGTATCAATTGGAGCATCGGCAGCTGGGGCCCGCGCGTACACAGCAACAGCCAGCCAGGGCCTTTTGTACATGATCGAGGCGGTGTACAATGCTGCTGGTCTCGGGCTTCCCATCGTTATGACCTTGGCAAATCGCGCGATAGGGGCACCGATCAATATCTGGAACGATCATAGCGATGCCATGGCCGTTCGGGACTCGGGATGGATTCAGCTCCATGCTGCGACCAATCAGGACGCGGTCGACTTGCACATCCAGGCCTTTAGGTTGGCAGAGGAGGTGTCGCTCCCGGTCATGGTGTGCATGGACGGCTATATCCTGACCCATGCAGTCGAGCGCATAGATCTTCCTTCTCAAGGGGAGGTAGATGCGTTCTTGCCTCCGTTCGTACCCAGGCAGATCCTTGATCCGTCAGAACCGGTCTCCATAGGAGCGATGGTTGGCCCGGACGCCTTCGCGGAAGTTCGGTACCTCGCCCATGCCAAGCAGCTCTTGGCGCTGGAGCGTATCCCCATTGTCGCCTCGGAGTTCAAAGAAGCATTCGGTCGTGGGTCTGGGGGCTTGGTGGACCCATACAAGCTAGATGGTGCGGAAACCTGCGTGGTTGCCATGGGCTCTGTCATAGGCACCATCAAAGACGCCATAGATGAGCTCTCTGATCGAGGTATTCCAATCGGCCTGCTCGGCATCACGGCGTTCCGTCCTTTTTCGATAGAGGCTGTGTCTGCCGCTTTGGAGGGAGTTGAGCGTGTCGTGGTCGTGGAGAAGGCCTTTGCGGTGGGGATAGGAGGGATCCTCTCGGCTGACGTAGCCACGGCACTGGGCCACAGGCCCATTCGTCGCTATGGGGTTGTGGCAGGGCTCGGAGGCCGGCCGATACCGAAAGCATCGCTTATCGGCCTTTTCGAGCAGGCCGTAGCAGATGAGCTTGAACCGCTCAGCTTTCTCGATCTGGAGAGGTCGGTGGTGGAGAGAGAGCTGGAGAGGATGAGGCTCGATCCAAGATCAGGTCCTGCTGCCGAGAATATGCTTGCAGACATAGGCATTGTTAGAGCAGGGCCGTTTTGAACTTGGTGGTGCTTGCAGCGCTGACAGGGAAAGAACGCTTAAGTCGTTGTGGCTTGGAACCTTGCATTGGAGCTGGTGCTGCTTGCAGGGCTGGCGTTGCAGGAACCACTTGGAGGCAAAGATGGCCGGGAAGGAGAGATAGATGACATATCGACCGGTCAAGTTCTACCAGACCGGGAGCTTCGCTGTAGGCAACCGGCTATTGGGCAGGGAGGGTGAGAAAGTTCAGGCAACCATAGAGCGGGCCAACTCTCTTACTCTCGGCCATAGAGCTTGCCAGGGCTGCGGTGAGGCGCTCGGTGCCCGCTACGTTCTCGATGCCGCCATGCGAGCAGCCCAAGGCAAGGTGATCGCCACCAACGCAACCGGGTGCCTGGAGGTATTCACCACACCCTATCCTGAGACATCCTGGCAGATCCCGTGGCTCCATTCGGTCTTCGGTAACGCTGCTTCGGTTGCAACAGGTGTTGCGGCAGCGCTCAAGGCAAAAGGAAGAACCGACGTGCGTGTTGTCGCTCAGGCCGGTGACGGGGGTGCCGTCGACATCGGGCTTGCTTGCCTGTCGGGCATGTTGGAGCGCAACGACGACGTGTTATTCGTCTGCTATGACAACGAGGCCTATATGAACACTGGCGTCCAGCGCTCCGCAGCAACCCCCCCCTGCGGCTCGCACGGCCACACCGAAGCGGTTGGAGCCGAGCCAGGCAACCCATTTGGCCAGGGCAAGAACCTCCCACTTATAGCTATGGCCCATGAGATTCCCTATGTGGCAACTGCTACGGTGGCCGACCTGGGTGATCTTGAGTACAAGGTCGAGCGGGCGATGTCGTTTCATGGGGCGCGCTACTTGCATGTCTTGGTGCCCTGCCCGCTCGGTTGGGGCTCCAAGCCGGGCGACACCATCGCTGTCGCTCGCCTGGCAAAGGAGTGCGGCCTGTTCCCAGTCATCGAGGCAACCCAAGGAGAGCTCACAGCAGTATCGCCAATTCGTAAGCAGGTGCCGGTGCAGGAGTACCTAAGGCGGCAGAGCCGCTACGCACATATCTTCGAGCCCACTGTTCGCCGTGACATCATAGATCGCCTGCAGGCAATCGCGGATCGAAACATCCGTCGTTTCGGGCTGCTGGCCGACAATGAAGTGTCTACAGCGCTATAGCCCAAGCACGCTTAGTGGCTCTATGTCGGTACGTGCTCAAGGGAGGCGGAAGCGTCTCGGATCGCGGAAAACGGCCAAGGTAGGGGTTACCCTCTCTGCCAGCTTCATGCATGGCTTGGCGCAGGAGCGAGTAAGCGCGATCCGATGCCCTCCCCCGGGGACCCAGGTAGAATGCCTGTTGGAAGTAGATCGGGTCTATCTCCTTGTGAAGCTGGGTGAAATGGATACAGCGGTCCCTTATCGCGCTATAGAGGCCAACAGCCACGTTCACGAGTCCGAAGCTCAGGTATCCTGTCCATATAGGGCGTGCCATCGTCACCTACTTTCTGTCAAGCTGTTGGTCTGGTCAACTGGATCTTGGGTGTAGTCCCACAAGCCGGTGACGAAGAGATGCTTGGCTGCATCTCATACCTTATTCCATCTACCTAGGATCTCGACACGCGCCGAGCTGGAAGTGAGTGGGTAGACCCGTCAATAATCACTAAAGGGCCATATCGCCCCTAGCGGCTGTCTCCGAAGATGCGCAGAAAGAAAAGAAAGATATTTAGCGCACCGAGAAAAATTGAGGCGGCCAGCAAGGGGGCAGAATCAAGGTTCTGCGAACGCCGTAGCCGTTGGAAGTCGAACATGGTCAACCCCGCGAAGATGACCAAACCTACCACCGAAAAGAGCAGGGAGCCGCCTGGTATGTGGATGAAGATCATCACTATGGCGAAGATGATCAGAGCGAAAAGCGCAAAGAAGCTTACACGGCCCACCATTGACAAGTCGCGCCGGGTGGCATATCCGATGCTTCCGAAGCCGGCAAGGAACAGTGCCGTAGCTCCTCCTGCCTGCCAAAGTGCCTGAGGGTTGGTGGCAGCATAGTAGGAGAGCATCGGGGCTACAGCCAGGCCCATAAGGACACCGAACCCAAACAGTAAAACAGTGGGAGCCGTCTCGGAGTGGCGCACAGCAAATCGCATCGCTATAAGGCATGCAAATGCAGCGATGAACCAAAGCAGTCCTAGCTGGTAGGCCAAGTTACGGCCCAGATAGGAGCCCAAGGCAAACAGTGCTGCGGTGGCAGCTACCAAGCCCATGGTCTGGCCGAAAAGGGTTCTGGTACGGTCTCTTACCAGTGAACCACCGCTGTCGAATGAGTATAGATTGGTCACTGCTTGCCCCTTACTCCTCCAGCTTGTAAGTATGCTCAGGCCTGAGATTCCCCGGGCAAGCCAACTTGACCGGGTGGCTCTTCGAGGCTCTCTACAAGGTGGCGGGCTGCTGCGAGCAGCTCGCCCTCGCTTAGGGCTTTGGCATCCACGCGCTGATCTATGAGGATGCGCAGTGGCAGCTCCTGCAGCTCCTTTGTGATCCTCTCCCAAACCAGCTTGGCAGCGTCGGAGTGCCCATCTCCGTGGCCAAAGATGACCACGGTATCAGCACGTTTTAGGCCGTCGGCGATGGCGCGGTAGTAGGCGGGCTCCTCGGGTGCACGCTGACCCTTGTAATGGCCCTCCATGTGATGTAGATGGCGCAGGTGTCCCTCAGGATCGTAAGGGACTATAGTCCCTATATGCTCCGCGGCCGGCTCGAACTCATAGATCGTAGCGGAGTGGTGGTTAACGACCAACAGCAGGTGCAGGCCAATGCTGGATCTTCTCGGTTCAACACTTAAGTCCCCGAGAAAGCGCCGCAGCTTGACGACCATATCCGTGGGGATATCACCGTGATGAGGGGGGCTGAACACCTCGGTGCGGTCGTTTATGGTCACCCGGTAGCGGTCCTTGCTCTCGACGGCGACCTCCCCCATGGCCTCGAGCAGAGCCAGCACCTGTGGCCATTTGATGTTCGCAGGGAGTGGGTGGCCCAGGAGCTTGTGCAAAGTGCGGCGTTGCTCGCTGTCGAGGTGGTGCTGATGGGCCTGCTCTGTCATGGGTGGCTGCTCGCTGTTGCCATATGAGTTTCAGGCTAGCCGATACGATCCAGAAGAGGTGCCCGGCTTTGCACTGCGGCTCGGCTCTCGATCAGCCTCTGTCGTATGCTTCTAGCAAGCTTGCGATTATCCTTCGCACCTCTGCCAAGGGCTCGGTGTCCGCAGAGCGTCTGGCCGTGTAGAGCCCAGCGAGGAACGTCGTGAGAGGTGCAAGGCTGCGTTGGGAGGTCCCATGGGCCACCTCGCCGGCCAAGGCAAGAACCTCGTCCATCTCTTGCGGGCTTATGTCTCGTACTTCGAGGGCATTTACGACCTGCTTTGTCCAGGCGATTGCCGGGTCTGTCTGCTCCACCAGTGGTGGCCTCCTGTGCTCGGGGTAGGGCTCTATATGCAACCAGCCCACCGTAGCGCTTGGGTAAGCCAACCGTGCCGGATAAGGTGGTCAGGCTCTGCTCGGCCTTGAGATCTGTGACATGTTGCAGAGCATCGGAGGCAGCTTGTCTAAGCGGCGATCCACTGCGGGCTCGCTGCGTGGCTGGCCCACGCTGGACTATCGGGGATCTTGCCATCGACCTCTTACGGCTGGCGAGGGTTCTTCCAAGAGCCTTCTCAGCTAGGCTCCTGGAGGAGTTACCACCTTCCTCATCCACAGCGCGCACCCCACCAGGCAACTACACCCTGGTAGGCCCTCACTAGAGCCGAAAGTCACTTTTCGATGCCCAAATGCAGAAAGCTCAGAGCTTAGGACAGGCGTATTTGAGCGGTTGGCTTGAAGTGTACTCGCCCTCTACGGGCTGGTAGCAGATGCCATGTGCATCTGGCTCATATATGAGCGATTGGGACCTTCGGCCCTGGTTGAGGCGGCCCGAAGAGGCGAGGATATCAAAGCTGGGCGCGGCGAGCTAGCACATGGAGGGCTGGTAAATCTGGCAAGGAGGTGTCGGCTATGGACAGGCCATTTGCAGTGACCCTAGACGTAGGGTCCAGCCGAGCCAATAAGACCGGCAGCTGGCGGGTAGAGCGACCTGTGTATGTGGACCGACTGCCGCCTTGCAACGACGCGTGCCCGGCCGGAGAGAACATTCAGGGCTGGCTCTACCATGGCGAGGAGGGAGGCTACGAAGAGGCGTGGCGCACCATCATGGCTGACAACCCTTTCCCTTCGGTCATGGGCCGGATCTGCTACCACCCATGCGAGGCCGAGTGCAACCGTGCCCGGCTCGATCAGGCAGTGGGTATCAATGCTGTGGAGCGGTTCCTCGGCGACCAAGCCATAGCCGAGGGTTGGGAGCTGCACGTGGAGGTCGCGCCCAGCGGCAAGAGCGTCCTTGTGATAGGTGCGGGTCCCGCAGGCCTCTCCGCCGCCTACCATCTCCGCCGCCTGGGTCACTCCGTGACCGTATGTGAAGCCAGCGGGGCCCCTGGTGGGATGATGATGTTTGGGATACCCAAGTATCGGCTCCCGCGCGAGGTTCTAGAGGCCGAGGTGTCGAGGATATCTGGCTTTGGAGTTGAGATGCTTTTCAACCACAAGGTCGCCGATGTGCTCCAGGAGATGAGCGAAGGTGGGTTTGACGCAGCGTTCATAGCGGTGGGTGCAGAGCTGTCCCATAGAGCTTACATACCGGCTGGGGACAGCTCCCACGTCCTGGACGCGCTGTCACTTCTTGAGTCTACGAACGAGGAAAGCCCACTTGCTCTCGGCAGGCGGGTCGTGGTCTATGGGGGCGGTGACACAGCTATGGATGCCGCTCGTACGGCGAGGAGGTTGGGGGCGACCGATCCCGTGGTGGTCTACCGGCGTACCCGTGAACGAATGCCAGCACATCCTATCGAAGTTCAAGAAGCTCTTGAGGAAGGTGTAAAGATGCGCTGGCTGTCTACGATCAAGGACCTAAAGGGCAACAAGGTGATCTTGGAGCGGATGGAGCTGGATGGTGACGGGATGCCCCAGCGGACCGGCGAGCTGGAGGAGCTCGATGCCGATAGCGTCGTTCTCGCACTTGGACAGGAGGTCGACATCTCCCTGGTAGAAGCCATTCCGGGCGTTGTGGTGTCCAACGGCGCAGTTCAGGTGGACAAGACTATGATGACGGGACATCCAGGAATATTCTCCGGTGGAGACATGGTGGCCGGGGAGCGTACGGTCACAAGTGCTATAGGGCATGGCAAGCAGGCCGCCCGCTTCATAGATGGATGGCTGCGTGGTGAGCCCTACCGCCATGTGGCTCGCCATGAGCTAGCAGAGTTCTCCCACCTTAACACCTGGTACTACTCGGACGCGCCGGCCACTATCGCAGCCAAGCTTGACCCGATACGGCGTCAGTCCAGCTTCGAGGAGGTCGTGCTCGGACTGGACGAGTCCACCGCTTTATTCGAGGCCCGGCGGTGCATGTCCTGTGGGAACTGCTTTGAGTGTGACAACTGCTATGGGATGTGCCCCGACAATGCTGTGGTCAAGCTCGGTGATCACAAGCGCTACCGGTTCGACTACGACTACTGCAAGGGCTGCGCGATATGTGCCACCGAATGTCCCTGCGGGGCCATCGTCATGGTTCCCGAGCAAGTCTGACAACAGTTAGGAGAGATATCTATGGAGCCTATCCGCTGGTTTAAGAGCATTGGCCTGGGCGATGTCAGCTCAGTGGG
>JAMCQF010000107.1:0-4283 GCA_023379605.1 Actinomycetota bacterium
GCCATCGGATGACAGTGCCGGCCACGAGGCCATTCCAGTACCACGCGTGCCCCTGGTGCTGCGGGAAGAGCCCGATGGCGCTAGCCGCCCGGCCCGAGGTGCAAGACGGCCGGCGGTAGGCTTCCGGTCGCCCGGAGTTGGCACCGGGAGCAAATAGCAATGCAAATTGCCATCCGCCGCCCCCGTAGCTCAGAGGATAGAGCGTCGGTTTCCTAAACCGTGCGTCGGAGGTTCGAATCCTCCCGGGGGCGCGGACCAGTCCTCCGCACTTCTCGGTGCGGCGGACTGGGCAGTCTCGCTGCTGAGATAGTAGAGCGTGGCTGCGACATCGACGGCGCTGTCGACCGGCTGGAAGACGACGTCGAGCTGAAGCGCGTCGAAGAGCGCCCGTAGCTCGCCCTGGAGCGCCGCGTCGAGCGGGGTGGCGAGGAACGTGACCAGTGCCGGGTGGGCCGCCTGCTCGGACCAGATCCAGGCTTCGGGCGGGTTCTCCCGGTTGTGGCCCTTCTTCCTCGCCCGACGGTTCCTGACCTGGTGGCCAGTGCACTTGGGGTTGCGCAGCATCTCCCAGAAGCTGGAGCGGCTCCACGCTCCCACTGAGCGGGCCGCACATTGTCTACAGGCCTCCCTCTCTGCCCGAGCGGCTCCACGCTCCCACGGAGCGGGCCGGGTCAACCGGGATCGGGGCGGGTATAAATATGTGCGGGCCAAGCATCACTACGGGAGAAGGTGTGGTGGTCTGCGCCCCGAGAGCACTGATACAACCTCGTGGTAGCGTTACTGCCACGACCTCCGAGGTGTACCTATGACGTATTTCCCGAACCCAATTGGCCAGCCAGCCACAATCACCGGACGTGCTTGCCAAGTCGCCCGCAGAGTACGGCCCATCGAGGCCGGCGCTTTTGCCTACTTTGTCGTCGCCATGATCGCTGGTGCATGGACAGCAGTGTTGGCCATGCTCGGGGCCCTTATCGTGGCCGAGGTGTGGCACCACCACAGGAAGGCCGATCCCTCACAGCATAGGCTCCGCGGGATGGTCGAGCTCGTGATTGGTACGGTGATCCTGCTCCGAGACGGCATCGTTCGGCCCATCCTGTGGGCATTGATCGCTGCGGCGGTCGCTGCCGTCCTCGCCATCGTGGCCTTTGGCGTTATCGTCACTGCCGTCCATGGCGCTGCTGTTATTATCGGCTTGGTGGCAGCGGTCGGCACCCGAGCCATCGCTACGACCCGCTGAGCAGCTAGGGGACGTGCCTTCACGGCGGTCACCTCAACCCGCCGGAGAGCTTCATCCTGCTCTATCTCCGCCAGAGCCGCCCCTGCCCGGAAGCAAACCTGAAGACGCTGGGCGGCGCCGACTGGAGCGAGTGCACGACCGATCTATCAGCATCGTTGTAGCTCCAGAGATCCTAGCAGCTCGGTGACCGACAGATCCCGGCCACTGCCAGCTCTGGTTTTGTGCACCACTTTGCATACGCACATGATGCTGACCAGCAGTTTCTCCAACACCCCGCCGGAGTTTCTCACCAGCTCCTTGAAGCTGCCAGTCATGGCGCGCGGCGATTGGCCTGCCGCCGGTTAGGACGGCGAGATCCAAGATCCGCTCTAGCTGTTCTCGTTGGTGGTAACAAATGGCGGCCATGGCCAACTCCGGGCTTCTCCGCTGCTACGCATCCAAGAACATGGTCCTACTCCCGTGGCAGTTATTCAGCGTTCTGTTCGATGGCTCTAGTTCACCCAACCGGTGCCGATCCAAGCCCCGCCATAGTGACCTGCCTGTCACGTCGTTGCAGTCACCTTGTTCAGGCCGGTAGGACGATCTGGATCCATGCCTCTTATCAGCGCCACCTGGAGCGCGAGCCTCTGCGCGGCAACGGCGTGCGGAACCGCGGCCAGCTCCTCTTCGATGGACGGAAGCGACAGACGGACAGTGCAGTGGGATCCCTTGTCGTCACTGGCAATCCCCACAGCCCGCCCGCCGGCTGGTTCCATCGCCGTGATCGCGCAGCGCCTGTCGTCACTGGCAATCGCCAAAACACGCCCACCACGGGTCATCACTTCTGCAGCCACGTTATAGGCATCCTGTCGAGTCGCGCCGCTACCGATGTGGCATATCGCTGGAGTACCCTTACCGGTTGCGACGATAGGTCCGTGGAGGAAGTCCGCTAGCGAGAATCCATCGGCGACCATTCCGGTCATCTCCCGGACTTTGAGTGCCGATTCCAGGGCCACGCCATACAGAAATCCTCTTCCTAGATGAACGCTCGGTCCACCAGAGGCCAGTAGCTCCGCTGCTTGGTCCAGGCCATCCAGGCGGACAAGTATTGTCGCTAGCACCGTGGGAAGAGCGTCAAGCGATTCTCGCGTCCAAGGCGGGTTCCCGAGTGCCTCGGCCACTAAAGCCAATGCAAGAAGAGTCGCTGTGTAGGTCTTAGTTGCCGGAATTGCTCGCTCAGGACCAGCTCCCAAATTCAGCACCGCGTTGGCTGAAGCGGCCAACTCCGAGTCAGGGTCGTTCGTCACAGCCAAGGTGAAACTTCGAGACTCGGCGGCGAGCTGCATCACCTCGACGACCTCCGGAGTGGCACCGGATTGGCTGATTGCGATCACTAGCCAACCACGCAGAGCAGCGGGACGTCTGTATCGAGTCCAAAGGCTGTTGGCTGCGAAAGCCACCGGTCGAGCGGTTGCGGCTTCCAACGCGTAGCGTCCGTAGACGGCTGCATTGTCGGAGGAGCCCCTGGCGACAAGGAGGACGCCGGGAGGCAGGTTGTCCTTGAACCGGGCGAGTGCCTCGCCCACTTCAGCGCGTCGCGCTAGGAGGCCTTCGAGGACGGCCGGCTGCTCTGCTATGTCAGCGCGGACCAAATGCCCGGCCGCGGTTCCCACCTCTTCCATCGAGGCCTCCTCCCAATTGTCCCATCGCTACCGCACGTTGAGTTTTAGGACCAGCTGGTACGCTCTCGAAAGCAAGCAAGCGGACCTTGACCAGTGCCGATCATCGCATAGATTTCACAATGAAATTAGTTGCGCCATGGATGGAACCATGGCAGATCGTCTTTGCTTTTTCCCGGGTTAGCCACGAGCATTAAAGAATGCACAACGCCCCGGCGACCCACCGATATCTTCATGGCCACCACGAGAGCGTTCTTCGTTCCCATAGCCAGCGTACCGCAGAGAACTCAGCTGCGTACCTACTGGATCGGCTCCGGCCTTATCACAAGGTGCTTGATGTCGGGTGCGGTCCGGGAACCATCACCATTGACTTGGCAGAGCGAGTTCCCAACGGTGTAGTCATCGGCGTTGATGCCGAACCCGCCATTGTGTCCCAGGCCCGATCGACCCCAAGAGCGAGTGAAAGGGCGAACCTCTCTTTCGAGGTGGGGGATGCGTACCACCTTGGTGTGGCCACGGGCAGCTTCGACGTCGTACATGCTCACCAAGTTCTCCAGCACCTAGCCGATCCGGTCGCCGCGCTCAACGAGATGCGACGGGTCTGCAATCCCGACGGTCTAGTCGCGTGCCGTGACGGGGATTACGGGGCGATGTTCTGGTATCCGGCTTCGGAGGCGATGACCGAGTGGCAGGCCCTTTATCGAGCGGTTGCCCGCAGCACCGGAGGGGAGCCAGACGCGGGTCGTCACCTTGCCGCCTGGGCACATGCAGCAGGCTTCTCTAAGGTTGAGGTATCGGCTAGCATGTGGTGTTTCGCTACCCCATCAGAGCGCCAGTGGTGGGGAGAGCTATGGGCTGAGCGTCTAACTAAGTCGCGCTTCGCCGAGCAAGCCACTAACGAGCATCTAGCGAGCACGGCCGATTTGGAGCGTTTGGCAGAGGGATGGCGAGCCTGGATGGTCGAGGGGGACGGCTGCTTTTTCCTTCCCCACGGAGAGGTGCTCTGTACGCCCTGAGCCGTCGATTAGGTGCGGGCGATGTGAGCCCGAACCAGCATTCCATTGATGCAAAGCCCGGC
Organism: Actinomycetota bacterium; assembly: GCA_023379605.1. GTDB lineage: Bacteria > Actinomycetota > Acidimicrobiia > Acidimicrobiales > JAMCQF01 > JAMCQF01. The sequence continues at coordinate 3,974 of JAMCQF010000107.1, forward strand.
TCTGATTGCCTTGCCGGTGCCGATGCTATCGACGAGCGCAAAGCTAGCCGTGAGCTTTTCTCACGAGGCCTACTTGGTCGAAGTCCCATGACCGACACGACTAGGAGGTCCCTGCACCGGGCGTATATCTCTCTATCCGCATCGCTGCTCAGATACTGCTATGGTACCTGTATGACTGCTCAGATAGATGACCAGCCACCTCAGGAGTGGTTTTCCGTGGCGACCGACCTCCTGAAGGCGCTGGCTGTGGAGTCTCGGCTGCGGATCCTATGGGCCCTGCTGCACGGGGAGCACTCCGTAAACGATCTAG
>JAMCQF010000107.1:4293-15905 GCA_023379605.1 Actinomycetota bacterium
TCTAGCCGACCATGTAGGTGCGAGCCCTTCTGCGGTATCCCAACACCTGCGCCAGCTCCGCCGACTTGATTTGGTCACGACACGCCGGCAAGGCAACTTCATCTTCTACTCCTGTGACCACGCCCATGTTCAAGCACTGGTAGCCGAGGCGCTTTCACACGCTTACCACGTCACAGGTGGTCAGCTGGCTATAGATGGGGGTATGGCTGGCAAGGAGAGTGCATGAGCAGTTGCGGCAATAGCGCTGCTCATATGGGCGAAGACGACTATCACCACAACGGCCCCCACGCACTTAAGCACCACCGTGTTCATGAGCACCGTCATCGGCGCGGCCTGGCCGGCTTGCTCGTAGCTCTGATCGGTGGCCATAGTCATGGCCACACGGGCTCTGTGGATGATTCGCTCATGGCAAGCAGGGCCGGGATGCGCGCGCTTGCCATCAGTCTGGCTGGGTTACTTCTTACTGCTGTGCTACAACTGATCGTGTTCTCGCGCAGCGATTCAGTCGGCCTGCTTGCCGATACGATCCACAACTTCGTCGACGCCTTAACCGCGGTGCCGATCGGCGTGGCGCTGCTGATAGCCAGGAGACCTGCAACCAGGCGCTACACCTATGGGTTCGGGCGCGCCGAGGACCTCGCGGGTCTGGCCGTTCTCGTAGTTATTGGCGCCTCTGGGATCATAGCCGCCTGGGAGGCAGTGAGCCGGATTGTCCATCCACAGCAGGTTACCAACCTCGGTTGGGTCGCGGCAGCCGGGATGATCGGCTTCATCGGCAACGAGGTTGCCGCCCGGTATCGCATCCGAATCGGCCAGAGGATCGGCTCGGCGGCGCTGGTCGCTGATGGCCGCCACGCCCGCACCGACGGCTTCACCAGCCTCGCGGTGGTCGCAGGTGCCATTGGAGTGGCCCTCGGTTGGCGCCTAGCGGACCCGATTGTCGGGTTGGCGATCAGCGTGGCCATAGCTGGTGTGCTTCGAGGAGCTGCGCGTGACATCTATCGGCGGTTGATGGATGCTGTGGACCCGGCCCTGGTTGACCAGGTGGAGCACGAGGCGGCCACCGTGGACAAAGTGCGCCGGGTCGACGACGTGCGCGTCCGGTGGATCGGCCACGAACTGCGGGCCGAGCTCAACCTCATTGTCGATGGCAACCTGCAGGTATCGCAGGCCCACGACATAGCCGAGCACGTCCGTCATCTCCTTCTCCACCAGATACCCAGGCTCGCCGATGCCACCATCCACACCGACCCGGCGATCAACGGACCAGATCCTCATGAGCTGACCGCGCACCACTACAACCGTTGAGTACGACATAGCGTTTGCCATGACGAGCCGATGTCAACTGAGTTTGACCTGAGCAGCTATTAGTGGAGCCTCTGGATTGCCTCAGTGAACTTCGCAAACCCTGCATAGAGATGAGCTTGGGGTGGCAAGCTCGCTGCTGGCCAAGATGATGGCGAGCAGACCAACTCTGGGCTCTCTAACCCTTGGCTCAGTATAGCCGTACCCCCCATGGGTATCTAGTGCTACAGTAGTGCAGATGACGAGATACCAGGGAGCAGGACTTTGAGATCAGAGGACTTAAGAGATGGGCTCAAGGATGTCCCCACCGTTTCGGTGCGCTTATGAGTTCGGACGGGGAGAAGGTCTTTGCCGGTGGCAGGACCGCACCAAGGCGAAGTGGGTCGAGCCCGTCTGGGCGCGCTAGCCGAGGCTACGCCTCAGGGAAACAGGAATATCTGATCCGTTTACGCAAGATCGAAGGACAGGTACGAGGCCTTCAGAGACTTATCGAAGAAGATGCCTGGTGCCCCGACGTGGTGGTCCAGGTAGCCTCGGCGACACGCGCGCTGCAAGAGGTTGCTCTGGGCCTTCTCAATGATCATTTGGGTCACTGCGTACTTAACGCTGCACGTGGGCCCGATGGTGCCTCAGGGGAGCTCGCCGAAGTGGTGGCAACGATCCGCCAGGTAATGAGGCTGTGAGGCACAGGTGAGGCGCAACGCAAGGATCAGGGCAAGCAGCTGTACCGTTCTGGATGAAGGATTGCCCGGTTGTAACAGTGGACCAATAGACCAGGTCCGCTTCGTTGCTCGGGAGCTGGCAGGCATAGCTCTGGGCATCCTAAGCATGGTCCGCCACAGACCCACTAGCTCTGGCAATGACAAAAGCGGCAATCCCGAAGCCAATCCCACAGATGTGCACATAAGAGATGAGGGTAGGAAAGCCCTGTGACGGAGTTGGCGATGGCGGCCTGGATCCATGACCCCGTTGTTGCTGTCACGTTGCTCGGGTTCCTCGATGCCATCGGGAGAGGCCTGCGGGAGGCAGTATTTATGCTCTGGGAGACAATCTGGGCCCTAGTGCTCGGGTTCGGCCTCTCAGGAGCAGTACAGGCCTTTGTCTCAAAGGAGGAGATGCAAAGGGCCTTGGGAGACCACGGCCCTAGGTCTATAGCTAGGGCTTCCGGGTTCGGTGCCATGTCTTCGAGCTGCTCGTATGCGGCAAGCGCTATGGCAAAGTCTCTATTTGCCAAAGGAGCGGACTTCGTATCGGCAATGGTGTTCATGGTAGCTTCGACCAACCTGGTAATAGAGCTTGGTTTGGTGCTCCTAGTTCTTATCGGGTGGCAGTTCACCGCGGCGGAGTTCGTAGGTGGCCCGTTAATGATCGTCCTGCTTGCCTTCATAGGGGGCATGGTCCTCCGGGGTCCGGCTGTTGAGAAGGCACGCAAGCGGCTTACCCAGCCGGCGCCCGCCAAAAAGGTGGGCCTTGATACTTTACAAAATCTAGACGCTAGTGCTCCCAGGGACGGACACCAACTAGCTTTGGAGCGTGCGCGGACAGAGCATCAGCGTAAGATCGAGAGCGAGCCGTGGGCGAAGAAGCTTCGCTCTAAGGCAGCGTGGGCAGATGCAGCTACTTACGCGATTGCTGATATCACAATGTTGCGCAAGGAGCTGGTGATCGGTTATACCGTAGCGGGATTCTTAGCCGCACTGGTGCCAGAAGCATTCTGGTCCGACCTGTTTGTCACCGGACATGGAGGTTGGACCACCCTGGAAAACGCATTTATTGGCCCGTTGATCGCAGTAGCAAGTTGGGTCTGCTCGGTAGGTAATGTCCCACTGGCTGCCGCTTTGTGGAAGGGGGGCATCAGCTTCGGTGGAGTCATCTCCTTCATTTTTGCAGACCTTATCTCGATGCCGCTCATCCTTATATATCGCAGGCTCTATGGTGGGAGATTAGCTCTACAGTTGGTCCTGGTGCTCTATCCTGTCATGGCGCTTTCAGGTTTGGCAGTGGGCGAGCTGTTCTCTGCAGCCGGTATAGTTCCCACTTTGCGTAGAGCTTCAGTTGTGGCAGTGCATTTCTCCTGGAACTATACGAGCGTCCTCAATATAGCGTTCCTTTTAGCTCTTGTAGGGATATGGTGGCTCAAGAGGCACAGGGAGCAGCTTGGAGGAGGGGCTGGCTTTGCGATCGATCCGGTATGCGGCATGCAGGTGCGCATTGCCGATGCACCTGCAGAGTCGGATTGGGGTGGGAAGAGCTACTGGTTCTGCTCTGATCGTTGCAGAGAGCGGTTCGAAGCCGAGCCAGACCACTTCACCCGCTTGGAGACACCACCGGTGTCGGCCAGCTCGGTCGTCGCTGCCGCGGCAAGCTTGCCTATGGTGGTAAGTAGGGGCAGCTTAGACGCAGCTAAGAAGGAGGTCGTCACGGATACTATGACTTCAACCACGGACAAGCCAGATCTGGTCGTCGATCCTGTCTGCCACATGGTGATAGACCCAGACCATGCGGCTGCCCATCGTCACTACCAGGACAAAGATTACTACTTCTGCAACCTGGGCTGTGCTGATGCATTCGATGCCGACCCTGCTCGCTACATGCAGCTATAGCGATGGGAGGTCATAGCCTGCCCGAATGGGACACTGCGTAGAGCAGAATAGCCGAGGGGTGAGGCAGTGTCCGGGTGGGTCTTCTCGCCTGGACGCAGTGGAGGTAATTGCGCTCGTGGAGACCGGATGCCCTACCTAGCCGATGGAGCCACCCATTCTGGGTGGGATTCCCATGCCGGGGCCTTGTTCCGATGTTTGGGCTCGGTCTCATCGAAGGCTACAAGCACTACCAGCCACGAGAGCCCCATCAATACGGCACCCGCCCAAAGCGCATCGATGATTCCGCCTATGAGGGCAATTGTCCCTAGGACTAGAGGTCCTATTGCATAGCCTCCATCGCGCCACAGCCTATAGACCCCAAGAGCTCCTCCCCGCCAAGCAGGGTGGGCTACATCGCCTACAGCAGAGATGAGATTCGGGTAAACAAGCGCCATGCCAACCCCCATCGCGCCAGCGCCGCCCATCCAACCGGCAAGTCCCTTGGTTGCCAGGATCATAACTATCCCAGCTCCGACCAGAAAGATCCCTGTTGTTATAGGCGTTTTGCGCCCTATGCGGTCGGCAAGTGCACCAGTTAGCACCTGACCGAGACCCCATACCCAGGCGTAGATGCCCACCAGGAGACCGACTGTGGCAAGGCTCAGGCCTTTATGTAGGAAGTAGAGGGGAAAGAAGCCTATGACCAAGGTATCGGCGAACTTGTTCAAGAAACCAGCTTGGCATACAGAGAACATAGTCTTATCGTGCCAGGAAATGTAAGATGCCAGCCGAGAGAGCTTTGGAGTCCTCTCCATGGCGGCACCAGAAGCCTGGCGGTTAGCAGCCTCAGCGTGCGCCCATGGAAGCGTTTCCTTTGCAGGACCCAATGTCATGAGCGCGCCGAGAACGACAACTCCCAGGGCGAGTAGATATGGGGCGGGACGTAAACCGTATGAGGCAACCAGAAGCCCGGAGAAGAACCCACCCAGGCCGACACCGACATAGCCAGCGGATTCGTCGATGCCCACTGCAAGACCGCGGTTTACAGGTCCAACGAGGTCTATCTTGGCCGTAACCGACATCGTCCAGGTCAGTCCCTGGTTCACACCGAGGAATAGGTTTGCCACCACCACCCACCACCATGCTTGGGCGAAGATTATAAGAAGGGCGAATGGCACTGCGAATGCCCAACCGATGAGGAGAAGCGTTTTACGACCATGGTGGTCAGAAAGCCTTCCTGCTACGAGGTTCATGCATGCCTTTACAGCTCCAAAGGCAGAGATGAACGATACCGTGTAGAGGATCGAGGTGATGCCAAAGGCATGGTTGGCCAATGGTGGAAGCGCAACGCGCTCGACACCGATGGTCATACCAATTAGCAATGTGAGCAGAGTAAAGATGGAAAATTGCAGCCAGTTCTCCATCAAGCCCAAGGGGTGATGGACCCTGGGTGACTCGCGCCGACTTGTCCCAGGCAGACCGACAGTAACGAGGGACTGCTGTTCGCCGGGTACGGGTGAGCTGGTCAACGCGCTTGTGGGACCAGCGGTCCGGGCTGGGCACCAGGGTCATGTGATCCAGCCACTGCCTCCTCATGCAAAGGTGCCCACCCGTCCCATCCATCCTCGAGCACGGTTAGGTGGGTAAAGCCTGCACGTTCGAGCAGGCTTGCTCCAAGTGTCGCTCTGTAGTCGTGTCCGCAGTGCACGGCCAGGGGAAGTGCACGCGGCAGCTCTATCTGAGTCAGTGGGATGTCGTGAGCAGGCAGATTGATGCTGCCTGGAATATGGGCAGCGTGCCACTCTGCTGCCTCCCGGACATCGACGACAGCGATCATCTCACCGTCGTCGAGGCGTTTGGCCAGTAGCGAGGCGCTGGTGGTGTCATATGTGGTAAGTGTCCGCCCAGCACCAGCCCAGCTGTCGATGCCTCCATCCAGGTAGCCAACGACTCGGTCATATCCGATCCGTAAGAGCTGACGGGTTGCCTCGGTCACTTGGTCAATTCCTGCTCTTGAAGGATCGCTTACCAGAACCAGGGGACGTTCGGGACCTACAAGCCAGCCAACCCAGCCCGAAAGGTTTCCATCTGCGCCTGCGGCGAGACTGGCTGGTATGTGTCCGGCCCGGAATGAGGCAGGCGGGCGAACGTCTACTACAAGTGCTCCTTGGGCTACCCAAGCGTCAAGGTCCTCAAGCTGGAGCGGGCTGGGCAAGGGAAGTCCCAAGCCCACAAGGGGTGCACCAGTCTGATTGAGGGTTCGCATGCGGGAGTAGTAGCTAGGATATGGCCCGGCACTCAGAGATCGCGTGACAAACTCTCTCGAGGACCGTGCCAAAGCCAGGGGGTTTGCTGCGCGTTCTGCTCCTATTGTCGTGGAGATAGCAGCACCAGCACCCACGGCACAGAACGACCCACCACCATGAGTCGGATAGACGACAACATGATCTGGCAACGATAGTATCTTCTCCTTGAGCGAGCGCTCCAGGTGCTGGGCGAATCGCCATGACAGCGCAGGTCCGAACAGATCGGTGCGCGCAGCAGTGCCTACCATGAGCGCTCCGCCGGAGAACAGAGCCGCAGGCTCACCGTCGTCGCCAAGCAGCAGGTAGGCTACATGCTCTGGAGTATGGCCGGGAGTGGAGAGCACTCGTAGGCGTGAGCGGCCGAGGCTTATCTCATCTCCATCGCCCAGTCGCTCATAGGGATAGCGGAGTCCAGCCATGGCACTTGCGCCAAGACGTGCGGCACCCGCGGCGACGAGCTCGCGTGCACCGGACACAAAGTCGTTGTGAACATGGGTTTCGAGCGCCCAGGCGATGGTAACCTTCTCCGAGTCAGCAAGCTCTACATACTGGCCGACGTCACGTGCCGGGTCGACGATGACGGCCGTAGCGGACGCTCTGTCGATCAGTAGATGCGCAGAGTTGCCGAGCTCGTCCGCCCGAAGAGTGCGAACTTCTACTGCCACCTCGCCCTCCAGCTAGTCGGTTCATCAGATAGTGAACCAAAGGTAGCAGAACTTTCTCAAATAATCAAGCGAATATGTGAAGAGGGTGTGTAAGGTTGGAAACTACAGCGCGGGGAGCGCATGGGCGCACCAGAGCTATGAGCTCTGCAGACGACAGCGGTTGGAAACTACAGCGCGGGGAGCGCATGGGCGCACCTATCGGCACATCAAAAGGCATCCTGACACTGATTGTCGACCGCGGCTCATTGAGCACACACCTGGATGGAGACGGGAAGATGTTGTTATTCTCTCGATCTGATCTTCGATGGTCTGTGCCGTGAAGGTAGATCCAGCGGCTGGAGTACCGGCTATCTCATGATGCGTTGAGGCAAGCTGCATCAGCCTCTGAGAAAGCACCGGGCTCGTCGCCAACCGTGATAGGCAGCCCAGCCCGGCGCCACTCAGGAAAACCATCTTCTAGTCTCGCAGCGTCGATTCCGCTAAGCCGGAGCGCCCGTACCGCAGCCGGGGCGAAGACGCAATAAGGTCCCCTGCAGTATGCCACCACCGGCAGGTTGCCTGGGAGGCTCGCCATATGGCTCGCCAGCTCAGCGAGCGGTGCTGAGCGTGCTCCAGGTAGGTGTCCTGCCCGGTACTCAGCTGCTGGACGAACATCCAAGACGGTGACCTGGCCTGTTGCCAGCCGCTTAAGTAGCTGCTCACGGGTCAACGACTCGATGCTCTCCTGCTCGCCCAGGTAGTCCGACGCCAGACTGCCCAAGTTGGCCTTAACGGCTTGAGCTACTAGGCGTAAAGCGAACCACAGATCTTCAACCTCGTCTCCGGCCAAGCGGTAGTAGATATGGGTGCCGTGACGCCGCGAGCGCACCAGACCGGCTCGCGCGAGGATCCTCAAGTGGTGGGAAGCATTGGCTACGGTCTGGTCGATCTCCGTTGCCACCTCTTCGACTGAGCGCTCGCCCTGAGCGAGCAGATCCACGATCTCTGCTCGTCGTCCCGAGGAGAGCGCCCCGGCAACTTCGCCCAGGGCATCGAACAGGGCCTTCTTCGCCTCGTGATTTATTCGAAGGACCCCTTCATCAAGTGCTCTAACCACCGTTTGAGTTTATCTTTCCCATGTTCCAGCCAGTGCGTCAGCTGGCGACGTCTTGCACTTGTGGCGCTCACGCTGATCGCCCCAACCGCCACCCACACCGCCAGTGCGTCAGCTGGCGACGTCTTGCACTTGTGGCGCTCACGCTGATCGCCCCAACCGCCACCCACACCGCCAGTGCGTCAGCTGGCGACGTCTTGCACGGGGGAGGTTGACCTAGCCAATGCCGCTTCGTGAATCGGGCGTACCTGCCCGGAAGTACCAGGCCAGCCAGCGCTAAAACGCTTGGCGATTGTGATCTTGGATCCTGGCTATGCATAACATGGCCCAGTTCGCACACATGCTGGACCCGAAGCGATGCTGGGTGGCTTAGAGGAGGCTGTCGATGAAAAGAGGCATAGTTGCCTATGGAACGTACCTGCCCTACTGGAGGCTGGCACGTCCAGCTATTGGGGCCGCTCTCGGTATGCCAGCCGGGGGTGGATCCCGTAGCGTTGCAGGCTACGACGAGGACACAACGACGATGGCAGTAGAAGCTGCTCGGGTTGCCCTGGCATCCGCTCCTCAACCGTCTCGCTCCTGCGAAGTGGTGTTCTCCACCACAGATCCAGCATATCTTGACAAAGCTAATGCGGTGGCAGTCCATGATGCCCTAGGCTTACCCCGATCAGCTCCAGCATTCGACATGATTGGTTCGGTCAGCTCAGGTAGCGCAGCGCTTCGCTACGCAGGTCGCGCAGATGGCCCCGTTCTCGTTGCGCTTTCCGATATGCGCAACGGGATGGGCGGCAGTTCAGATGAGCGTGACGGGGGTGATGGTGCAGCGGCGTTCCTGTTTGACTCGACCTCTCAAGTAGTTGTGGAGTTCCTATCTTTTGGTTCGGCCACATCGGAGTTCCTGGATCGCTGGAGACTCCCAGGAGAGGCTTCCTCGCATCTTTGGGAGGAGCGCTTTGGCGAGCACGAGTACATCCCACTCGCCGAGCAGGCCATGGCCGATGCCCTCAAGCAAGCGGGAGTCACCTCAGCAGAGATAGACCATTTCATAGTCACCGGTGTTCATACCCGGGCTGTAAGAGCCCTACAGCACAGCTCGCGATTCCCGGCTCATGCGCTGGCTGACGACCTGACCAAGGCCATCGGCAACACCGGCACAGCCCATCAGGGCCTGGTGCTGGCCAGCGTTCTGGACTCTGCCGCGCCCGGGGCGCTTGTCCTGGCAGTCTCCCTTGCAGATGGAGTCGAGGCAACAGTTCTAAGAGTAAGCGAGCAGATCGATGACTACCGCAATTCGCGCTCAGCGCGAGCCACTGTGGCATCCCAGCTTGGAAGCGCAAAGGGAGACCTGTCCTACATGACCTTTATCACCTGGCGGGAGCGGTTCCATAGGGAGCCACCGAGGCGTCCAGAGCCCACCCCACCTGCGTCGCCACCTTCTGCACGCCACGATCCGTGGAAGTTTGCATTTACTGCCAGCCGTTGTACAGCCTGCGGCACCCGTCTCATCCCCCCGGGGCGCGTATGCATCAACTGCGGGGCCGTCGACCACATGCAAAGCGAGCGCCTGGCTGATGTTCCAGCAACTGTGGCGACATTTACCATAGACAGGCTGGCTTTCACACCGAGCCCACCTATGGTGGTGGCGGTGGTGGATTTCGATGGCGGAGGCCGTTTCCGCTGTGAGCTTACGGACGTGGATCCAGATAGCCTATGCATTGGTGACCGCGTCGAGATGACCTTTCGTAAGGTGTCAACCTCGCAAGCGATCCACAACTACTTCTGGAAGGCAAAGCCGATCCGAAAGGAGGCATAGAGATGGCCACTAAGGGGATCCGGGACCGGGTCGCGATAGTCGGTATGGGCTGTACCAGCTTTGGCGAGCAGTGGGAAAAGGGGGCCGAGGACCTCCTGATCGATGCTGCCACAGACGCGTTCATCTCCGCTGGAGTTACGAAGGACGATGTAGACGCCTACTGGCTTGGCACCATGGGCTCGGGCATCTCCGGGCTCACCCTATCTAGGCCCTTGCGTCTTGACTACAAGCCCGTCACGCGCGTTGAGAACATGTGCGCTACTGGATCCGAGGCGTTTCGCAACGCATGCTACGCGGTGGCAAGTGGTGCGATAGACATGGCTATGGCGATTGGGGTTGAAAAGCTCAAGGACAGCGGGTTCTCCGGACTGGTGATCGCTTCCCCACCCTCGGATGGCACTGCCGCCCAGCTCACTGCTCCTGCACTGTTTAGCCTTCTGGCTCCTGCGTATGAGAAGAAGTATGGAGTTAGTCCCGAGGAGCTAAAAGAGGTCCTTACGCGCATTGCCTGGAAGAACCACCACAACGGAGCGCTTAACCCAAGAGCTCAGTTCAGACGTGAAGTGGACAAGGCCACTATTGCCTGCAGTCCGATCATGGCAGGTCAGCTCGGGATCTTCGATTGCTCTGGAGTAAGTGACGGATCTGCAGCTGCGGTCATAGTGCGTTCAGAGGACGCGTACCGCTATACCGACAAACCGATCTTTGTGAAGGCGCTGAGCTTCGTTGCCGGACCAGCAACTGGCACGGCCGACCCAACTTATGACTACACAACCTTCCCCGAAGTCGTCAGGGCAGGCCAGAATGCCTACAGCGAAGCTGGAATAGAAGATCCTCGCTCCGAGCTCGCTATGGCAGAGGTCCATGACTGCTTTACCCCAACTGAGCTGGTGATATATGAAGATCTTGGTTTTGCCGAGCGTGGTCAGGGCTGGAAGGAAGCCTTGTCTGGCACCTTCGACCTTGACGGCGAGCTCCCAGTGAACCCAGATGGCGGTCTCAAGGCGTTTGGGCACCCGATAGGGGCAAGCGGGCTGCGTATGCTTTTCGAGGCTTGGCTCCAGCTGCGCGGTGAGGCGCCCAAGGAGCGCGCCATAGGCTCCATTGCGCAAGGACGGAAGTTGGCCCTCACCCATAACCTGGGAGGTTCGCCCGGTGAGTGCGTCAGCTTCGTCTCGGTTGTCGGAAGCGAGCCCGCTTCGTAGCTGAGAGCCTCTCTTCCTGGGCGGCCTTGATCTTTGGACCGCCCCGGAGGCTAGACGGTGGCTAGACGGTAGAGAAGTCCACGGTTAACGCTCTCTTTCTGGGCGGCCTTGATCTTTGGACCGCGCCCCGGAGGGGTCAGGGGCCAAACGAGGTTGAAACGGTGATCAACCGGCGTGGTTGGATAGCACATCCAGATATATTGGAATATCTAGATCTATTCATGTGTTACTTATGAAGATGAGATTAGTAATAGGACTCGGGCCATGAGGCCAGAGATTCGGGCTACGAGGCTAGAGACCTTAGCGAGCAAGCCTATGGACCGTACGGAAGCCTCACGGCTGGCAGATCTGCTAAAGGCCCTCGGAAACCCGACGCGCCTGCGGATTATTTCGGCGTTAGACACAGCATGTGTTCCGGTGGGGTCAATTGTGGCAGCCACGGGCCTTCGCCAACCTACCGTTTCCCATCATTTGCGTATCTTGCGAGACCAGGGGGTGGTGCGTGCAGAGCGCCGCGGGACTTATGTTTACTACTGCGCTGCGAATGATGCTCTTCGTCTAGCAATAGAGGAATTGCGAATTCTAAATGGAACTAGATTCGATCATGGTGCGACTTAGACTTCAGTACATGATCGGAACCATA
>JAMCQF010000108.1 GCA_023379605.1 Actinomycetota bacterium
TTTGGCAGTGACCAATGTAGTGGGCTCGTCTCTGTCACGAGATGCCGACGGCGTGCTTTACACGCGAGCTGGTCAGGAAGTCGGTGTAGCTGCCACAAAGACTTTTCTTGCCCAGCTAGTTGCCCTGGATCTGCTTGCACTGAGGATGGCAGGTGACCACGCCATGTTGGCAGCCGAGGAGGAAGAGAGGCTGATAGCGGTGGTCGGCGGCTTGCCTGAGCTGGTAAGAGCTGCATTGGAGAGAGGCGATGAGATAGAGTCAGTGGCCGAGAAGCTGTCAGGATCTAAGGACTTTTTCTTTCTGGGACGTCACGTTGGCTACCCTGTAGCGCTGGAGGGAGCGCTGAAGCTCAAGGAGATCGCCTACCTGCGGGCTGAGGGGTTCGCCGCTGGTGAGCTAAAGCACGGTCCCATCGCTTTGATCCGCCCGGGCTCTATCGTGGTCGGGGTAGCCACACGGAACCCTCTCTGGCCGAAGATGATGTCAAATGTGGCAGAGGTAAAGGCGCGCGGAGCAACGGTGGTTCTTGTGGCCGAGGATGGCGATCTAGAGACCCAGGAGCAGGCTGATCACGTCTTGGGGGTCCCCGCCGTTGCGGAACCGCTCTTCTCGCCTGTCGTTGACGCCATCCCATTGCAGCTGCTTGCGTACTGGCTGTCCAGGTTGGCCGGACACGATGTGGATAGGCCGAGGAACCTGGCCAAGACGGTGACTGTCGAATGACTGTGACGCTTTGATGGTCACTGGCATAAAGGGCTCAATTGTTGGTGTGGGCGTGGACGCAGTGGAGATACCCCGTTTCCGCCGCTTGCTGGAGCGCAGGCCTCTATTGGAGGGGCGACTTTTCACGGACTTGGAGCGTGCGGTTGCGGGCAAGGCCGGCGCACCTGCCCGGCTTGCTGCGCGCTTTGCAGCCAAAGAGGCTGCTATGAAGGCCCTTGGCGTAGGGCTGGGCGCTTTCGGGTTCCGTGAGGTAGAGGTGTGCACTGGGGTGCGTGGCGCACCGATGCTGATCGCTTCAGGACGGGCTGCTGAATTGGCTGAAAGGTATGGGGTGGGCAGATGGGCTGTGAGCCTCACCCATACCGATTCGATAGCCGTTGCCTTTGTGGTCGCGATGGGAGCAGCATGAAACCGGTAGTGACCGTTGAGCAGATGAGAGCCATGGACGAGGCCGCCCAGCGCCATACGCCCATTGAGACCCTTGCGCAGCGAGCGGGCCACTCGGTGGCCGTCGAGCTTCTCCGTCGTTTGGGAGGTGCCTCCGGGCGACGCGTGGTGGTGGTTGCTGGCAAGGGCCATAACGGAGGGGATGGCAGGATCGCAGCGGATCTGCTGCGGCGTAGGGGAGCCTTGGTGAAGGTTGTGGATGCGGGCTCCAGGGTGGCCATGGATGCTACCTTGGCAGCGGACGCAGTTATAGACGCAGCCTACGGAACCGGCTTCAGGGGTGAGTACGTTGCCCCGGAGGCGTCCCCTTTGGCTTTCGTTATAGCCGTTGACATCCCCTCAGGAGTGGATGGGGACACCGGGATCGCCCACGGGCTGCCAATGAAGGCCGATGTCACGGTCACCTTTGCCGCTTGCAAGCCCGGCCTTTTCTTGGCAGATGGGCCCGAGCTCTCAGGCGAGGTGGTGGTCGCGGACATAGGAATAGACACTACGGCTGCCACGGCATGGCTGATGGAAGACTCAGATGTGACGGCTGGCTTGCCAGCACGCCCGCGCAACGCGCACAAGTGGATGTCTGCTGTGTATGTGGTGGCAGGCTCTGTAGAGATGGGTGGAGCAGCGGCACTTTGCAGCGATGGAGCACTCCATTCAGGAGCGGGTCTTGTCTGCCTGGGTGTTCCCGGTGCCTTCGGGGCACGTCCGTCAAGCTCTGTTGCCGGCGGGCTTGCTGGAGTGCCAAGAGAAGTTGTGTGGGGAGCGCTTCCGGCGGAGGATTGGGCTAAGGAGGTGCTGGCCAATCTGGGTAGGTACGATGCGCTGGTCGTTGGGCCGGGCTTGGGGCGCGACCAGCTCACGGTCGAGTCGATCCGGCGACTCGTTGAGCTGGCTCCGGTGCCGCTGGTGGTGGATGCCGACGGGCTGGCAGCCCTTGGAAGCCTAGAGGAGGCAAAAGAGCTGATCGCGTCGAGGAAGGCGCCATGTGTGCTGACCCCCCACGACGGGGAGCTTGAGCGCTTGAGCGGGAGAAAGGCGCCTGAGGACCGCTTGGCCCATGTCTTGGGAGTCTCCAAGGCCATAGGTGCTGTGGTGCTGTCCAAAGGTTCCACGACGGTTGTGGCCTCGCCGGGAGGAGAAGCCCGCCTGGTGACTTCGGGCTCGCCACGCTTGGCTACCCCTGGGACTGGCGATGTTCTCTCTGGGGTCATAGGCGCCTTCCTGGCTCGGGGGGTGGATCCGCTGCAGGCCGCTTGTCTCGGGGCGCATGTGCATGGCAGGGCGGCTTCGCTAGGGCACAGCGAAGGGTTTGTGGCAGGGGACCTGCCTGGATTGATCGCTCAGTGGCTCTCTGCTGCTCGAGATGGAGAGATCTGACGTGATAGCCCATATCTGCTCAAGTAGAGCAGATGATGAAGATGTCTGCGGCGATGTAGGTGGCTGAGGCGTGGCTCCGTCCTGTTTGGGCGGAGATAGATCTAGGGGCGCTCAGGCGCAATGTTGGAAGGATCTGCCGAAAGGTGGCGCCGGCGCTTGTGTGCGCTGTGGTAAAAGCTGACGCCTATGGGCACGGGGCCGTGGCTGTCGCGGGTGCTGCTATCAAGGGCGGTGCTCACTGGCTTGCAGTGGCTATGGTTGAAGAAGGGCTAGAGCTCCGCAAGTCGGGCATATCGTCTCCCATCCTGCTGCTATCTGAGCCAGATCCAGACGCGATGGATGAGGCAGTAGCCTACGACCTCATACCTACCCTGTACACCCATGAGGGCCTTAATTCGATTAGGCGCGCGGCCAGGGCACGATCGCTGCCAAATGCCCCGACTGTCGTCCAGCTCAAG
>JAMCQF010000109.1 GCA_023379605.1 Actinomycetota bacterium
AGACTGGGCTGAGCGCAACAGCTCCCGTGCTTGGCGCCGGAGCTGATCCAAATTGGGGTAAGGTACAAGTTCAGGCATGACGTCTCCTCCTATGCCCGGGTTCGCATACGGGCGCAAGACGAAGACGGTCTGCCATCTGTGTTGCCACTACCTGTGGGGGTGGACTCGGTCCTTCCCGCGAACCCGGTGGCGACCCCGGCGCCAATCCCACGCTACCATGGCATGGGACCGCCGGTCTGGCACCTGAGGCATGGGTACCGTCACATTTGGCACGCCTACTTGCCGGTGGGCGCGAACGGCGGCGTTCGGTTGCCAGGGTTGGGGACCGTGGCGGAGTGCTCCAGGTGCTCCCATGCCTAAGCGCAACAGTAAAGGACCACGGCAGAGCGAGCCACGCGATCACTAGGCAGAGGAACGGCATGCCTATCGTAGGTGAGCCGCTTCCAGCGATGCGGCGTAGGCGGCTCTGGCACCGACCGAGAGCTCAATGTCGCCGGCTACCTCCATCAGGCCGATCTGTGTCAGAGGTGGTTACATCACCGACCCGCGCTCTTTTGAGGTTTGGACTTGTAGGCTCTGGTTCTCTTTGATGCGCGAGATTGCGACGCCTCTGGAGCGGGGAGGAGCACCGTGTAGAGGCTGCGGCGGCAGCGGCCCTTGCCCGGAACGTTTGCAAGGCGCGGCTGCAAGACCCGTTGGAGATCCCGGGCGAGGTCCGCAAGCTCGGCGTCGGTGAGCCACATGGCCGCCATCCGGTAGCCGAAGCCGTCACGGGTCGGATCGGCGCTGCTGGTCGTCAGGTAGCGCTCTGCATCCCTGAGAATGCCGGCGACGTAGGTAACTAAGGCTTGCAGGTGCTGCTCAGGGGTCATCGCAGCAAGCTCGTCGGGCTGGATCTGCGCAGCGAGGATCCGCAGCATGTAGGTGCGCTCGACGACAGCTCGGACGCGGCGCTCGGCCACTACCTGGAGCACCCCGGCCTTGGTGAGCATGGCCACGTGGCGGTAGAGGCTGCCGGCCGGCACGTCATCGAGCTCGGCAGCTAGCTGGGCCGTGGTGAGTGCCCGGTCGCCGAGGAACGCTTGGACGATGCGCAGCCGCACGGGATGCAAGAGGAGATTTGCGCTCGCCATGGTGCAATAGTAGCAGCTATGATCACATCAATAGTAACGTTCTTTCTAATGCGATCATAAGGAGATGAGTATGGCCGAGCTGCAGATCGATGGTGCTGACCTGGTGCTTCACCTATCACGTGTGGAGAAGCTCGAGGCCGTACATGGCGACCTTCGAGCGCCGCTGGCCGCGGTTCGCTCGGTGGAGGTTCTGGAGGACGCGCACGAGCCTGCAGACCACGGCATCAAGTTCGGCGAGCGATTGCCCGGGCTGTCAGAGGTCGCTTCGGTGCGCACTGGCGGTCAGCGCCTCTTCGCCGCCGTGCATCACGACACCCCGAGGGGGCTGCGCATTGACTTCGACGGAGCGGACTACGATGCATGGATTGTCGGCTGCCCCGACCCCGAAGCCACGAAAGCGCTGATCGAAAAGCGGTGATGGCTTAGGTAGCACCTCTAGTCCCCGTACCGCTCATCGTCCTCGCTTTCATCTCGGTGGGCTTCGTCGTCTACTGCCTGCTCCGAACTGACCCCTCTTTACTTGACACCGAAAATCAGGGAGAACTGAGAAAGGTTGACTAGATGCGAAAGTGCAGAAGTTCGAGGCGTTACAGCCCTGGAATCCAAAAGAGACGGCCGTGGCTCTATGGCGTGCATCGGGTCGCCCAATAAAGAAAAGTAAATAAAGAAAAGTATTTGAGCACGGTAGCTCAATACTTTCATGATTGAACGAAATTAAAAATATCTCGCAATCATACAGCCTTCTTGACCTAGATCTTCATGGCCAGGTAGGAGGTGAGGAACCTAAGTTGCGATTAGGGATTGAAGCGTCGGTTTGGCCATAGCTACACCAACTGCGATGTCCCTCGCTTAGAACAGCACCGCATTCTTCGCAGAGTAGATGGGCCCAGCAAGCTGGATCCCCGCCGACATCCTCTGTCCTGTATGAGTCCTGGTTTGGCTGTTCCACTGCGCCTCCTGATTGCCTGAGCCGGGGCGCGCCCATAATGAGCTACTGCCCACACAATCACTGGCAAGATCTTCGTGAGCAGCTCAACGGCTTCTTCTATAGCTTCTTGAGTAAATTATACTATCAGTCATTAGAAAATCAAGACATTGAGAGTGCCAGGACAAATGGCCACCGGACCGGGCAAGATCTCTTCTGTGTTCAAGGCGCGCTTATCAGAGGTCTACGAGGCCGAGCAAGGTGACCCGGGCACCTGCTTGGAATGAAGATCGGACCTCGGCTATGGACCACGATGCATCGCCAACAAGAACAGTTTGGCGCTTATGCGGGCATGAGATCAGGCCGAATAATCAGGCGGCATCCAGCTCGGCGGGGGTCTTTAGCAGTCAGCCCCAGCACCTCTATGCCGCCCAGCCCTTCGCCAAGTCCTTCCGCTAGTCCAAGGTGCAGCTGGCAAATGGTATCTGGATCAGATCCAGCCACATCTGCAAACGGGCAACGCCCTAGCACGAACTCCACCTGGCGGCCCCGCGTGACCCTCGTTGGCCTGAAGCCTCGCCGGGAGATCTCGGTTTCCATGAGGTCGGTGGCCTCGCCGGTGCCCGCAAGTTCCTCGGCGCGGCGACGTCCGTAACGGCGACCGATCTGGCGTGGCTCCACTTTGTGGCGCACAGCGTCGCTGAGCATGGCTGCCAGCCATTCGTAGGCTCCCTGGGTACCCCATTTGCCAGCAGCCTCGGGATGCAGGCGGTACATAAGCCGTGGGCGCCCAGGCCGGGAGCGCTCCTCGAGCTCTTCGGTAACGAGGCCAGCCTCTTTGAGAACAGCGAGATGCTGGCGCACGGCGTTGTGATTGAGCTGGACATAGTCGGTGAGCTCTGCCACACCGACTGGTTCAGGTGCGTCAGCTATGTAGCGAAACAGCCGGTAGCGCGTCGGATCACCGAGAGCTCTGGCCTCAGTTTGCACCTCTGCATTATTCATGGTCTGCTACGCCTTCCATCTGATATTCCATTATAGGCCAGAGTTATGGGGATACGGGTTATAAGGTAAGGCGAATCCAAGCTAACGGCGTGGCAGATGGTGCAGGATCCATTAGGGCGCAGGTTGTGTGCCTAGACAATTCCAAACTTTAATCTGCGCTATACTAGATCTTTATGAAGAGGAGGCAAGCATAATGATCCAGCATGCCGGCACGACTCCGGTTAAGACCGAAGGCGGTGAAGCCTGGATCATGAAGAACTGCATCGTTCCTGTCGACCTGCAATACGATGTCGATCGGGACTTTTGGGCGCGCCATGACAAGTCGAGCGGCGTGACCATTATTGGGATCACTGACATAGGACAGACAGCGAGTGGAAAGCTTCAAGCCGTTTCGTTCCCCCGAGCCAGTGAACGTCTTGGCCATTTGGTGCCAGCTGGCAAGACGGTGGCAATGTTTGAGAGTGCCAAGTGGGTGGGTGCGCTTCACCTCCCCGTAGAGAGCGTGCTCAAGGAAGTAAATACTGAGCTTGTCGAGCACCCATTGTGGGTGAACCTGGAACCGTACGGTAATGGTTGGGTTGCCGCGTTTCAGCTCCGCTCTCCCCTTCCCTGGATCACCGGAGAGCAGGCGCGACAGGCCTACCAAGCGCGCCTGCAGCGTACCTTCCGCTCGGTGCGTGGTGTAGAAGATGACTTCTGGTGCGTTCATTGCAACGACTGGAATGACCTATGAGCTCTGCGGTGCCGAGGCCTTCTACGTCCGTTGAGCTGTTCACGCATCCGGTGTGTAGTGGTTGCCAGGAGGCAGTTAGCGCTCTTTCCAAGCTAGCTCAACAGGGCACTATATCGCTTGACATCTGCAGCCTAGGTACGCCAAGCGGTCGTCGTCGGGCCGAGGAACAGGGCGTTACCTCGGTGCCAACCGTGAGAATTGGCGATCAATATAAGGTGCTGATGCAGCGATCAGACCTTGAGAGGCTGATCGATGACCTCGATAGCAACTAGGTCGCCGTCTCGCAACCCAGGCACCTCTCATCGGCTTGATCTAACCGCCAGCGATCTTCCAGACTGATAGACGCTAATGCAACTAAATGTGCTTTGGGGTATCGCCTAGCGCTATAAATAACCGGGTTCGCATAGCAGGGACAGTGACAGCAGGGACAGTCTATATATCCGGTTATCATCCCCGCAGTAGAAGAAAGGGGATGAGCTGCTCTGCTGAGCTGAACGAGCCGTGATGGCCGATCAGTCGTGACTCTAGTGGCTCGGTGGTTCGACGGACGATGCCAAAGCTGTCCAGAGCTGCCACTACGACATCGCCTATGCGCTCATAAACACGCGGCTCCGAACAGGATCCGAACCACCCTTCGTCCAACGCAGCTTCTCGAGATACAACCTCAGCTCGTCCATCTAAGGTCTCGCCCCAACGCGACAGCACTTCTGCGGTAGCGCCAGGCTCTGTGTATAGATGCCTCACTCGGACTTCACCACCGACGTGGCGGATACCCTTTAGCAGTTCTGGCTCTGCGTCGAGATCCAACAGATCATCCTCTTTCACGCTTATCATCCCATGGTCAGCGGTCACCGCAAGCACGGCATCGGTCGGCAATCGCTCAGCTATGGAAGCAGCAAGTGTGTCAACCTGACCCAGCTGCAGCTTCCAAGCCAGGGAGCGAGGGCCATATAAGTGCCCGATCATGTCAAGATCTCCCAGATACACATAGCAGAACTCTCCATCTCCAGTCCTAAGTGCAGCAGCCGCGAGGTCCCCGAGTGCCCTTACGGGATCGTAGGTTGCCCCCCGTAGAGCGGCACGAGTGAGACCCGAGCGCGCTTGATAGCCTGGCCCGACCATTCGCACCGAGATCCCAGAAGCGCTGGCACGCTCGAACAATGTGGGAAGCGGCTGGGCATCTTCTGGAGCAAGAATCGCTCGCAGATCCACAGGTTCCTGTGTCCCATGCGAATGCCATCTAAGCGCGTTGAGGACTCCTACCTCTGGGACATAAAAGCTGTATCCGACAATTCCGTGCCTTCCAGGTGGCATTCCCGTGCCCAGTGACGCCAGGCTCGTAGCCGTTGTCGCCGGGAATCCTGCCACCAAAGGGCCTCTTGCGAGCTGCGCGAGTTCGGCAAGGAAGGGTGCATGAGTTGAGCTGCCCATGAGTAGCTCCCAGCCCATGCCGTCGACCAGCAGCAGGCAAACCGACCGTGCTGGCTCAAGGGCAAGTGAGTTTTCCATTCCAGTTGAGCCGATCGAAGCCATGAGCGAGGGAACTACTTCTGCAAGGGTACCCTGCCCATAGGGGGGAGGAAAGGCAGCTGCTGGATAACTTACCTCGGCACTTGCATCGTAGCTCTTGGCTTCTCGCACTTTCGAAACGATAAGACCGCACGGGCATGGAATGCAATGCGCGGTCTCTGGTCATCCTAGATCCACAGGCTTTCGAGAGCTCGCAGAGCCCTCTTAGCGCAAATGAGCTCTTGAGGGATCCAGGTCGCGCTGCCCTGCGGATACGCCCATGTCTGAAGGTAGCTGATCTCGTTGAGCAGGGATTTTCTGCCATGTAGGCATGGAGATCCCCTGATCCCCATTAGGCCACAACGGTCTCAGCATGGATGAACCTAGGTGGCCAACATAGGTAGAGCCAGCTAGGGTCATCTTGACAAACAGGAGGTGGCGAGGTGGACAAGGTGAGAGGTGTGATCGCCAGGGCCAAGGGTGCTCCGGTATCTGTCGAAACGATTATAGTACCCGACCCGGGCCCAGGTGAGGCACGCGTCGCAGTGCAGGCCTGTGGCGTTTGCCATACAGATCTGCACTACAGGCAGGGCGGTATCAGCGACGATTTTCCATTCCTGCTCGGGCACGAGGCAGCCGGAATAGTAGAGGAGGTAGGGCCCGGCGTAACCGCAGTGGTGCCAGGCGATTTTGTTGTGCTCAATTGGAGGGCCGTTTGTGGCGAATGCCGAGCGTGCCGGCGAGGCCGACCGTGGTACTGCTTCGCGACCCGCACCGCTGCACAGAAGATGACCCTGGCCGATGGGACGCCTCTCTATCCAGCTCTGGGTATCGGAGCATTCGCTGACAAGACGCTGGTGGCTGCCGGTCAGTGCACAAAGGTCGACAAGAGAGCTCGTCCCGAAGCTGTAGGCCTGCTGGGGTGCGGGGTCACTGCAGGTCTCGGTGCGGCAATGTTCACCGGCGAGGTGGGACCTGGGGACTCAGTGGCCATATTTGGATGTGGGGGGGTAGGATGTGCTGCCGTAAGTGGTGCCCGGCTGGCTGGAGCCTTGAAGGTGATCGCGGTCGACCTGGATCAGAGCAAGCTTGAGCTGGCGGAGATGTTCGGCGCTACTCACACCGTAGATGGAAGCAAGGTAGATCCTGTAGAGGCGATCCGGGGTTTGACCGGCGGGAATGGCGCGGATGTGTGCATAGAGGCGGTGGGCAATCCCAAGGTGATGGAACAGGCGTTCTACGCCCGTGACCTGGCAGGTACCCTGGTGCAGGTGGGTGTGCCAACTCCCGATATGCGCATAGACCTGCCAATGATCGACTTCTTTGGACGCGGTGGGCAGCTCAAGCCGAGCTGGTACGGGGACTGCCTTCCTTCGAGGGACTTCCCAATGCTGGTCGAGCTCTACCTGCAGGGCCGGTTGGACCTCGATCGGTTTGTGAGTGAGACCATTGCACTGGAGGCTGTGGAAGAAGCGTTTCATCGCATGGAGCGTGGTGAGGTCCTCCGTTCGGTGGTCGTGCTTTGAACAGTGTCGACAGCGTCATCGCCTATGGCGTTTCCTTGCTCGATTAGGATGCGCTTGCAGTGGCAAGCAAGGCAACTCAAACGTCGGCCTTCGGGGTCTCCAAGAGGGAGAGGCACGATGCCAGCGGTTTCTACAGTCGGTTCACGCCACCCGATCTATCATTGGAGTCCGAGGTCGCGGCCAACCGAGCGCTCGACAAGCTGATAGTAGGAGACGCCCGGAACTTAGAGGAGGTCCCGGATGCCTCTGTGGCTCTTGTGGTCACCTCACCACCATACTTCGCGGGCAAGGAATATGAGCAGGCGCTGGGGGAAGGTGGAGTCCCTGCCACCTACCTCGCCTATCTCGATTTATTGCGGGATGTGTTCGCCCAGTGCGTAAAGAAGCTGGAGCCGGGGGGTCGCATAGCCGTCAACGTAGCCAATCTCGGTCGGCGCCCTTACCGCTCTCTATCGGCCGACGTCATTGGGATCCTCCAGGACGACCTGCGGCTGCTGCTGCGGGGCGAGATCATCTGGGTGAAGCAGCGAGGCTCTTCGGGCTCGTGCGCCTGGGGAAGTTTCCAGAAGCCTGGAAATCCGGTGCTCAGAGATCTAACTGAGCGAGTGATCATTGCGAGCAAGGGCAGGTTCGACCGGGCGATCGACGCCAAAGCCCGGGCTTGCCTCCAGCTGCCATCAGAGTCATCGATGACGCGCGAAGATTTCATGGAGAACACTCTCGACGTCTGGGAGATCCCACCCGAGAGCGCCACACGGGTCGGCCATCCCGCACCGTTCCCTATCGAGCTCCCCAGCAGGCTCATCGAGCTGTACACCTACCGCGGGGACCTGGTTCTCGATCCGTTTGCCGGGTCGGGCACCACCGCGGTGGCAGCGGTGCGCACAGGGCGACATTTCGTCGCTTACGATCTCGATGAGTCGTATATAGGGATTGCAGCGATGCGAGTGGACCGGGAAAGACAGAGGCTTCAACTACAAGCCTACCAGGCAGAGCTTCAGCTCTGCCTGGAGGCGCCCCCAGAACCAGCCATCGCTTGGGAGGACTTTCTGTGTCGGGCCGTGCGCGAGGGGCTGGCTGCCAAGGAGATCGCAAGATCGCTCATCGAAGCCGCTGGATTCACCGACGTCCACAAAGACCGTCGTCAACCTGGTGGAATTGACGTCAGCTTCACCGCTTTGGACAGCAAGGGGAGGCTGTGGTTCTTCGAGGTAGCCGGCGGCTTCACCACCTACAGAGCCGGGCTAAAGCGGACCGACATTTTGTGGAAGGCCCTGGGCAAGGCTGCTGTCCTAAAAGAGGCGAGTAGCACGTCACTCGTTATTCTCACAGCGGGTCTACCCACATCCGGTAGTCCTGGAGCCACAGCGCTGCAACAAGTCACCGGCTACAACAAGCCCGTATATGCCGTAATAGATATGCTGAAGCCCTCAGGACTCGACGACCTAACGGCGATCTGCAAAGGGGGGCACCTTAGATCAGCTCCCAGTTGGTAGGACCTGAGCTCTCCTGGGGAGAGGTGCTTATAGTGATGACCTGCCTAGTCGGGGAGCGTGATGCCAAGCTCGTCAGCCTTTGCTGATGCAGCTTCAGGAAAGATGTTAATTACCAGAAAAGGGTCGCGTACCATCATATAGTCGGGAACGAGCTCTTTGGTGTAGCGCTCAAGATAGAGAAGCTGCTTAGTGATGAGCACCATCTCCTTGGGGGCAATAGCGCCGAGAGACTCGGCGATCTCATAGGCATGGGCGATTATCTCCCCCAGGTCAAGGGCGGAAACTGATTGATCGAGGAGCGGATCAAGAACCATCTTCAGCTGGCTCGCCACCACTTCGTCGCTCATCTCCATCTGCGATGGGAAGATCTCCATATGGCGGAAGGCACGAGCTATGCGTAGATAGTGGCGATCGAAGAGGATCGTATAGAGAACATCACAGAGGAACTTTCTCCACTGCTCGTCCAGCTCGCCCATGATGCCGAAGTCCAGGAACGAGGTCCGTCCGTCGTCGAGCAGCCACACGTTGCCAGCGTGCATGTCCCCATGGAAGGGGCCATGCACCAGAGCTGCCTCTAGCCATACCTTGCACCCCCGCCGCAACACCAGCTCGGCGTCTATATCCCTGTCGCGAATGATGTCGAACGCATCCATTGGCACGCCGACCATGCGCTCCATGCATATGGTCCGCGGGCCGCAGTAGTCCCAGTAGACCTCCGGTGCAGTGACCCATTTGTTGTCTCCGAAGACGCCTATGTTCTCTCGGAAGCATGACTGGCGGTGGGCTTCGAGCGCGAAGTTCAGCTCTTGATTGGTCACCTGGTGAAGGTCTTCTATGACTGCTGGTGCGTTGAAGCGCATACCGGCTTTGGTCCTGGCAAGTGCAAGGGCGAGCTTGTGCAGGATACGCAGGTCGGTGTTCATTTCTGCACTGATATTCGGGCGCTGCAGCTTTACCACAGCGTCACGCCCGTCGGGGAGCACGCAGGCATGCACCTGGGCGACTGAAGCAGCCGAGAGAGGGTAGTCGTCAAATGAGCAAAACAGCTGGGCTGGAGATCTCCCGAGATCCTCCCTGATCATCCGGTGGACCTCAGCAGCGTCGAATGGCGGGACTTCGTCCAGGCAACGTTGGCACGCGTCTGCCAACGCAGGAGGGAACAGGCCAGGCGAAGACGCTATGAGCTGGCCGAGCTTGACAAAGGTTGGTCCCAGCTTTTCAAAGCCGTCCACAGCGGCGTTCGAGATCACCACCGCCCAGCGGGTTTTGCGGTGGGTGAAGAGCTTACGGGGAATAGCCTTTGCCAGTGCGTTCAGCGCAATTGCGACTATTGCTGCCATCCGGCGCAGCTCGGGCCAGCCGAAGTGGTCAATGGGGGGAATCTCGACCGCAAGCGCATCCTCAGGCGGCCCGTTGCGGTAGGGTCCACGGAAGCCAGAGATCACCCCGGTTGAGCTGAAGGTGTCCGGAGCGCGACGAGCCGGCTCGCTCATGTTGCACTTACTGGTGCGTCAGGTACCGGGTTCCTCTGTGGGACCTCTCTTAGTTGCATAACGCCCACGGTAGTGGACGAAAGCCTGTTGGGTTCCGCTGGGACACGCTGTCGCTCAGGGCGGACCATCTAGATCGAGGGAGGAAGTGGCACGTCTTGCCATACGGCTACGCTCCCGCTCTAGCTCCCTTGCCCGGTAGGCATAGGGATGGTAGCGGATGCTTTCAGGCAGCTTTGGGGCGATGGAGCGGACGGTAGCCGCAAAGGCGCTGAAAGCCAACCCGTCGGCTACGCTCCAGCTCAGGCCCAGGATCTCGCGGATCTTCTGGGGCAGGGTGGCAACTGTGAGCCAGTAGGCAAGGCTCCCAGTTGCCCTTCCAAAGGGAGCCCAGAGCATAGTAAGCGGCGCAGGTATGACCGGAGGCGGCATGGCGTTTGCCCGCATGGCGGCCAGCACATCTTGAGCAGTCGGGTGGTTCTCGAGCCGCCTGCTCACCATGTCGTGGAAGTACTCCCAGTACGCGGGGCGGCTTGGCGGCATCTTGCGCGACGGGATGCGCAAGATGGCCCCGAGCTTGAGGATCTCTCCATATGCGCGGTCCTCCTCAGCCTCGCTCAACGGGACACCGAAGACCTTCCGAAGCGTGACGAGCCGTTCGAAAGCTGTGCCATGCACCCAGGTATAGGGCTCGAAATCATTTGCCCTATAGGCAATGCCATGGTTGTCCACTCCATGGAGCGGCTTGTGCAATCTACGCAGCCGTGCACCTTCATCGAGCCCTGATGTCCTGCCGTACACCCACAGCCCTATACACAGCCAC
>JAMCQF010000110.1:0-3307 GCA_023379605.1 Actinomycetota bacterium
GGCCTTTAGGATCTGCATGAAGTCCTCACGTTGGACTGCCAACAGCTCCTCTAGGGCTTTTTCCTCCTCCTCTGAGCTGCCAGCCAGGATGAGCCTGCGAACCACCGGAAGGCGATCCTCCCCGAAGAACATGTGCTCTGTCCTGCACAGCCCTATGCCCTCTGCTCCGAGACGACGAGCTGTGGCAGCATCGGGGCCGGTGTCCGCATTAGCTCGTACTCCGAGTTTTCCAGCCCGAAGCTCGTCGGCCCAGGAGAGAATGGTGTCGAACTCCTTAGGAGGGGATGGCTCAGTGAGGGGAACCTCCCCCAGCACCACAACCCCTGCGGTGCCGTCAATGGAGATGATCTCGCCCTCTGCAACAGTAGTGGACCCTGCAGTGAAGCTCCGACCGGACACCCTCACAGACTCGGCTCCGACCACGGCAGGCTTGCCCCATCCGCGTGCCACCACAGCCGCGTGGCTCACCAGCCCTCCCCTGCTAGTGAGCACCCCCTCAGATGCAAGCATCCCATGAACATCCTCCGGTGAGGTCTCCGGGCGAACCAGGATCACCTTTTCCCCGCGCTCTGCTGCTGAAGCTGCATCATCTGCGCTGAAGTAGACCCGCCCCACTGCAGCGCCTGGAGAAGCCCCAAGCCCCGTTGCGAGCACGACATGGCCCGCTGTTGCAAACCTGGGGTGGAGAACCTGGTCCAAGTGATCGGGCTGGATCCTTTGGACAGCTTCTGCATGTGTCAGCCTTATCGCCGGATCGGTTGTCATCTCCACCGCCATGCGGAGTGCGGCCGCACCGGTTCGCTTGCCTACACGGGTCTGCAGCATCCACAGCTTGCCCTGTTCGATGGTGAACTCAGTGTCACACATGTCGCGATAGTGGGCCTCAAGTCGGGCAAAGATGTCGAGGAGCTCCTTATAGATGGCCGGAAAGCGCTTTTTAAGCGCAGATATCGGCTCGGTCGCCCTTATGCCTGCCACGACATCCTCACCCTGTGCGTTAAGGAGGAAGTCCCCATATGCCCCGTTTGCACCGGTCGCCGGGTCCCTGGTGAATCCAACGCCGGTTCCCGAGCGGTCGTCTCTGTTGCCGAACACCATTGACTGGACGTTCACAGCGGTCCCCAAATCGTGAGGTATTCCCTCCTGGTTCCGGTAGGCCACGGCTCTCGGGCCGTTCCACGAGCTGAACACGGCCTCAATAGCGCCGCGAAGCTGATCTGGCGGGTCCTGGGGGAAAGCCTGGCCCGTTCTTTCCTTGACGATCTTTTTGAAAGTTGCCACAAGGTAGTGGAGTAGCTCCACAGGCACGCCCGAGTCATCCTTGGTTCCTGCGAGCTCCTTCGCAGCCTCAAAGAGGGCGTCGAACTCTTCACCTGGGATCTGGAGCACTATCCGGCCGTACATCTGGATGAACCGGCGGTAGGAGTCGTAAGCAAACCGCTCGTCACCGGTCTGCTTTGCTAGGGCCACGACCGAGCTGTCGTTAAGCCCCAGGTTGAGGACGGTGTCCATCATCCCCGGCATGGAGAACTTCGCTCCAGACCTTACGCTCACAAGGAGCGGGTCACTTCGGTCTCCAAGCTTCTTGCCCATTGCTTTTTCCAACCGGGCCATCGCCTTGGTCACCTCTTCGGTAAGACCGGCAGGCCAACCCTCGTTCATGTAGGCCCTACATGCGTCGGTCGATATGGTAAAGCCAGGAGGAACCGGCAGCCCGAGCACGGAGGTCATCTCTGCTAGGTTGGCCCCCTTGCCCCCAAGAAGATCCTTCATCTCCATTGGCGGCTTTGAGTGCTTGTGGTCGAAGTCGAAGACGAACCGCATAGGACCTCCTGAATCCTCCTCAAAAGGCTCCGAGCGCCGGGAAACGCCAAGAGCAGAGCTTGGGCCTTGTAACCGTCCCGATCCTACAGACTAAGACCGACGCCAAGCATCTCTGGCCGGCTTGGACAGATCAGCTGGCAAAGCGATCCTGGAGATCCGCGAGCAGGGCGTCAATGGGCACGCGCGCCTGGTCTGTGGTGTCACGGTCCCGAACGGTCACGCAGCTGTCCTCCAGGCTGTCGAAATCAATCGTAACGCAGTATGGTGTCCCAATCTCATCCTGGCGCCTGTAGCGCCTACCTATGGACTGGGTGACGTCTAGATCGCACATAAAGTGCTGCTGGAGAACTTTAAGCACCTTGTGTGAGAGCTCCAAAAGGGGCTCTTTCTTGGAAAGTGGCAGGACTGCGACTCTATAGGGTGCCAGCCGCTTGTCCAAGTGCAATACGGTCCTCTCCTCTCCGGCCACCACGTCGCGGTCGTAGGCGGCTATGAGGAACGCCATCATGGAGCGCGTCGCTCCGGCTGCAGGCTCTATCACATGGGGGATGTAGCGCTCGCCGGTGGAAGGATCGAAGTACTCGAGCCGCTCGCCTGAAGCCTCGCTGTGGGCCTTTAGGTCATAGTCGGTGCGGTAAGCTATTCCCTCCAGCTCTCCCCATCCCCACGGGAAGAGAAACTCTACATCAGCCGTGGATGCCGAGTAGTGACTCAGTTCATCTGGATCGTGGTGGCGCAATCTCAGCTTTTCCGGGGCGATGCCGAGATCTATGTACCACGCCATCCGTTGCTCGCACCAGTACGTGAACCAGTAGTTGCCTTCGTCGGGGGGTACGAAGTACTCCATCTCCATCTGCTCGAACTCTCGCGTCCTGAACACGAAGTTCCCAGGAGTGATCTCGTTCCTAAAGGACTTGCCCACCTGAGCTATCCCGAACGGCGGCTTCTTTCTGGTGGTCTGAAGCACATTGGCAAAGTTCACGAACATCCCCTGTGCCGTCTCCGGTCTCAGGTACGCCACAGAGCCAGCATCCTCGACTGGCCCTGCAAAGGTCTTGAACATGAGGTTAAAGGCCCTGGCATCTGTCAGATCTGTGGATCCGCAGGCCGGGCATTTGCCATCAATCTGATCGGCCCGCCACCGCTCATGGCAGGATCGGCAGTCCACCAGGGGATCTGTGAAGTTCGCCAGGTGACCTGACGCCTCCCAGACTTTTGGGCTGGACAGAATTGCCGCGTCCAATCCAACCACGTCCTCTCTGAGCTGGACCATAGAACGCCACCATGCGTCCTTTACGTTTCGCAGCAGGAGCACCCCAAGGGGACCGTAGTCATAGGTCGAGCGAAACCCGCCGTATATCTCAGCAGACGGGAAGATGAACCCCCTTCGCTTGCAGAGGTTGACTACCGCTTCCATAAGGTCATCTGGTGGCATGGGGGACGAGGATACCTCCTGCTGACCACCAATCCACGAGCCAGGCGC
>JAMCQF010000110.1:3317-17029 GCA_023379605.1 Actinomycetota bacterium
TGGAATCGGCGCTCCAGGGCGTGGTTTGCCTACCTCTCCTGGAGGTGCTTGGTGGCATTGGAGTGTCGGACATCCAAAGCGTGGTTTGCCTACAGGCTGGCTTGGGGGCAAGCTGGCGAGGGAGAAGCCCCAGTACCCAGCGAGTACCCATAGTGAAGGGTCTTCAACCGCCTGTCCAAATGGGCCTCCAGCGCATACCCTGCCAGGCGTGCCATCTCAGCTCCAGCAGGTCCGGGCGACTCGGCCAGCACGGCGCTGAGATCTCCGTTCAGAATGCGCCTGACCAGCTTCAGTGCATCAGGGCTCACCGCCAAACCCTGCCTGCAAGAGCGGCACAGCGCCCCGCCCTGGACCATGTCAAAGGCGACCAGGGTGGTTGAACCCTCCTCTGGCTTCCCGCATGTAGCACAAGCATCCAGCACCGGCAGCGAGCCCTCCAAGGCCAGGACCTTCCAGAAATACGCCGGAGCAACCAGGGGTGAGCTGCTTGATGCCAGTGTCTTTAGAGCTCTTACCAGCATGGAGTACAGCTGAGGGCAGGGCTGTCCCTCCTGGGCCACCTGGTCACTCACCTCAAGCATCGACAGAGCCTGGGAAAGTCCGCCGAGGTCCTCCCTTACCAGCCGGAAGTGGTCGATGACCTCCACCTGGGTCACCACATCCAGCTCGCGACCAGCCCAGCACTGCAGGGCTACATGAGACATCGGCTCCAGCCGCCCCCCCACACGGCTGGTAGTCTTTCGAATGCCTTTTGCGACAGCTCGCACCTTGCCTCTCCCGAAAGTGAGCAGCGAAACGATGCGATCGGCCTCCCCAAGGCGCACGGTGCGAAGCACCACAGCTTGCTCTCGGTAGAGCTTCACCTTCTGTTCAACGTCCCATAGCAACGCTACTGGCAGCACCAAGCCAAGGAACAGGCAACCATGGCCACATAGACGCCGTGAGCGCTGCGATCCCAGGGCTCGCAGCGCTCATTGTCACCGGCCTCCATGTGGTGAAACGACTACCGCTTTGGCATTTGCAGGGCTCGCAGCGCTCATTGTCACCGGCCTCCATGGTGGCCACCAAAAAGCTGGTTACCCATAGCGATGAGACCCACCAGCACAACAGAGGTGACGAGAAGCTCGAATATGGCCTTCGATCCGGCCACTGATGCCGCTATAGCGCCTCCAAGCACCACAAAACCCAAAGCTACTGCCAACCAGACCGCAGGCAGGGCACGGTGAGGCTCCTCGCCTGGCTCCTTTGGGCGGTGCTGGCCAGCCAGATCTTGCGGTCTCCCGCTGGGGCCAGCGCTGGCACCGCTTGGATCACCCCCAGTTCTGCCATAGCGCTGTGGATCGCTCCCAGTTGGGCCAGCCGTCACCTGTAACGCCCCTCTAGCTGCTCGGCATCCACGGCCTCCTGAGCACCGTTGCTGCCTCCGCGGTGGAAGCGGCTGCTGGCTCCCAGGCCGCCGTAGCGCCGGTTGCGCTTTTGGTATTCGCTCACCGCGGCAAACAGGTCCGCTCTACGGAAGTCAGGCCAGAGGACCTCGGTGAACACAAGCTCGCTATATGCAAGCTCCCAGAGCAGGAAGTTCGAGATCCTGTACTCGCCCGAGGTTCGGATCACCAGATCGGGGTCGGGCATGTCGGGGAAGTAGAGATGCTTGGCAATTACCTTGTCGTCGATCTTCGATGCCGGGATCCCTTCTGCTACGATTGACTTTACGGCGTCTACGATCTCGGCTCTGCCGCCGTAGTTGAAGGCCATGGTGAGCGTCATCGTTCGATTGCCGGCGGTGAGCGCCGCTGACTCGTCCATGCGCTTTATGACCCTACGGGGGACCCGCCAGTCCCTGCGACCAGCAAAGCGGATCCGTACTCCTTTCGCGTGCAGCTCGTCTCGTCTTCTTACCAAAAGCTGCTCATTGAAGTTCATGAGGTAGCGGACCTCATCTTTGGAGCGGCGCCAGTTTTCGGTCGAGAACGCGAAAACGGTCAGCCACCCAAGTCCGAGCTCCAGAGCTCCTTCGACAGTATCGAACAGCGCCTCCTCCCCTGCGGCATGCCCCTCGGTGCGGGCAAGCCCACGGCGCTGCGCCCATCGGCCGTTGCCATCCATGACACAAGCAACGTGTGCTGGAACTCGGTCTGGATCTATCCCAGCTAGGCCCGGAGTGGCTATGGAAGATGCATGGGCTTTCATGACAGCGAACCTAGCTCCCCGGAGGCCCTGAGTCCTGGAGCCCCGAGGCTGGAAAAGGCAGAAGTTAAGATAAACAGTAGGCGGTCATAGACAGGTACCGCTCTCATAGGCCCTCTAACAGGCTATGGTCACCACACCACATGAAGGCTCCCAAGGGCAAAGAAGAGATCTCAAGCAGCACGCCCAGCGCGACAGAGCAGGTACTTTCCAAGCTCACATCCTCCCTTCCCGGTGGCGGGGAGGCGCGCCCTGGCCAGCACCGGATGGCCCGCGCCATAGAAGCCGCGATCGGAGAGGAGAAGCATCTGGTGGCACGCGCTGGGACTGGGACGGGCAAATCCCTCGCATACCTCGTTCCCGCAATCCTGTCGGGCAAGAAGGCCGTCGTGGCAACCGCGACTCGGGCCCTCCAGGACCAACTTGCCAACCAGGATCTCCCGTTCATATCGAGCCACCTGGATCATCCATTTACCTTTGCGGTGCTAAAGGGCCGATCCAACTACCTCTGCCGCCAGCGCGTGCTGGAGATATCAGGAGCCACCGGCAGCCGCGAGCCAGCGCAGCCGACCCTGGCAGAGGAGATGGGCTCTGGTGCCTTAGCTGCTTTGCGCGAAGGCTCCACCCTTAGACCCTCTGAGGAGGCTTGGCAAGAGCCTGGCCCTAAGCCAGAGTCAAATGAGAGGGCATCCACAGCTGCAGCTCAAGAGGTAAAGAAGCTGCTGGCATGGGCGAACACTACCTCCAGCGGAGATAGGGCAGAACTACCATTCGAACCTGGCCAGCGATCTTGGTCAATGGTGAGCGTCAGTGCATCGGAGTGCCCCGGTGCTCAACGCTGCCCGTCGGGCAGCACCTGCTTTGCCGAGCGAGCCCGCCATCTTGCTTCAAGTGCAGACGTGGTGGTGGTGAACCTCCACCTCTACATAGCGCACCTTTCGAGCGGGTCTGTCGTGCTGCCAGAACACGAGGTGGTCGTCTTCGACGAGGTCCATCAGCTCGAGGACGTCGCCACATCCGGCCTTGGAGTGGAGATCAGCCCGGGAGAGCTGAGATGGATAGCGGGCCTCATCCGGTCTGTGTTGGCTAGGCATCACGCAGATGCTCAGGTGTCAGAGGATATCCAGGAGGTGGCCGGCAGGCTGGAGCATGCCCTTTCTTCTATGGCCGGAATGCGCGTGGATTTGAGACCACAACGCCACTCCGAGCGATCCGCCGCCCGTGAGACAAAGATTATCCCCGGCAGCGAGGAGATCATGGCGGCCGTAACCTCTGCAAGCCGCCAGGTCCGCAGGGGCATAGAGGCCCTTCGCCATATTAAAGGCAACGCAAGCCTCCCTCTAGCATCGATGCCTGCCTATCAAGGCTCCCAAGAAGCTCCAAGTGGCGCCGAGGACGCTGGAGTTGACCCGGCACGTGCACGTGCACTCTCAGCTGCCAGCCACATGGTCGACAATCTCGATGCGCTCGCAGATCCACCAGAGGACGCCGTTGCATGGGTAGAGGGATCTGGCCGATGGTCATCTCTAAAGCTGGCGCCGCTCAACGTCGGCCCGTTGCTAGCCCAGCAGCTTTGGGCCGAGCATACCTGTATCCTCACCAGCGCCACCATCACTCCGGAGCTGCCCCAGCGCGTCGGGTTGGCTAGAGGGTCTTTTGACGAGATCGATGTTGGCAGTCCCTTTTCTTATGAAGACCATGCGCTCTTATACTGCGCGGCAAAGCTACCCCGACCCGGCACAGCAGATCAGATCTCTCTCATCGACGAGCTCACCGCGCTCATCCTCGCTGCTGGAGGCAGGACGCTCTCGCTGTTCACGAGCAGGAGGTCTATGATCGCAGCAGCAACAGCTCTTGCAGAGCGCATTCCCTATAGAATCCTAGTTCAAGACTCGCTTCCCAAGGCCGCCCTACTGGCCGAGTTCACAAGCGATGAGACCTCCTGCCTGGTAGCGACGATGAGCTTCTGGCAGGGAGTAGACGTCCCAGGCAGATCCCTCACGCTTGTCACAATCGATAGGATTCCTTTTCCCCGTCCCGATGATCCCCTCCACCAAGCCCGTAGAGAACTGGCAGGCAGAGAAGGTTTCAAGCTTGTCGACTTGCCACGCGCAGCAACGCTGCTGGCCCAAGGAGCCGGCAGGCTCATACGCTCCAGGGAGGATCGCGGCGTGGTCGCTGTGCTCGATCCACGCCTTGCAACCGCTCGCTACAGGAACGTCCTGTTGGCAGGTGTGCCTCCAATGCGCCGTACCACAGATGCCTCAGAGGCGATCCGTTTCCTAGAAGAGCTCTAAGGTCTACCAGCCCTACCTCCAGCGAAGCTGGTCTGCCCAGCCAAATGAAGGCCTGCTCGCGCTCTGGTAGCGAGCGAAAACTGGTGGCACCGGCACTCGCCCATGAAGCAGTTGCCACAGAGCAGCCGACAGTGGGACCTCCCAAGCCCTGAGCTCCACGTGGTCACTCGCCCATGAAGCAGTTGCCACAGAGCAGCCGACAGTGGGACCTCGGCTCAAAGTGTGTAGCCGAGCTCATCCAATCTCGAGGAACGGCGTTGCCAGTCTCTCTCCACTCTCACGAGCAGCTCCAGATAAGCACCGTCGGGAAGCTGCGTGCGCACGGCCTGTCCGACAGCCTTTAGCACGCAGCCGCCTCGACCGATCACTATCGGCTTCTGCGAATCACGCTCGACTAAGATCTCGCATTTGATATGGGGCCAGTCCCATCCAGTCACCACGCAAGCTATGGAGTGCGGTAGCTCGTCGTCGACGACCTTCAAGATCTGCTCACGAACGAGCTCTGCCACCCAGAACGCCTCTGGAGAATCGCTTGTCATCCCAGCAGGGAAGTAGCGCGGCCCTCTTGGCAGTAGGGAGACAACGGTGTCGACGAGAGCCTTTATACCCCGCCCAGTGCGGGCGGAAACCGGGAAGCACTCAGAGGCTACGCCGCCACTCCCGCCTGACAGAGGCATAAGCGACGCTGCCTGCAGCTGCTCAAGTGCTTGTAAAGGGCGAGCCCGATCAATCTTGTTGACAACAGCAATGGACCCCTCTGGAGCAGCCGAGGCGACAAACCTGTCTCCAGGACCGACGGGCGCCGTTGCGTCCACAACGATTAAGACCACATCCACCCCGTTCAAAGAAGACTTGGCAGCCTGGTTGAGGCGTGTCCCCAACGCTCCCCGGGGCCGGTGAATCCCGGGAGTGTCAACAAAGATGGCCTGAACACCCGGCCGCTCTAAAACGCCTAGCACCCTGCGGCGAGTAGTGCTCGGACGAGGCGAGGTTATAGAGACCTTTGTCCCTACGATTGCGTTTACCAGAGTCGACTTTCCTACATTTGGCCTGCCCACAACCGCTACGAACCCAGAATGGGCCAAAAGGGCTTCCCCGACACCCTGAGAGCCGCCATCTCCGAAATGAGAGCTGTCATCCTTCTCGGAGAGTTCAGGCTCGATCTCACTCATGGTGATAGATCCGCTCACTTTTGATCGCGCTCAAAGAAACCTTCAAGAAGCTCCCATCCATGTCCACCACATGGTCATGGATGGTCATCCATGTCCAGAGGAGTGTCTCCGAGAACCAGAGCGAGTGTCTCTGACTCTGGACTCAGCCACTGGAGCCGGCAGTGCTGGTGGTGCGCTCGCAGCTTCGGCTTTGTCACCAAAAGCAGAGGAGGAGCTTTCCGAACCGTCGGTCTCCGGGATTACCCTGACCCTCTCAATGCGCCGGCGGCGGACGCGCTCGACCACCAAACGCAGCCCGCCCACCGATACAGACTCTCCCTCAACTGGAACATGTCCGAGCAGGTTCAGGACCAGACCTCCTACAGTGTCCCACTCCCCAGAGGGAAGATCGGCCTTGAGCTGCTCGTTGGCTTCGTCAATCACAAGCTGACCCTTTACCCGAAAACCGCCGCCCGGTAGTGCCTCTACAGCCGGTTCTTCTACATCGAACTCGTCGACGATCTCTCCTACCAGCTCTTCTATAAGGTCCTCTAGCGTCACAAGCCCTGAGATGCTGCCGTACTCGTCCACCACCAGAGCCAGGTGGAACTTCTCCGCCTGCATCTCCCTCATGAGACTGGCTACGCGCTTGGTCTCTGGCACGAAATGCGCGGCCTTCACAAAATCTCGCACCGGCAAGCCAGCGCGTCCTTCCCGCTCTGCCCGAACAAGATCTTTCATGTAAGCAACGCCGACCACGTCGTCCAGGTTCCCCTCGTGAACCGGCAAACGGCTGAATCCAGCCGCAGTAGCCGCGTCCAGCACTGCTCCAACAGGATCCTCAGCCTCTGCCGCCACTATGTCGGGACGGGGCACCATTACCTCCCTAACCACAGTGTCTCCGAAATCGATGACGGAGTGGATCAAAGCGCGCTCCTCATGCTCTATCACCTCCTCTTGCATTGCCATATCCGTCAAAGCAAGCAGCTCGGACTCTGTGACATCTGCCTGACGTTGCTTGGAGTCCCCTGGCAGCAAGATGTTCACAAGCCCTACAAGCACTGAGGAGACCGCCCGTATGGGTGGGAAGTGGACGATCCAGTCCACAATGGGAGCGGTGAGTAACGCTGCTCGATCAGGGTATTTGATGGCCCAGGTCTTAGGGGCGGCTTCAATGAACACAAACACCACGATGACCTCGAAAGCCGTGGCAGCAACGACGCCCAGCGCTCCAAAAAGCTGGTCGGAGACCACTCCGACCAGTGTGGCCGCAAGCAACTGGCACATAAGCACCAAAAGCAGAACCGGGTTTAGGAACGACTCCGGCCGTTCCACCAATCGCCGCAGGTGGCGCGCCCCTCGCCTCCCCTCCTCCTCCAAGGATGCGGCTTTGGCCCTGCTCATCCTCACAAGGCTCGTCTCTGCCACCGCCAACATCGCAGTCAGGAGGAACAGGACTATGATCAAAGCTATCAAGATCCCGTCATCGCTTTGAAAGCCTCGCGTGGCGGCATAAATGCTGACCATCATGGTCTTAGATGCCAGGAGCTGTTCCCAGGTTCGGCGGCGGTATAGAATGCCGCCAGCAGCTCCTGTTCACGCGCCTCCATAGCCTCTGCCTCGGTCTCGTCGTCGTGGTCCATCCCTAGAAGGTGAAGTATCCCATGGACCAAAAGCAGCGCCAGCTCGTCCTCATAGCCGTTGCCATGCTCGGCGGCGTTTCGACGCGCGACCTTTGGGCAGATCACTACATCGCCGAGAAGCTCCGTAGATCCCGGAGACTCTGGCGGCTCCCATCCTGGGGCTGAACCTCCGCTGTCGGGAAATCTCCCTGCCTGCAAAGGCTCGTCTTCCATAGGGAAAGCAAGGACATCAGTGGGACCTTCCCTCCCCAAGAACCGCAGGTTCAGCTCAGATATCGTTGCTTCGTCCACAAACAGAACCGACAGCTCCGAACGCTCGGAGACCCTCTGGGCTTGGAGAACCTGACCGGCTAGCTCTGACCAGCGTTCCAGCTCCACAGGCTCGTCTTCTTGCTCATTGGCCACAAAGACCTCAACGGCCATCTTTGCCCAACTCCGGCTCGGCACCTGTACCACCGGGTTGGTGATGGAGCCTTCTGCTGGCATCAGCTCGTTCGTAGGCCGATACTATGTCAGCGACGATCCTATGGCGCACTACATCGCGCTTTGTAAGGTAGACAAACCCCACCCCCTCTATTCCGGTCAGCACATCCTCCAGACCGACCAGACCCGACCGACCGCCAGGGACGTCTATCTGGGTAACGTCGCCTGTGACCACGGCCTTGGATCCGAATCCAATACGAGTGAGGAACATCTTCATCTGCTCAGGGGTGGTGTTCTGCGCCTCATCTAAGATGATGAAGCTGGAGTTGAGAGTCCGGCCCCTCATGAACGCCAGAGGAGCCACCTCTACTGCCCCCCTGTCCAAAAGCCTCTGGAGTCCTTCGGGCTCTAAGAGGTCATATAGGGCATCGTACAAAGGGCGCAAGTAGGGATCCACCTTGGCCATGAGGTCTCCCGGCAGGAATCCCAACCGCTCTCCGGCCTCCACCGCAGGCCGGGTGAGGATGATCCTGCTCACCTCCTTTGCCTGCAGTGCCTGGACAGCCCGGGCAACAGCCAGATAGGACTTTCCGGTTCCAGCCGGGCCGATCCCAAATGTCACCACCTCTCGCCCAATTGCATCCACATAACGTTTCTGCCCAGCAGTCTTGGGTCGCACCGGCTTGCCGGACTGGCCCCTTACCACTTCATCGCGCAACACCTCGGAAGGCTTGAGGTCGTCTTTTAGCATGTCGATGGTCCGATGCACATGGGCTGCGTCCAAGCCATGACCCTGCTCCACTTCTGTGACGAGCTCCTCGAACAGCTGCCTTACGCGTTCGGCATCCTCGCCGTCTATAGTGATCTCGTTGCCACGCACAACGATGCGCGCACTGACAAAGGCGTCTTCCACAAGTCGCAGAAACTCATCTCGTTGCCCAAGCAAACCGACCATCAGATGGTTCCCAGGGACGAGAACCTTCACCTGAGTGCCAGACACGGGCTCTTGTCCACTAAGAGTGCCAACACGGGGCGTGGGGGGGCTGGCAGCCAACTACCGGATATCCGTCCGCGTCGATCAGCCCGGGGGCCATCCCATTCGTCTACCACCTATCACGTGCAGATGGAGATGTGGAACAGAGTTGAGCGCGTCATCGCCTATGTTCATCACCAGGCGGTAGCCACTGGTATCAATTCCCTCGAGGCGCGCCCCCTCCTGAGCTGCCACTAGCATCTCTGCGAGCACCTGTGCATGCTCACGACCCAGCTCGTGGGCATTGGCTATGTGCTCGCGCGGCACCACCAGCACATGAGAGGGTGCAGCTGGGCTCACATCTCTAAACGCAACGACTTGCTCGGATTCAAGGACCGTCTCGCTTGGGACCTCCCCTGCAACTATCCCGCAAAACAGGCAACTCAAGACGGTGCCGCCAAAAAGGTCCATGAAAACATGATCACTGCGAAGATGCTAGCCCCCAGCAGCCTCACGCGTATCCGCCGATGCAGCCCGGACATCGGGGTAGAGATGATCTAGAGTGCCTGGCACAATCCTGGCCAGATCGATGAAGCGCTCGACATCCTCTTCTTTCAGCCTGATCACGCGTCCGAACTTGTAGGCAGTGAGCTCGCCCTCGTCGATGAAGCGGTAAAGGGTCCGCAAGGTGATCCCGAGCATTTCAGAGGCTTGCTTCGTGCTCATCCAACGAATCGGCTCAGCCACCACTTTTAGTATATCACTGACTAAGCCAGCCCGTGCAGTTTCATGTGTTTCCGTTCAAAGTAGCCAACGAGCCCTTACAGTTCGCCCGCAGTCGCCAGATCATGTTAAAGCCCAACCCTTGGGCGCCTCACGGCCTCTTGCGACCACGGCGAGGCTTTGCCCAGATCATAGCTACGCGAGCTCAGGCGGCCACGCGCAGATCCAGCTCATCGAGTCGGCGGACCATCACCTCGGGCGTCACGCCGAACAAGCAGGCGATGGCTCGCACGTCATCAGCCCGTATGGTTATCATCCTGCCGTTGAAGTCCTGACGTTGGACCTGGATCATGTTCAAGAACCGCCTCAGCAAGTCTCGCTCTGGGCCGCTCACTTTGCCCAGCTTGGTGAGATCTATGGTGACCTTGCCGGTTGCGTCCCAAGACAGCGCCCGGCCATTGGTTGGGGCTGGTTCCTGCTCTGGTGCAACTTCCCTCTCCTTGGTCCCCTCTCGCCAGAGGTTTCCCGAAGACCCAGGTGGGGGGGGAAGCAGCTGATCCACTGGAACTCCGTAGATAATTGCAAGCCTTTGTAGCCTCGGCACTGAGATGGAGCGCTCTCCACGCTCGTATGCACCAAGGACTGAGGCCTTGAACTCCTGGTTGGATAGGGCCTCGACAGCCTGGAGGGACCGCCGCGTCTGCTTGCGGACAGCTCTAAGCCTCGAGCCGACCTGCTGGGCATAAGCCTCCAAGTCGTAACCGGCCTCGTCATCTCCTAGAGCGGACTCGCCATGTTGGTCGTCCAGCTTCTCTTGCGACATGATCGCCATCACTGCACCTCGACAGTCCCGATATCCCCATAGAAACTTCCTATAGTTTTGCTCACTTACCGTGAGAATGCAAGCCTATCTGAAACGCTCCGTGGCTGCAGAGCGCACAATTCCCTCACGCAGGAGGCACAGCGCGGCGCCCACAGTTAAAGCTGCGGTCTCAGCCCTGAGCACCCTGGGGCCAAGTCCCACCCTCACATGAGCAATGTCTAACTCTGAGCGGTCCCACCCTCCCTCAGGCCCCACTGCCACCTCACAAGTGTTGAGATCGGGCGGGCCACCACCCATATGCGCCACAGCCCTGTGGCGGCCAGCACCCTGCAACAACCAGGCCGAGACCTCGAGCACACCCTCTATCAGGGGAAGACGTGCCCTTCGAGACTGCATGCCCGCCTCTTTGGCCACCCTTTCCAGCCTCAATAGTCTCTGAGCGGCCCGAGCAGGATCCCAGGTCACCACAGAGCGCTCTGTATCGATTAGAACTATGCGGTCCACCCCAAGCTCGGTCAGGCCACGTACAGCGAGCTCGGTTCGTTCCCCTTTGAGGGGCGGAAATGCGACGGTGATCTCAGGAAAGCCAGGCGGGTCGATCTCCAATGGGCCGGATTGCTCAAGAAAGCCTGGCTCTGTGGGGTGGAGGCGGCACAACCGCCAACGGCCCTTGCCATCAGCAGCAATCACAGGCTCTGCTGGGCCCAGCCTAAGAGACCTCCTCAGATGGCGGTCGTCACCCTCTTCCAGTTTGAGCTCATCCAAGTCCTTCACATAGACCAGCGCGTGGGCCTCTCTTGGCAGCTGACCCACAGGTTTTAGCTTAGGGCGGAGCGGAGTCGAGAAAATATCCCCTCAGAGTGCTCATTTACCGGCTCTGAGCGCTCTTCGGCAAGCTGGCGCAGCAACGTCTCCTGGGACCGCGTGAGCTCTGTGGGGGTGTCCACAACCAGGTGGACTATGACATCGCCCCTTCCCCGCCCCCCTAGACGGGGCACGCCGTGACCTTTGAACCGGAAGGTCTGGCCTGTCTGAGAGCCTGGCGGGATCACCAGGCTCTCTGCTCCGTCCAGGAGCTCGACCACCAGTGCAGTCCCCAGCGCAGCTTGGGTCATGGCCACATGCACCGTAGTCTCCAGATCGTCACCAGCGCGCTCGAACCGCTCATGGGGAGCCACTGAGAGGTGCACGAACAGGTCCCCCGGTGGACCGCCCCTCAATCCAGACGGCCCCCTCCCATTTAGCCGCAAGGTGGTCCCGTCCTCCACCCCTGCTGGGACCTCTACGGTGAACGTCCGGTCCTCTTCGACCCTTCCTTCTCCACGGCAGACCGGACACGGACTGGCGATTACCTCTCCGGTCCCGCGACATCTCGGGCACGTCGAGGCGGTAACCACCTGGCCCAGGATGGACTGGCGGACCCGGCGGACCTCCCCACTACCCCCGCAATCGGGGCACCTGGTAGCCGTAGTCCCAGCCCTGGCACCGCTGCCACCGCACTCTTCACAGCGCACCAGCTCTCTCACCACGACATCGCGTCGGGCACCGAAGACCGCTTCCTCGAACTCCAGACGCAGCACCACCTCGGCGTCGCTGCCCCGCATAGGGCCCGTGCGCCTGTTGCTCCGTCCGGACGGAGAGCCGAAGAAGGCATCGAACAAACCT
This sequence comes from Actinomycetota bacterium, assembly GCA_023379605.1. Taxonomy (GTDB): domain Bacteria; phylum Actinomycetota; class Acidimicrobiia; order Acidimicrobiales; family JAMCQF01; genus JAMCQF01. Next base: position 15,203 of record JAMCQF010000110.1, read on the forward strand.
CCCAGGCCCCCACCGAAAAAGGCGCCGGGATCCATGCCGCCAGGCGATCCTTGGATGCCTTCTGGCCCGAACATGTCGTAACGCCTGCGCCGCTCGGGGTCCCTTAGGGTCTCATAGGCAACCGTTACCTCCTTGAAGCGGGCCTCTGCCTGGGGATCTCCGCCGTTCGCGTCCGGGTGCAGCGCTCGAGCCAGCTTGCGGTAGGCGCTCTTTAGCTCATCTTCACTTGCAGATCGGCTAACGCCCAGCAGGGAATAGTAATCCTCGGCCATCATTCGCTCTCCACAGCTCGCACCCCACCATCATTACCGCTCCTGGACCCGCTCCCAGACCTTCCCGCATCTTTCCAGCGTTCAGAGAGCTGTTCGCCCACCACTGACACCGCTGCGAGCGCTCGGGGATAGTCCATCCGAGTTGGGCCGAGAACGCCCACGGTCCCAGATGGCTTACCTTCCACCTCGTAAGGAGCAACAACCACCGAACAGGCGGCCAAAGGCTCCAAGCCGTGCTCTTCGACTCCGATAGCGACCGAAAGTCCTCGATCCAGCACGTCGCGCAGAAGCGTCACAACCACCAGATGCTGCTCGAGTATGCCCAGGACTTCCCGCACTGTCTCGACCGCGTCAAACGCCGCTGCCATCTGCGAAGCTCCGCCCACAAAGACCTGGCCTGACTCAGCAGATCCTTCGCCACATCCAATCGCAAAGCACACGGCATCCACCAAGTCCTCAGCTGTAGAGATAGACCCCCTGCCAGTGGTTCGCGAGCTCTGTTTGGCCGCTGCGCCCTCTCCACCAGCTGCACTGCCCTCGGAGCTACTTCGGTCTCCCCCAGCACTGGAAAGAGGCCCAGGAGAGCTATCCGGGCGGTCACCTTCGAGTCTTTCCCCAAAGGCTGAACTTGAACTGAGCGATCTTGGGTGCTTGCCTATCACCCTTGCAGCAAGCCGAGCAGATGCCTCGCCAATAACACTGCAATCGAGCTCTGAGGGTAGCTCTATGGGGTATTTCTCCACTACGCCGTTGGAGAGCACAAGCACCGCAAGCGCCGTGGACCCTCCCATGTCGACAATTTGGGCTGCCCGGATGACCGAGGAGTCTGCTGGGGGCTCCACCACCAGAGCTGTCCAACCAGTGAGCTGTGCGAGCAGCCGGGATGTCTTTTCCAGCACGTACTCGATCTCACCGTGGGCTGACGCGAAAAACTCCCTCACCTGCATCCGCTGGGCAGCACCCAGCCGGCCCACTCCTCCGAGCTGGTCGACAAAGAACCTATAGCCTTTCTCGGTGGGCACGCGCCCCGCGCTGGTATGGGGTTGGACTAGATATCCCTCGCTCTCCAGGTGCACCATCTCGCCTCTCACGGTCGCCGACGAAACGCCGATCCCAGGGCTGGCAGCGATATGTGAGGACCCGACCGGCTGGGCGGTCTTTATGTACTCGCTGACCACCGCTCGCAAGATGGCTGCTTTGCGATCGTCAAGCATCTTCACAGTTCCTCATCGCTCCTCACCGGCTCACCCGACACTGGTGCCGTCGTATCTGTGTGTGGCGGCAGTGACCTCTGGCACTCGATCTTACCGAGTGCCAGAGGATCTTGGGCCTCTGGGGGTCAAACCGATCAGTCCTCCAAGCGCAGCGCGGACACGAAGGCCTCCTGGGGGACCTCCACACGCCCAATACTCTTCATCCGCTTCTTGCCCTCCTTCTGCTTTTCGAGGAGCTTCCTCTTGCGGGTGATATCGCCCCCATAGCACTTTGCTATCACGTCCTTGCGCTTGGCCTTGACAGTCTCCCTGGCGACTATCCGCCCCCCTACCGCTGCCTG
>JAMCQF010000111.1 GCA_023379605.1 Actinomycetota bacterium
AATCTTACTTTACCTGCTTATCACCATGGCTCCCTTTGCGGTCGTAGCTCCTCTGCTGGGACCGCTATTGGATCGCGGGAGAGGTTCGCGTCGCGCGATGGTGGTACTGGCGGCGGCTGGGAGTGCTGTGGTTTGCCCGTTTATGGCATCGGATCTTAAAGGCCTGCTGCTGTTCCCGGAGGCCTTTGCGATCCTTGTGCTCTCCAAGCTTTACATGGTGGCCAAGAGCTCGATCGTGCCCTCTGTGATGGTGGATGGGGATCTGCTTGCGTCAGCCAACGCCCGCCTGGCCCTTCTGGCTTCCCTGGCGGGGCTCACAGCTTCCATTCCCGCTGTCGTCGTCCTAAAACTGCTCGGTGCAGCATGGGTGTTGCGGCTGGACTTTTTCGTCTTTGCAGCAGCCTGCGTGTTTGCCCTTAGGCTGTCGCGCACTGCTCATGGCCTTCAGCGGGCCAGTTCCCCGAAAACTGCGATGGATTCCAGCTCTACCAGCTCGGTCCATAACTCAGCAGCCTCAACTGGTTCCCAGGATTACTCCGGCTGGGATGAGCTTGCCGGACAGCAGGACGCTTCGGAGCTCCTCGGAGGCAGGTTCCTGCCTCCGGCAGCCTCAGAGGCCTTGCTTGCAGCTACGGCCATCTCGGTGTTGAGAGGGGCTGTGGGTTTTCTCACTTTGATGCTAGCCTTCGCATTGCGCCGGGACCATGCGGCTTTGTGGTGGTACGGCCTAGCCCTGGCCACGAGCTCAGCTGGCTCCATGCTGGGCTCTCTTGTGGTACCCCGCCTTCGCCGGATCCTGGCCGAGCAGCAGATACTTTTGATCGCGATGGGACTCGTGGTAGCCCTTGCGGTGGCTGCAGCAGCGGTAGGGGACTTGATAATACAACCGGCTCTTACCCTTGGGATGGGACTGGCGTTCTCTACGGCCAAGCCTTCCTTTGATGCGCTGGTGCAAAAGCACATCCCACAGGGAGCCCAGGGCAGGGCATTCGCTCGCTTCGAGACAAGGTTCCAGCTGGTTTGGGTGCTTGGTGCCCTAATTCCTGTGGCCCTTGTCATCCCGCTTGTGGCTGGCGATATCTCCATAGCAGCCGTGGTGGCTGTCTCGGGGGTCTCCTACCTGACTGGGCGCAGGGCCATCAAGCACTACCGCAGGAGCACCTGAGCCCGCTTTGGGCCAGCCGTCCTGATCGCGTGGTAAAGCGCTCCATCAAGCACTAACCCAGGAGGGCCTGAGCCCTGCTGACCAGCTGGGGATCGGAGGGACAATCTCTTTTAGCAGGTCCCCGAGGAGCTTCCTATAAGGACTGATTCAGCCGCTGCTCCAACTTGTCGACCTCTTCGCTGAGCCGGGAGGGCAGGCGGTCTCCGAAGATGGCAAAATGCTCGCGGATCAAGCGCACTTCTGCCATCCAGTCGTCCCTGCTCACCTCCGCGAGGGCATCTAAGTCATCACCAGATATGTCTAGCCCAGACACGTCGATCGCTCCCGGAGCCGGGACACGACCTATAGGTGTGTCCAGTGCACCTCCGGTTCCCTGGACCCTCTCGAATACCCACTTCAGCACGCGGGAGTTCTCCCCGTACCCTGGCCATAGCCATCTGCCGGACGGGTCCTTTCTGAACCAGTTGACATAGAAGATCCGAGGTAGCTTGTCGGGCTCTGTTCGGGTACCGATATCCAGCCAGTGTGCAAAGTAATCCGCCATGTTGTAGCCGCAGAACGGAAGCATCGCAAAAGGATCTCGTCGTAGCTTTCCTACAGCCCCGGTGGCTGCAGCCGTGGTCTCTGACGCCATTATCGAGCCGAGGAACACTCCGTGACCCCAGTCAAAGGACTCCACGACCAGCGGGACCGTTGAGGAGCGCCGCCCGCCAAAGAGGATCGCGGATATCGGGACGCCAGCTGGGTCCTCCCATTCGGGAGCGATGGCGGGGTCTTGACTGGCTGGGACGGTAAAGCGCGAGTTTGGGTGGGCAGCCGGCCGACCACTTTCCGGCGTCCAGTCCTGCCCGCGCCAATCTATCAAATGGGCAGGTGGAGGTTGTGTCATACCCTCCCACCAGACATCCCCGTCGTCGGTCAGCGCCGTGTTGGTAAAGATGCAGTTGCGTTCCATGGTTGCCATTGCGTTCGGGTTCGTCTTCTTGTTGGTCCCCGGCGCGACTCCGAAGAAGCCCGCCTCGGGATTGATCGCGTATAGCCGACCGTCTGCTCCGAACTTCATCCAGCAGATATCGTCGCCTATGGTCTCAACCTTCCAGCCTGCAAGGGTGGGCACGAGCATTGCGAGGTTCGTCTTGCCGCATGCAGAAGGGAACGCGCCGGTTATGTACTTCACCTCGCCTTCAGGGGAGGTGAGCTTCAAGATGAGCATGTGCTCAGCAAGCCATCCATCGTCTCTGGCCATGACTGAAGCGATCCGCAGCGCGAAGCACTTCTTCCCGAGCAGGGCATTGCCCCCGTAACCGGAGCCATAAGACCAGATCTCTCGTGTCTCTGGGAAATGAACGATATATTTATTGTCCGCGTTACATGGCCATGGCACGTCAGCATCACCAGGTGAGAGGGGAGCACCAAGTGAGTGCATGCACGGCACGAACTCCCCTTGGGCGCCTAGAACATCGAGCGGGCCAGTGCCCATGCGTGTCATGATCCTCATGGAGGCGGCGACATATGGAGAGTCCGTCAACTGCACCCCTATATGGGCTATTGGCGAACCCAGCGGGCCCATGGAGAATGGGACAACATACATGGTTCGCCCCTGCATTGAGCCTCGGAACAGCTCCGTGAGGGTTTCACGCATTTCGATAGGATCACGCCAGTTATTGGTAGGCCCGGCATCGGCCTGCTCTTTGGAGCAGATAAATGTGCGGTCCTCTACCCTTGCCACGTCCCCGGGGTCCGACCGCGCCAGGTAGCTGGCAGGCCGCTTGGCTTCGGAGAGACGGCTGAAGGTTCCTTGGTCTACGAGCAACTGGCACAATCTCCCGTACTCCTCTGCTGAGCCATCACACCACTCCACGTGCTCAGGCTTGGTAAGACGGGCCACTTCCTCGACCCATGACAGCAGCTTCGTATTGCTAGTTGCGGGATTGCTCACGGTTATCCATTGCTCCTTTCTGCACTCGGGCACATCGGCGCGCAGAAGGCCCCAGATGTATCCAAAGTGTTACCTATCCGATGGTAGGCCCAAAGAGACCGTAAGGGAAACACAGGGGCCCACAGCTGGACAAATAAGCGTTCTGGAAATGAGAGGATCTTGCTGCCAATCAGTAGAGCTGGTATGACCTCTGGTTGGGCTTGGCGGCGATGCCGGCTTGCAGGCAACAGTGGCTCTATGAGCCACAGATCGGCAACAGTGGCTCTATGAGCCACAGATCGGCAACAGTGGCTCTATGAGCTATTTACCCAGACAGAACGGCGAGCAGGGGGTGCTGCAGTTCATCGAGGCGCTGCTCGATAGCCCACCTGCTGATGAGACATGGATTGGCGACGACGCGGCAGTGGTTGGAGGAGACAGCGGTCCTATACTGCTAACCGCCGATCTCACTGTGGCCGGTGTGCATGCAGACCTGGAGCTCGTGAGCCTAGAGGACATGGGCTGGAAGGCACTTGCAAGCTCGGTGAGCGACATCGCGGCTATGGGTGGGAGGGCTCTGTGGGCTCTCGTATCGGTAGCAGCACCGCCAGGTACGCAGATCAAGCAGCTCTATGCAGGCATAGCAGCTGCTTGCGAAGCGCATGAGTGCCCTGTGGTAGGTGGGGATCTGTCGAACTCTAAGACGCTGGTCATCTCTGTGGCAGTGGTTGGAACAGGAGATGGCACTCCCCCCGTTCTCCGTTCAGGGGCCAAGCCAGGGCACTGGCTGCTGGTGACCGGCCCGTTGGGAGCTGCCGCCGCCGGTCTTGCACAGCTTCGGGCCACCCGCTCAAAGACGCTGCCAGAGCGCGACCCTGGCTCCAGCGGGGTTGCAGACCCCACCTGGGCTCACCGAAGACCGGTGGCGAAGCTTGCTGAGGGTCGCAGTGCTCGTCGGGCGGGCGCTGCTGCGATGATTGACATATCGGATGGCTTGGCGATCGATCTCGACCATCTTGCCAGATCGTCTGGTGTTGGGATCTCTCTCGATCGTGTTCCTGTCTCGCCGGGTGCCACACTTTTGGACGCCTTGGGTGGCGGAGAGGACTACGAGCTCATCATCGCTGCGCCCAGTGCTGCAGAGATCCTAAGGGAGTTCGAGGCCTGTGGCCTTAGGACTCCGCTCGTAATAGGCAAATGCACGGCTCAAGCTGAGGACAGGCTGCTCGATGGGGAGCCTTTCCCAATCTACGGCTACCAACACGACTTCAGCTGAGCCAGGCCCCCCTATGAGCGGTCACGCTCACGATGCCTATATGAGAGCGGTCACGCTCACGATGCCTATATGAGAGCGGTCACGCTCACGATGAGCTGGAGCGGCTGGTCCTGGCTGGCTTTACCACCCGTCCTGCTCTTATGCAGGAAGTGCATACGTTCATCCTGCGC
>JAMCQF010000112.1 GCA_023379605.1 Actinomycetota bacterium
TCGTACCCTCAGACCTTGCCTTGGGTTCGAGATCCGTCGCTCCTCGCTTTGCAGCTGTAGATTTGCTGAGCGGGCCAGGCGGACAGCCGACGCGCTGACTGACGACCAGTACCGCCCCACAGTTTGGACCAGCGCCTGACCACACTCAGTCGGCGTCACAAAGGATCTGCTCGCGACCTCGTCGGTCAAGGAGCGGTCCCCGGTGTGGCCTATGCCTACCCAAACAGGGTGGCGGCTCATAGCAACCGCCCTTACCACCGCCTCGGCGTCAAAAGCTGCCAGATCGCTTTTTGACCCTCCGCCACGCACCAGAACCACCACATCCAGCTCTTCGTCCTGTAAACGATCGAGAGCCGCTGCCAGGGACACTGGCGCGTCTCTACCCTGAACAGAGCTGGGTACAACCACCACTTCGAAGCCGAACGGACAGGCCATGAGCTGGCCGAGAAAGTCCCTGAATCCCTCTGTGCCTGGACTGGCAACAAGACCGACCTTGAGCGGCACCAGGGAAAGCGGCAGCTTTCGGTTGCGGTCAAGCAGACCATCTGCCGCGAGCGCGGCAAGCACCCGCGCCCTCTCGGCCGCAATTCGCCCAAGCAGAGCCTCGGTATCAAGAGCCGTCATCGCCAAAGTGATAGATCCGTTACCATCCCAGACAGAGAGCCGGCCCTTCACCCGAACAACCATCCCCTCTTCCAGCTCCAGGCTCGCCCGGTCCAAAAGCCGCTGTATCCCCGGCCAGTTCGAGCGCCAGCATGTTACTTTGAGCACGGCATCGCCCCCCCTGGCACCTCCACTATGATCCACCAGGTCTATGTAGTGATGCCCAGCCGCGCTCACCGACAGCGAGCGGATCTCACCTGTCACCCAGAGCTCCTCTGGGAAGGCCCCCTGTATCGCCTCGCCAAGCCGCCTGTAGAGCTCTCCTATGGTCAGTGCCAGGTCAGCTTCGCCCTCATCACCCGAGAAAAGCGCTGGCGGCCTGGAACGCATCGCTCTTGTGCCACCTACCTTGGGGTGTTGGCGACGATATGGCGGCGGTGACACGAGACAAGAGGTTAGTAGAGCCCAGGAGCGCTTGGGAATGAGGAGCTTTGCAATGAGGTGCTCGGGCCGGCAGCGGCTTGCGGTGTGCAACGCGTGTCTCTCCTATTCAAGCGCTGCCGGACGCAAGACAATTGGGCTGCAGATGTGGCACGATGGTGGAGACGGTGAGCCGGCCGGGTGGTCGCGGCTTGGTCGAGTTGCTTCGATCCGGGTCGAGGAAGGTCGGGGCTCCACAGGGCAGGATGCTGGCTAGCAGCCAGTCGGGGCGACCCGCAGGAAAGTGCCACAGAGAACAGACCGCCGATGGCAGGCTAGAGCCCGCACAGGCAAGGGTGAAACGGTGCGGTAAGAGCGCACCAGCGACCAGGGCGACCTGGACGGCTAGGCAAACCCCATCCGGAGCAAGGTCAAGCGTGGGAAACGGGCTGCCCGTCCGGTCCAGAGCAGGAGCTTATGCACATGCCCTGGCCATTCCCCAGGTAGACCGCTTAGATGGATGACCACCACCCCGGCACCTTAGGTGCAGGGGTACAGAACCCCGCCTATAGGCCGGCTCACCGCCACACGCACTTCGACCACTCGCGCGGTAGATCTTCTATGCTCCCAGAGGTGGACCTGACTGAGCATGAGCAGCGGGTTGCTGGGTGCTTGATTGAGAAAGCGCTCACAACCCCACAGCAGTACCCGCTGACCTTGAACGCGCTCACCTTGGCATGCAACCAGACCTCAAATCGCGACCCTGTCGTTTCCTACAGCGAAGAAGAAGTCGAGGAGGCTGTGCGCAGCTTAAAGGTCAAGGGCTTGGCCCGGTTCGTTCACCCATCTCACGGAAGATCGGTCTTGCGCTACCAGCACCTGTTCGACGAAGTGCTAGGCTTGGAGAGTCAGCAGCTAGCTTTGCTCGCATGTCTATTGCTGCGCGGCCCTCAGACCTCAGGTGAGCTGCGCTCCCGAACAGATCGGATGGCCTCCTTCTCCAGCCTCTCAGAGGTCGAAGCGGAGCTCGACTGGATGCACGGTCGCGATCCGGCTCTTGTAGAGCGCAGGACCCGGAGGCCAGGCCAGAAGGAAGACCGCTACTGCCATCTGCTCGGAACGCGCGGCCAGGCAGATCAAGCCTTTCGTTCGCCGAAGCTCCCTCCAAGCCACGCCTCTTACGCAACGGCCACAAGCATGGAGAAAGAGCCCGGCCAGCCCCAACACTCAAGCGGGACCACGATAGAACCTCCCTACCAACCAGAGCACCTGCAAGCCGAGTCAGGCCCTGATATCTCTAGAAGGCTGAACGAGCTCACATCGGAGATTGCCGCACTAAGGCGAGATCTCGATGAGCTAAGAGTTGCGCTCGGCATGGACGCTACGAGAGAAGCTGATCAGACCTAGACCAGGACCGCACCAGGCAACCCAAGCAGGGGATCGGCTCGCCTGCCGTGCTGTCCCCGCCTGTTTCTACTACTACTCCTGTGGAGCCCGCAAGCACTGGCCCGCTCAACCTATCCCTGCTAGGTGCCAGGTCTCGTTGAACGAATGGAGCACCGGACGCCTGTGGCCCTGGTCAAAAGCTATGCGAGACATCGACGCTACCGAGAGGTGAAGTCTCCAAGCCAGCAAAACATCGCTGTCCAGCGCCCAGGCAAGCGCGGCCTTGATCGGTGAGACATGACTGACCACGACCACATCTGCGTCACACGCCTGATCGACGAGCTCCTCGCAGGCCTGTCCCACACGCTCAGCGACCTCGCTCAAGCTCTCACCACCGGGTGGGCGAAAGCTGGGATCCTTTCGCCAAAGTGCCCAGGTCTCGGCAGGAACTTGTGTAAGCTCCTCGCCTTCGTAATCGCCATAGTCTACCTCGATCCATCTGTCATCCACGGTGATCCCCATAGGCGCCCATGAAGATCCCGCACCTGGTCTGTCCCCAGGGAACCTCCCGGTGGCAATCTCTGCCGGGCCACCGGCTGCGAGCCCGGTGGCAATCTCTGCCGGGCCACCGGCTGCGAGCCCGGTGGCAATCTCTGCTGAGGTAGCCAGGGCTCTGGCAAGGGGGCTGGAGACGATCTTTACTGGGCGCATCCTCGCGGCCACCCCGCCTAGCTCGTGTCCAAGCGCTCGGCCGAGGGCTCGCGCCTGCTCATAGCCAAGCGCTGTAAGCGGCGAATCAGTTCGACCCAGCAGAAGACCCGAAGCATTCGCCTCGGACTGCCCGTGGCGAGCAAGGATCAGCACCTTTGGGCGCCGCGCCTGTTCAACGCACGAGGATGCGACCGCACTGGTCGCAGGTCACTATCTCATCAGCTGGTGCCCTCGTTATCCTGTCCAGCTCCACAGAGGGTAGTGACAGGTGGCATCCCGTGCACGAGCCGTGGACGAGGCGGGCTGCGCCCTCCCCGCCAAGCCGGCTGCGGATGCGCTCGTAAAGCTCCAACAACCCGGTAGGAAGCCCATCAGCTCTTCGGGACCGCTCCTGCCTAAGATCGGCTATATGGCTCTGCAGGCCAGAGGCCACGACCTGGAGCCTCGATCTTGCCTCATCCAGCTCCTCGGAAAGCCTGTGCCGGGCAGCCTCTAGATCCCCAAGCGCTCTCTCAACAGGATCCAGCTCCTCCATGACTTCAAGCTCTGCATCTTCAAGGTTGCGTCTACGAGCATCTATAGAAGTCACCTCGTTGGCCATGGCCTCAAGCTCACGAGACGCAGAGACTTGACCCCCATACATCCTGACCTCTATGGCTTTCACTCGGGCTGATGCCGCCTCGATATCGTGTTCCAGCTCAGCCTGGCGCAATGCCAAGCGATCCCGCTCGCTCTCCACTGCTTGGATCGAGCGACTGTGTTCTTCCAACTCGCTTTCAAGCTTGGCCACCTCCTGCCGCTCGGGGAGATGTGCGA
>JAMCQF010000113.1:0-2315 GCA_023379605.1 Actinomycetota bacterium
CTGACAGCTAGCTGGAGTGCCCGGGAGCTGGCCTGGTGGAACCTGGCTGGGAACCAGCGGTGGCCACGGGTCCGTCCTCTGGGCCCTCTGGTGAGTCGGAGGTGTGAGAGCTACCATTTCCCTGTCCAACCGAGATATCCTCAGACGAGCCATTTAGCGTGGCAGGGGCATCAAGGGCATCAATGGCCCCGTCTAGCTGAGCGACGGCGCTGCGCTTGCCGTTCTCATGCACTGGCCGCCCGTAGGCCTCGTCCACCAATCGAGCAACATCAGCACCGCTGATCGTCTCCTTCTCAAGCAGGGCAGCTGCAACCGCGTTCAGCCCTTCCCGGTGCTTGCTCAGCAGGTCGAATGCTCGGGCCTCTTGCTCTCTTAGGATCCGGTCGACCTCTTCATCTATGATGCCGCTCATGTTCTCGGAGTAGTCCCGGGAGTGCATGAGGTCCTCGCCCAAAAAGACCATTCCCTGGGAGCCCCAAGCCATTGGCCCAATGCGCTCGCTCATGCCCCACTCACGAACCATCTTCCTCGCCAGCTCCGTGTTGCCGACCAGGTCATTGCTCGCTCCCGTGGAGAGATCGCCGTATACAAGCATCTCAGCCACGCGGCCCCCCATGCGCACGACGATCGCCTCCTCGATCCCTTCCTTGCTGTGGATGTGGCGCCCTTCCAAAGGAAGCTGCTGGGTAACCCCCAGGGCCATCCCACTGGGAAGGATGGTGACCTTGTGAACCGGATCGGCGTTCTCCAGCACGTACGCGAGCACGGCATGGCCGCCCTCATGGTAGGCAACCCTTTCCTTTTCCTCATCGGAGAGCACGGTACCCTCACGGCGCTGTCCCATGAGAACCCGGTCGCGAGCTGCATCGAAGTCCTCCATCGCGATCGCGTTCGCCCCCCTGCGCACTGCGTGCAAGGCCGCCTCATTGACCAGGTTGGCGAGATCGGCACCGCTCATCCCAGGGGTCCCCCGCGCTATGAGGGCAAGGTCGACATCGTCATCGACCCGCTTGTCCTGGCAATGGACCTGGAGTATCGGAAGCCTCTCATCTAAGTCCGGCAGAGGCACGACGATCTGGCGGTCGAAGCGCCCCGGGCGCAGCAGGGCGGGGTCCAAGATGTCGGGCCTGTTCGTGGCTGCCATCATGACGATGCCCTCGGTGGCGTCGAAGCCGTCCATCTCCGAGAGCATCTGGTTAAGGGTCTGCTCGCGCTCATCGTGGCCCCCGCCAATGCCCGCGCCCCTCTTGCGGCCGATGGAGTCCACCTCGTCTACGAACACGATGGCAGGGGCTTCCTTGCGAGCGGTCTGGAACATGTCTCTAACCCTGCTCGCACCCACTCCGACGAACATCTCCATAAAGTCCGATCCGGTGACAGACATAAAGGGCACGCCTGCCTCGCCAGCCACCGCACGGGCGAGAAGCGTCTTTCCCGTGCCTGGAGGACCCACGAGCAAGATGCCTCTTGGAATACGAGCGCCGATCTCCTTAAAGCGCGATGGGTACTTAAGGAAGTCCACCACTTCTTTAATCTCTTGCTTTACACCTGGGTAACCGGCTACGTCGGCAAAAGTCGTTTTCGGCCGCTCGGTGGAGTACAGGCGAGCTTTGGACTTTCCTATGGACATGACCGAGGACATCTGGCCTTGCGAGCGCCTGTAGAACCATACGAATATCCCTACGAACAGCAGGACGAAGATGAGTCCCTGGATGATCGTGGGCCAAAGGCTCTGGCCAGTGGTGACGTAGTTGACCACCACACCGTCTTTGAGCATGGTCTTGTCAAAGCTGTTGTCCACCGGGTTCGGGCCGTTGACGGTGTAGTTGACGCCGTTTCTCAGCTGGCCTGTTATCACGCCGGTGGTGTTGTCTACCACAGCTGTCTTTACCTGCTTGGCCGAGACGTCCGAGGAGAACTTGGAAAAGCCCAGCTCGGTGCGCTTGGTGTGGTTGGACACGAGACCTGGGACAACTGCGAAAGCTAGAACCAGCAGGACGATGAGCCCTATGACCCACATCCAACTCTGGTCCGGCCTGCGTCCGGGCACGCCACCTTGAGGTCCCTGCGGGGGGCCTTGGGGACCGAAGCGTCCGCGGCGCATATCTTGGGGCTGACGGCTCATCCCACCATGGTAGGCGCCAGCGCGGCCGGGAGGGTACCGCTGCCCCCCAATTGCTCCGATGACCCTCTAGCGTGTGACACGTGCCAGGTGATCAGGAGGATCCGAAAGACCACAGCGGGCCGCCGCCGCCGGGATGGACAGGCCAGCAGCCACCCCAAGGTTGGGGGACACCGCCTGGTTGGGGAGCGCC
>JAMCQF010000113.1:2325-4511 GCA_023379605.1 Actinomycetota bacterium
AGTGATCGAGGAGGCGATCGTCGTGCGCATGGGGGGCCGCGTGGCTGAGATGCTTGTATACGGCTGGGGAGCGCCACCTCAGAGCTGGCCAGATGGGCCGCCGCCGGGATGGACAGGCCAGCAGCCACCCCAAGGTTGGGGGACACCGCCTGGCTGGGGAGCGCCACCTCAGAGCTGGCCAGGTCCCTACGGCTCAGGCATGGGACCGTACAAGCACGAGGAGCCCGCCGCCAAGCCCCCCTTCCGGATGGGAGATGCATGGGCCTGGCTCGGTCTTTTCCTGGCCGGATATGTGGGCGGTCAGCTGATCGCTTCAATCTTTGAGGTGCTTTGGGCGTTCATATCGGGACATGGGAGCCATCTCCAGCACTACTTGAGCCTCTCGGTGCTGCCCACAGGCCTCTTGGTCACCTCTGAGATCGGTCTGTGGTGTGGCTTCGGGGGAGCTGCGCTCATGGCGGTAAAGCTAAGGGGAACTGGCAACTTCCGCTCCGATATGGGCATATTCTTCAAGCCGCTGGACCTGCCCTTGGGCGTGGTGATAGGGGTGGCATCCCAGTTCCTGGTCACCTTGCTCTACCTGCCATTCATAATCAATAATCCCCGCCTCTCCCACCAGCTCGGCCAGCCGGCTCGCCACCTGGGAGATGGCTCGCATGGGCTCGGCTTGATAGGCCTTGGCTTAGTGCTTCTGGTCGGGGCGCCCTTTTTCGAGGAGGTTCTCTTTAGGGGGGTGCTGCTCCCATCGCTGCGCAAGCTGCTCGGCCGGTTCGGCCCGGCCGTGGGAACGGTGGGTGGGATAGCCCTAACCGGCATCGTGTTCGGCTTGGCGCACTTCGAGCCGTTGCAGTTCGCAGGCCTCGCTGTGTTTGGCATGATCCTGGCCCTGCTCGCAGATCGCTTCAAGAGGCTGGGGCCGAACATGGTCGCCCATGCCAGCTTCAATGCAGTGGCGATGGTGTCGCTCATAGCTGCACGAGGCCATTGAGACCGCAGTAGAGACCGTGTCGGCTCTAGATACCGTGTCGGCCAGAGCTACAAGCTTGAGAAGCAAGCTGGCAACGAACGCCCCCCAGCTCTCTACAGCACTTGCTATTGCGGCAGCGGTCGGCTTTATCTTCTGGCAGCTCGATCCGTCTCTGCTGTTCTCATCCACCCTGACAGCAGGCGGCGATACCGGAGCGCACGTGGCCCTGCCCGCTTTCATGCGCCAGCATCTTCTACCCCATGGACAGCTGACTGGCTGGGATCCCCAGTGGTACGATGGATTCCCCGGATTTACGTTCTATTTCCCCCTTCCGTCCCTGATGATAGCCCTCACAAGCTATATCATCCCTTACGATATAGCCTTCAAGCTGATAACAGCCGTTGGCCCGCTGAGCCTACCTGTGGCGGCTTGGGCCATGGGGGTCCTGGCACGGCTCCGCAGGCCACTCCCCGCTTGCCTTGCCGTAGCGACAGTCCCGTTTCTCTTCGATCAGACCTTCACCATCGATGGGGGCAACATAGCCTCCACTCTGGCAGGCGAGTACGACTTTGCGATCAGCTTGTCCCTCGCCCTCATCTTCCTTGGCTTGGTTGCAAGGGGGCTGGACACCCCCAGGCGGCGTGCGCTGGCAGCAGTCGTGTACACAGCATCGTTTTTGTGCCATATCGTGCCAGCAATGTTTGCTGCTGCAGGTGGGATCATCATCTGGGCTGTGATGAAGCCGACCTGGAGCAATCTGAGAGCACTTGTGATAACAGGTGCTCTCGGCCTTGGTCTTTCGGCCTGGTGGCTTCTACCCTTTGTGGTGAGGCTTGGCTACACGACCAATATGGGGTACCAGAAGGTCACCACCTACGCCGCGATGCTTTTTCCCGATGCGCGCTGGTGGGTGATCCTTTTCGCGCTAATAGGGGTCATCTGGGCCATAGCAAGGCGGGACCGGTTCATATTGAGCCTGCTTACAATAAGCATTGTCTCAGCCATAGCGTTCGTCGTCGATCCTGTGACCAAGCTCTACAATGCCCGGCTCTTGCCGTTCGCGGTCCTGGGGGAGTACCTGCTTGCTGGGGTCGGCTTTGCAGCCCTGGCGAGTGCTTTTATAGCTGGATGGAGGCTGGTAGGGGATCGACCTGCCGGCTCTAGGCACCCAGCAGGCGATCTACACCAGGACCCGGCGCCCCCAGCCGGCTATCTACAC
>JAMCQF010000114.1 GCA_023379605.1 Actinomycetota bacterium
CCTGCAACGGCTGGGGTTCTGGGGTGCAACGATGTCGAGATCGGTGCGAAGCCGGGCCAGGTCGACGCTCGGCGCGCCCCTGAACATAGCGATGACGGTGTCCGCATCCACGAACCGGTGACGCCGAAGCGGGGTCAACTCCCCGACGGGTACGCCATGCCGGGTGACGACGAAGGTCTCTCCCCGGTCCAATCCCCTCATGATCTCGCCGCTTTCGTTCCTGAGCTGGCGTTGGGTAATGTCTCGAGCCATGACCACGATCGTAGCACTGGGTGCTACGAGAGGGTCTTCGGTCCATGGCGGCCCAGTCCGGCTGCCTTGTGCTCGCGCCAGACCCTGGCGGCTATCTGAGGCCGATCGGCAGGCCGGCGATTGTGGGGAAGCGGTTCGAGTCATACTCCCCAAGGTCCACCCCTTTTGACTGAGAGAGGGAGCTAGACCACAAACCTCACGGAGGCGGGTAGGACAAAGTATGGTCTTCAGAGATATCCCTGGCTCAACCTTGGCAATGCAATATCTATCCAAGATGGAAGTTGACATTGGCTGAGAAGGTCCTGTGAGAAGAAGGTCCTTGTCAAGCCAATTGTTGGCAGATTGGGCGTCTGGCTGGAGCAGCTGACCCTATTATCGGCAAATGGCCTATCGACGCACACTTGTTGCTGTTGTATTTGTTCTGGCAGTAGCGATTGTGGCATTGATGCTTCCGGCAGCAGCCAGCCACACAGCCGTCCATTCCAAAAGCCCATCTTCAATCCGAAAGGTGAAGCACGCAGCGTCCAAGGACTCCAGCCCCGGGAGCTCCAGCGGCTCTTCAAGCAGCCAAGCTCAAGCTCTGCAGGCTGGTCCAAACCTTGCGCCGGGGTCCAACCCTGCCGTGCTGCCCGGGCCGGTGCTGATTGCGGACAAGCACAATAACAGGCTGATCGAGGTATCCCCACAGGGAAAGATCCTTTGGACGTTCCCCCAACCAGGAGATCTGGCACCCGGTCAGAAGTTCCTTATACCAGACGACGCTTTCTTCACCCCCGGAGGACACTACATCATCGCCACCGAAGAGGACTACCAGGTCATTGACATCATCGATGTCGCTACAAAGCGCATTGTGTGGCGATATGGTACACCTGGCGTTCCTGGGAGCGGTCCAAACCAGCTGCATCGGCCTGACGATGCGATGGAGCTGCCCAATGGCGATGTTGTCACCGCCGATATAAAGAACTGCAATATCCTCATCATAGGTCCGAGGGCTCATGCGCCATTGAAGACAATCGGGATCACCGATCCCTACTGCTATCACCAACCCCCGCAGCGCTGGGGAAGCCCTAATGGGGTTTTCCCCATGACCAACGGCAACTATCTTGTGAGTGAGATAAATGGGGACTGGGTGGACTCTTTGAACCTGGCCTCCGGGCAAGTCCAATGGTCGACCCATCCCCCAGGAGTGGCGTATCCCTCTGACTCAAACGAGGTCTCTCCTGGGGTGTATTTGACTGCTGACTACTCAGACCCCGGCCAAGTTGTCGAGTTCAACAGACAGGGACAGCTTTTATGGAGGTACAGGCCCACTGGCAGGAACGCTCTTAACACGCCGTCTCTTTGCCTGCCCATCCCGACCAATGGCTACATAATATGCAACGACGACCACAACGACCGGGTCATAGTGATAGATCCCCATACCAACAAGATCGTCTGGCAGTACGGACATACAGGGGTTCCAGGGAGCGCCCCGGGGTATCTGAACGTTCCCGATGGGCTGGATCTAGCACCCCCGTACTCATTTCTTATGCTACACAAGGCCACCATGGGCTTGCCATGACCGTCTGCTGGTTCTGCTCCTTGGTCTGCAGCACCTTTAGCCTACCGGCGCGATAACAGCAGCCTCATCAGTTCTTTACGATCTCCTAACATCTGGCACCTACGGTGACACCGTGCCGAGGTCTAAATGGGCCATAGTGTGCCTGCCAGTCCGCCGAAGCTGCTGTGTGGCTCAGAGCGCCAAAAGGCATTCAGTTGTGTCTCAGCATGTGGCCTTTAGGGTTTGGCCAGTGGGATCACCTATGTCTGACCGGGTTCGCTAGCTCAAGGCGGTATGGCTGTAGTGCCCATGGCTTTGTCGGCCATCTCGGCAAAAGTACCCGGGGCCGCTGTGGTGGGTAACCTCGACCCGCTGGTCTACGACCTGACCCTAGACAGCCGCCAGGTACGTCCTGGCTGGATGTTCTGCGCCATTCGGGGATCTCGAACCGACGGTCTGCGCTTCGCCCAAGATGCCGTAGAAGCCGGGGCCTGTGCTCTCATGGTTGACAGGCAGCTAGATCTTGACATCCCACAGCTGGTTGTGAGCTCCGTCCGGCTTGCACTAGGAGATGTGTCAGCAGCCTTGAACGGATATCCTGCAGCCAAGCTGTGCCTTGCCGGGATCACCGGGACTAATGGAAAGACCACCACTGGCTACCTACTCCATGGTGCCCTTCGTGCCGGGGGGCGCGACCCAGGACTGATCGGGAGCATAGAGCTGCGAACAGGGGGCGTGCCCCACCCTTCGCTCGCAACCACCCCTGAGGCACCTGATCTTCACCGTAGCCTTGGGGAGATGGTCTGTGCTGGCATGGACTCTGCGGTGATGGAGGTCTCTTCTCACGGGCTGGACCAGCATCGAGTGGACGGAATCTGCTTTGACGTGGCGGTGTTTATGAACCTGGCTGCAGAGCACTTGGACTACCACGGGACGATCGAGCAGTACTGGTTCTCAAAATCTCAGCTGTTCAAGCCAGAGCGTTGCAGCCGGGCTGTCATCTGTGTTGACGACCAGTGGGGAATGCGGCTTGCTTCACAAGCGAAGGTGCCGATCCTCACCTTTGCAAGGGCTGGGGCGCCAGATGTTGTCTACCGCGTGACATCGACCACCCTTAGCGGCACAACGGTGGTTGTCGATTTGCCAGAGGGGGAGTTGGAGCTGTTTTCACCAGTTGTTGGAGCCGTGAATGGAGCCAATATGACAGCGGCTTATCTCGCGGCTCGAGAGCTGGGTGTGCCTTCAGACCTTGCGGCGAAGGGCATAGCTTCTTCGATGCCCGTGCCAGGCAGGTTCGAGATCGTGGACGCTCATCAGCGCTTTCTTGTAGTTGTGGACTATGCCCACACCCCAGAAGCCCTGAAGGCGCTGATCGCTACTGCTCACGATCTATCTGGCATGGCTGAGCAACGAGGGCGTGTGCACGTAGTTGTCGGGGCCAGGGGTGGGAGGGACAGGCTGAAAAGGCCCGAGATGGGTCGTGTGGCAGCAGCAGCCGACCGCGCCATCTTGACAGTGGACAGCCCGGGGGAGGAGTCACCCAAAGCCATCATAGATCAGATGCTTCTGGGGACCTTGGATGCAAGCGGATCAGAGATTATCGTTCTCGAGGATCGTCGCGAAGCCATAATAGAGGCCATAGCTGGAGCACGAGCGGGCGATGTGGTTCTTTTAGTTGGCAGGGGCCACGAGAGGGTTCAGCACTTTGGTGGCAAGGATATCAGCTTTGACGATCGGCTTGTTGCGCTTGAGGCGCTTAGGTCACTGGGTTATCACCCTGGCTCGCTTGGAGGAAGTCGACCCGTGCTGCCCGGAGCATCCAAGCTCGTCCGTTCTCGATGGCTGGCCTGGATGGGTGAGCAGCAGCCAAGGGACTCTATTTGCAAGCCTGCACGGCGCGCAATGGGTGAGCTATGAGCGCAAACGGGTCCGGGGGCAGGTGGCCGTCTGTGAGCGTGGTCATCGCTGTGTTCAACGGAGAGGCAACGATCGCAGATGCTCTGCGATCGGCGCTTGCGCAGAGTGTGCAGCCGCTCGAGATCGTGGTTGTAGACGACGGTTCAACTGATTCAACCCTCGAACGGCTCGCAGAGGCAGATGGCCCGGTGAGAGTCATTTGCCAGGACAACTCCGGACCGAGCGTGGCTCGCAACAGGGCGATGGCTGAGGCAAAGGGGGAGTGGATCGCATTTTTGGACGCAGATGACATCTGGTGCGAGACCAAGCTGGCGTCCCAGCTTGGCTTGGCGACCAGCAGGCCCGATGTGGTTCTGGTCGCCAGTGACTGGAGCCGCGCGATTGGTGTGGCCTGTGATGGTACCGGTAAGGCTCACGATCCAGTGTGTGTGAGCTGGTTTGACTACCGCGACATCCTTGTGCTCAACAGGTTTCAGACCTCTTCTGTGATCCTGCGGGCTGATGTGGCGAGCAGGCTCGGAGGCTTTCGCAGCGAGCTTGATGGTGTGGAGGACTGGGACCTTTGGCTGCGTGCCAGCTGCGAAGGCAAGATTGCCAAGCTCGACCAGCCACTGGTGGGCTATCGCGACATGGCCGACGGCTACAGCAAGAACCTCGATCGTGTCTATAGAACGATGAGAGCTCTCATGGTTCGTGAAGCCCCAAGGGCTTCAGTGCAGTTTGGGGCTCATGGCTTTGACACCGTGAGGGCATGGCATCAGCTGCGCTTTGCAGTCGCGTACCATCTAATGGGGGACTCGCTGGGGCGTAGGCAGGCTCTCTACGACCTCGGCCAGGACGGTCTGTGGCCAAGTGCCTGGGCCGCCAGCGGTCGTTACCTTGCGCCATTCTTGGCAAAGCGTGCCATAAAGCATCTTCGCAGGTAGGCAAATTGGGCAGGTATGGACCCTGGCCCTATATGGGAAGACTCTCATCTTGGTGGGCTCATGCATATGGATGCCTAGATGCCTTGAAGGCCCCTGGCCACAAGTTAGACATCCCACGGTCGTAAGTTGTCAAGGGGATGGGGCTGGTTATGGAGAATTTCTTCATGCCGCGCCGGGTTGGAGGGCCGGGTTCGATGTCCCCAGGCCTTGTTCTCGTCCTAGAGGGTCCTTGAGCGCAGGCAGCCGCCGGTGGCCCACCAGCGCCTTGCCGGTCTCGTCGAAGATCACTACGTCATGGTGGTCCTCAGCCCAGTCGTCTCCGACAAAAATCACATGCCATCCTTCATTGTTCGACGAGTGCTGCGGTGAGCCGGAGAAGGACACGGCCTGCGACCTAATGGATCAGTTCTCGAGAGCAACGTCATCCCACCAGTGGTCAGGCCCTCCTCACAACCGGCGGGGCCACGGTCTAACCCCAGGGCTCGGAGGCCCTGGCTGTAGGAGTGGTCACCCGTCGGCAGCTCGGCACCCAGCCTGACCCGCGGCGGACCGGCTGGGAAGAGCTTCAAGCAAGATCCACAGCACGAGAGACGAAATCCCCAGAATCCACAGGAGAAGGCGGTTATCCACCCCTCCCCCCGCGCCCCTCTCCCAGCTGCTACAACTGCTGATCGTGCTACGCCCTCCCTCACACCCCCATTAGGCTCTAGTGGTGGCCCGATACCTGGATGAGATCCTTACTTTTCACCGTAAGCGGGCGGCCGATGACTCGCGCGATCTGAGCTCTCTTGTGAAAAGAGCGTCTTTGCTGCCAGAGACCAGGGGCTTCCGGCTCTCGCTTGCGGCTGAGGGAACCGCCTCTGGCCAAGGTATCGCTGTCATAGCTGAGTTCAAGCGTCGCTCTCCATCCAAGGGTGTCCTCGGTAGTGATCTAGATGTCGTAGATATCTGCAGGCAGTATGCAGCCGGCGGTGCGAGCTGCATCTCGGTCCTTACTGACCATGAGTTCTTCGCCGGAGCGCCCGAGGACCTCCAAGCAGCGCGTGAGGTGGTGGACCTCCCGGTCCTGCGCAAGGATTTCACCGTCTCCAAGGCCGA
Organism: Actinomycetota bacterium; assembly: GCA_023379605.1. Classification (GTDB taxonomy): domain Bacteria; phylum Actinomycetota; class Acidimicrobiia; order Acidimicrobiales; family JAMCQF01; genus JAMCQF01. The sequence goes on from JAMCQF010000114.1 coordinate 5,734, forward strand.
TGTCTGCGACGCAAGGATTATGGGCGCCGACGCCGTGCTGCTTATCGTCGCAGCTCTTAGCCGGACAGAGCTTGTGGAGCTCTGCACGCTTAGCAGGGATCTGGGAATGGATTCCCTGGTGGAGGTGCATGACACAGAGGAGCTGGATCTGGCCTTGGAGATTGGGGCTGATTTGATTGGGGTCAACCAGAGGGACCTGCGCACCTTTGGCGTGCATGAGGATCGTGCGCGAAAGCTCGGAGAGGCGATTCCCGAAGAGGTGACCTCGGTAGCCGAGTCCGGAATAAGCAGCGCCGCAGGGGCAGCCAGTGCTGCGGGCGCTGGTTTCGACGCAATCCTTGTGGGCGAGGCCCTGATAAGGTCAACCGATCGTGCCGGCACGCTGGCTGAGCTGCGTTCTGCAGGAGCGGGTCTTGGCCCAGTCGCCCAAAAGAGAGCGCAGAGTCCATGTTTGTAAAGATCTGTGGCATCACTTCCGAGCAGGACGGGCTTCTGGCGGTTGCCATGGGAGCTGACGCAGTCGGCTTCGTGTTCGCGCCATCTGTTCGCCAGGTGCCTCCCTCATTGGCTGGCGACATAGCAAAAAGGCTTCCACCGGGGATAATCACCGTAGGGGTGTTTCGCAACGAGAGCCCCTCTAGGGTGGTGGAGATAGTGAATGGAGCTGGGCTGCGAGCAGCTCAGCTCCATGGACTGGAGACTGTTGAAGAGTGTAACTACGTGGCCCAGCGTGA
>JAMCQF010000115.1 GCA_023379605.1 Actinomycetota bacterium
CACAAAGAGGCCAGCTCACCTTGGGATCGCAACAGTCCCACAGGCGGTGCGGCCATTAGCGTCGCCGATGCGCCTACCATGCAAGGGTGAGCGAATATGGTCCTCTTCCGGGTGGCGGTTTTCTCGGGCAGATCCTTGGTGACCTAGCCAAGCTGCTCGGCGGCGGTGGAGGCAGCGATGCCCAAAAAGCCATGGCCCGCCAGTTCGCTGTCGGAATAGCAGCTGGCGAGCAAGCGGAAGGCAATGTTGATCCAGCTCTGCGCATGAGGCTGGAGGAGATAGTCCACGTTGCCGAGTTGCACGTAACTGAGGTGACGGGCATGCCAGCCACGGCATCGGGTCGAATGCTAGGAGTGGTTGCAGTTACCCGATCGGAGTGGGCTGCAAGGTCGACCGACGCTTGGTGGCCGCTGTTTCAAAGCGCCACAGCTCCACCAAAGGGGACTCCCTCTCCCGCTCAACCAGGAGAGGGGGCTCCAGGCTCTGACACCAACGTGCTCGAGAGCCTTGGTGGCATCGAAGGCAGCGGCGGACTGGATCAGTTCAATGGTCCTGAGGGTTTGGGCAATCTCATGGGCGCTCTAGGCGCAATGAACCCGTGGTCCGAGGGGGATGACGACGAGGATGACGCCATGAGCCGCATGCTCAGCCAGTGGGCCTCAGCATTCCAGCCCGTCCTGTTGGGAATGCAGTTCGGATCGGCAATTGGCCATCTGGCTCACCACGCCATGGGACAGTACCGCCTCCCCCTTCGAAGCTCTGGCCCCGATGAGCTTGTCCTTGTACCGACCAACATGGCCAGCTTTGCGCAGGCATGGGGGCTACAGCTGGACGATGTCCTGGTGTGGACAGCGGTGTCAGAGACCTGCCACCACGTCCTGCTAAGTCGCCGGCCAGCAGGCGAGCGCATCGAGGAGCTGGTTCGTGCTTACCTTCAAGGCTTCGAGCAGATCCGCCCCGACCAGGACTGGCTTGCAAGGTTCGACCCAGCTGACCCAGCGACAATGGAGCGCCTCATGAGCAATCCAGAAGAGCTGCTCGGTGATCTCAGGACTCCAGCACAGGACGCAGCGTTAAAAGAGCTCTCGGCTTTGGTAGCAGTGGTGCTCGGATTTGTGGACCATGTGATCCAAAGAGCAGGACGCAAGCTGCTGGGAGCATTCGCCGCCGTTGATGAAGCATTCCGGCGTGCGAGGATCGCTCGCGAGGAGGACGAACGGCTGGCCGAATCGCTTTTCGGGCTTCAGCTTGAGCAGTCCCAGCACGAACGCGGAAGCGCGTTCATATCGGGCGTTATCGAGCGTGCAGGCGAGGAAAGGCTTGTAACCCTCTGGTCTGCCAAAGAGAACCTGCCCACCCCTGCCGAAGTCGATGCACCAGGGCTTTGGCTCGCTCGGCTGGAGATAGACGCCGATAGCTAAGCGACTGGGGAACTACCCCTCCGCCAGCGATCACTGCCACTTATGCGACACCGAGCATTTGGGACTCAGCTTAGAAGCTCTTCTCCCGGTGGCTCTTCGTCTGGCGCACCGAGGTCCCACTCGAGCACTATCCCCTCCCGCTCTGCGTCGCGCATCACCCGCTCGCGATTGCGCCGGAATTGAGGATCCCCTGGAGGAAGCAGCACGAGACGCGCATAGACCCTCTCGGCAAAAGCAGCTATGAGGCCCCTGTCACCGTAGCTGGACTGGACATCCCAGTGCGGCGCTACAGGACCTAAGTACACTATGCGCACGTGACCGCGCGGGGGGGCAGGCTCTGCGCGGTCCACCATCTCGGTCATCTCTTCGGCCATGGGACTCCTAATCTCGTTCAAACGCGCTTTCAGATACCCCGCCACACCCTAGCGCCCTTTGAGCATCGACAACCGGCTCCTTTTATCCAGCTCGACCCAATCTCTAGACCCTAACGACAAATCGTGCGGGAGGGGCCTGAAGGAACTGGCACTGCTCGTGGCCGTCCTGTCACAGCCACGCTATGGGGCAGCCAAGCTATGGGGCAGAGCCTAGGACCACCGTGATACTTAGATGCTGGGTGCCGCGCACTATGGAGAGGCTGGCCTGCTCACCGGGTTTATAGCTCTTCAAGGCCGCCGCAAGGGTGGTGTCCGAGGTTACAGGAGTGGTGCCCACCCCGACTATGACCTCATTGGTCTGGATGCCCGCAGCTGCCGCCGGTGAACCGGCCAACACTCCTACCACCAAGGCGCCGCTGGAGATGCTGAGGTTGTCCTCTCGGGCGATCTGCGCAGTGACGGTCTCCACCTCGACCCCGATGAAGGCACTGCCAGGCAACGGACCTGCCTCGCTGCTGGGAGGTGTCTGACCAGGAGCAACCCTAGGTCCATGAACCCCTCCCGAGCGCAACTGAGCGATCAGGGGCTTGATGGTGTTGATTGCGATGGCAAAGCCGATGTCCTGGGCTGGCGCGTTCCCAGCGCTGCTCGAAGCGACGGCGGTGTTCATGGCGATCACCTGCCCCGCAGAATTGACCAGCGGACCGCCAGAGTTACCGGGATTGATAGCGGCATCGGTTTGGATCAGGCCAGTGAGGTGCTCGGTTCCCCCTGTCAGCGGCTCTTCAGCGGTCAAACTTCGGTTTTCCGCAGAAACTATCCCTTCGGTCACCGTTGGACCTCCTGCCAGGGCCAACGCATTCCCTATCGCCAGCACGCTGTCTCCCACGAGAGCAGATGAGGAGTTGCCCAACTGCACTGTTGGTAGGTTCGTAACCCCGAGAATCTGTACGAGGGCCACGTCCTGAGACGGATCAGTTCCAATCACATCTGCGGGCCGTGCCAGCGTCTGGCCATAGAGGGTGACAGTGACCGTAGATGCTCCGGCTACCACGTGGTTGTTGGTGAGAACCTCACCGTTCGGAGTCAGGATCATCCCTGTCCCCGCACCTGCCACGATCGCACCTCCCTCAGTGGGATCCTTGAACCCGGTGGTGTTTATGGAGACCACTGCAGGAAGCACCTTTGACAGAACAGCCTGCACGTCCTGGGGGCGAGCCAGAAGGCTTTTGTTTGGGAAAAACGTCTCCACAATGGTTCTCTGGCTTCCGAGAGCCACAGATGCCCCTACTCCCGCTGCCTGCCTGG
>JAMCQF010000116.1 GCA_023379605.1 Actinomycetota bacterium
GGTTTGGATTGTAAGGGCTTATCACCGGATCGAATAGCACCACCACAGCCAAGATGATCAGCCCTAGCAATCCTATGACCACAAGTGGTCGCCTCATTAGCGCTCTTGCCATCCCACCTACAGGCACCTGCGGGGCTGGCTCTTCTGCATTAGCAGGGCCAGGCGAGGCCGCGGCTACCAGGCTGTCCACTTCAACTGCTCCTTCTGACATAGCCCAGTCGGATCCTAGGATCCACAAAACCGTATATCACATCGACCAATAAGTTGATCACCACGAAGACGACCGCAAAGATCATCATGACCGAGATGGTGACCGTGTAGTCCCTGCTGTTAAAGGAGCTAACCAGCTCCTCCCCAAGTCCTGGAAGGCTGAAGATCGTCTCTACTACCACAGTCCCACTCATGAGATAACCTGCTATCAGTCCCAGGATAGTCAGTATCGGGGTTAGAGCGTTCCTCAGGGCATCTCGCAAGATGATCTGCCAGCGCGGGACTCCTAGGGCCTTAGCTGAGAGCACGTACTCAGACCCGAGCGTCTCCAGCATGCTCGTGCGTGTGAAGCGGGCCGTGATGCCTATGGGCCCGAGCGAAAGAGCCAGCGCTGGCAGCACAAGGTGTGACAGGTTCGGACCCAATCCAGACGATATTGGCACAAAGCCCTCGTAGGGCAAGACGCCATGCACCCACCAGCCAAAGACGAGGACAAACAAAAGGCCGATCACAAAGCTTGGCACAGCGATAAACAGTAGAGCACCGAAGCGGGTTAGCTGGTCTCGTGCCTTGTCCTTACGCAGACTTGACCAGATCCCAAGTGGGACTCCCACCACCACAGTGAGCAGCACAGACAGTCCCGCAAGCTCTGCTGTTACAGGCACTCTAGGGGCAAGAACAGAGGTAACGGGCTGTCCCGTTGTATAGGAGACTCCCAGGCTCCCATGCAAGATGCCCTTAAGCCAAATCCAGTACTGAGTCCACAACGGCTTGTCCAAGCCCAATTGGCGGCTGATCGCAGCTACTACCTTTGGGGTCGCGTTCAGTCCCGCCTGAGCTTGCGCTGGGTTTCCTGGCGCAGCCCTGAGGAGCAAAAAGCTTAGAATTGAGACGACAAAGACCACCGGGACGCTCTGGAGCACTCTTTTAAGGGCATAGCGCGCCATAGCGTCCTAGCTCGCCTCAACCGTGGTTGCCACACAGCACGCAGCGCAAGACCCTGCAGACCAGGTACGCTAAGGGCACCTCAAGAGACGTAAGCATACTTAAGGTTCATGAGCTGACATAGCCCTGTAGGACTATAGCCCTTAAGGGATTTGTTGGCGGCCTCGATGAAGTGAGAGGTAACGAGCAGCACCTGGGGCACCTGCTTTACCCATTCCTGCTGGACTGCCTTCCATGCAGCGGCTTGAGCACTGCTTGTGGTGGCAGATACGGCCGCCGACACCAGAGTGGTCATGGTCGGATCGTTGAACTTGTTGAAGTTTGCAAAAGCACCCGGATATACCGCCAGGTAGGCTAAGTAGGAGCCAAAGCCGCTTGACTGCTGGACTGTCACATCCAACAGGAATAGGTCATAATCCAAAGAAAAAAGCCGGGAAAGAGCAGGAGTCTCTCCAAGGGTAATAATCTGGGAAGGAACACCGATCGCCGATAGGTTCTGTTCGACAATTGGCGCTGTGGCATCAGTTACATCATTGCTCAACACCACTATCTCAAGCGCCTTGGAAGGAGGGCCTCCTGCTGCTGTCACATAGCCCTTGGCTTTTGCAACATCTGGGCTCTGACCGAAATAGGATCCGTAACTTGTGTCGTAGTACTGTGCTCCGGCCTGAGGAAGGGTGGATTCGGCCACTCCGATCCCGCTGAAAACCTGGTCCAGGATCTCTTTCCTATCCATTGCCCATGCAACAGCCAACCTTGCATTCACGTTCGAAGTCCACCGCCCTGGCTCCACATTGGGGTACATGTAATCGACCACCGAGGAGTTCTCCAGGATGTCTACCTTGGCGCCCCGGCCCGTCAACACACTTACATCCTTGGCCGCCACCTTGTCGATAAGCTGTCCTGTGCCATCCACTAGACTCGCAATCCGAGATGATGTGGAAGGTACTATCGAAAACGTGAGGGTCTTCGCCTTTGGCAACCCAGGGCTCCAGTACTTGTCGAACTTGGAGTAGTGGATTGCCACGCCCTCCTCCCAGGAATCGAAGGCAAATGGGCCCGTGCCTATTAGACTGCGGGCGTAGACAGTTGGGGTGTAGGCCACATTGGAGGGTATTATGGGAACCATTGCCATGGCCGAGAGGAATGGCGTGAAGACCTCCGATAGCGTGATGGTCACAGTGTGAGGATCGGTGGCTACAATGGAGCTCACTTTGGCAAAGTTGGGCAGCCAGATCGACCCGTTGGACTCCAACATGCACTGCTCGTAGGTGTACTTGACGTCGTCTGCCCCAAAGCTCTTCCCGTTGTGGAAGACCACTCCCTTGCGTAACGGGACCGTATAGGTAAGACCATCTGGGCTGATGGAAGGCATTGCCGCTGCCAACAGCGGCACGATGGTCTTTTCCTCGGTCCATTCGTAGAGGCTCTCTACAACCTGCCTGTACTGACGCTCCATCGGTCCTGCGTTGTACTTGATTGGATCGAGCGCGGGTGGATCCGTCGAGATAAGCACGGTGAGCGCTTTGGACGACTTAACCGGCACGGAGGACTTTGCGCTTGGGGTGCTACAGGCCTCGAGGAACCCGCCCCCAAAGCCTGCAAGGACCACACCGCCACTTATGGTCTTTAGCAAGCTCCTCCTGGACATGGGGGAGCCGAGCACGCCCTTTGCTGATCCTTCATTGGATGCTGGCTGTGAGGCTAGCGAGTCGCTCTTCTTCAATGCCACCTGACCGAGACCTCCTCTTTCGTACAAAGACCAGCGCCCTAAAAGCACCTCAGCCGCACATCTCATTTGCGGAACGCTGTTCCACTTAAGGTTACCCTATTTCGGCGAAGTGTCAAGATGAGCGCAGTCAAGTTGGGCTACCCATGGCAAGGCTGGGCCATCACCAGACCGTCAGGCTGGAGCCAATCAGCGCGCTATGTACCTACCAGGCCAACTGGAGGTGACTTCGCCGTTCTCAAGCAGCCGCTTGCCGCGCAGGATCGTGGCAACTGGCCATCCCTTTACCACCACACCCTTAAAAGGCGTGTGGTCCTGGGCCGAGCGGCAAAGCTGTGGGGTTACAGCCAGCTGAAGGTCCAGGTCCACAATGGCAAGATCTGCGTCAGAGCCGACTGCAATGGTGCCTTTCTTCGGATACAGATTATAAGCCCGAGCTGGTGCGGCAGATGCCAGCTCGGCTACCCGTGAGAGAGAAAGCCCGCGCTTGTGGTAGCCCTCGGAGATAAGCACCGGGTACATAAGCGCTGTGCCGCCAAAGCCAGGTTGAGCGTGCCAGAGATCATCGCCCTTCTCCGCCTCCATGCAACAGGCGTGATCGCTTGCCACCCAGGAAATCTGCCCTGAGCGAACACCATCCCATAGCGCATCGTTGTCCCGGCGTGAGCGTATAGGGGGGTTGACCTTACCTCCAATCCCCTGTCCCTTTAGATCCGACGTGGAAAGAACCAAATGATGCAGGGTTGTCTCTGCTTGAATGTCCAGACCCGGATAGCGCCGTGACACCGAGGTGGCGGTATCTAGGGCCAGCGCGCTCGAGAGATGGAGCAGGTTCACCCGTACCTGGGTGGCGTCGGCCAAAACTCCTGCCTCTTCAATTGCCAGCCGCTCTGTAAGTGGCGGTCTGGCCGCAGAGTACTCCTCTAGACCGCTCAAAGCAGGGTTGGCCTTGGCCCGCTCTATGAAAACCCTCAGCAACTCTGGCTGCTCGCAGTGCAGGCATACCGACACGCGCCCTTGCACCTTGGAATCGAGGTTCGAGACTGCCTCCATGATCTCAAGGAGGTGCCCTAAGTCGTACTCATCTGCCATCGTGTACCCGCGGGCGTCCCGGCTGTCTGCTGAAAGGTTCAGCCCTTTGTAGAACATGTAGTACTTGAAGCTGGAAACCCCCATTTCCTTTACGAGCCATGGGATCTCTGCTATATGCTCAGAGGTCATCGGGGCTAGGTGGAACCCGTAGTCCACCTTGGCATGGCCTTCCACTGCACCCAGCACCTCAGGGAAGATCTCCTTGTAAGGTCCCGTCTTTCCCAGATAGTGGCTTCCCGTGCGGAAATATGAGAGCACGGTTGTCACACCTCCCACCACAGAGGAGGTGGTCTCACTCTCAGCATCTGTACTCAGGTCTCGATAGATTCCAAGGTGGAAGTGGCTATCAACCCCACCCGGAAGTACCACCTTGCCGGTTGCGTCTACGCGCTCCTCAGCCTGCTCAGGTGCGATCTTCTCTGCGAGCACAGCCACCTTCCCATCGCGCACCCCTATGTCAAGGGCTTGCTCTCCTAAGTAAGGGATGACCACCCTGCCTCCAGTCACCGCAAGGTCATACTTGGCCAAGGTCTCTGCTCCTTTCTCCGTCTAAAGAGCCTCTATGGCTCCGTCTAAAGAGCCACCGGCTCATCGGATCTCCAATCCTGCATGGGGACACGGGCCCTAGCTCTTGAGTCCTTTGGGTGTCGCTCTAGGTGCCAAGCAGGGCGAGATATCCTCCAGGTCCCCAAGGGACCATATGGTGGCCTCCAGCGCAGCTGCGCTCTGAGCCGCCAGCACCCTAGAGGCGTTGTCGTAGAACTTGACAGCGATCTCCTCTTCCGAAAGTGGTCTGTTGGGCCCACCCCTGCTCTCCTGTACCCGCTCTGTGATCTCTGTGCCATCGGTCAACTTGGCGGTGAGCACTGCGCCAAAGGAGTCCGGGAATGCCAGGGTGCACTGTGGATCTTCAACCACTTGGACCCTGGACATGAGCTCTCGCCGCCAGGGATCTACGGCGAGCTCATCAGTGAAGTCATCGAGGCCCACACCGAGCCCGTGGCCGCCGAGTAACCCAGCCACGACTGTATAGGGTCCGCTGAACTGAGCCTGGTAGCCGGTCTTCGGATTCCGCTTTGCCTCAATGGGTTCCCCCACTGTATGGATCACAGGACCAGCCACCCCCAAGCGCAGCGCTTCTACCTGCTCTGGGCGCACGCCGCGAGCCCTAAGCGCCATGGCAGCGTCAATCCCGGCGTGGGTAAAGTGATTTGCAGGATAGGGCTTGAAGTAGATGGAGGGAACCGACCATATCGTCCCGAGCCCTTCAAGGAGTGCCTCTTTATCAAACTTCCCTCCGAGAAGCGCTCTGAACAGGCCGAACCGGCCTTCCAGCGCGCTTGGGGCCCCAGTAAAGCCCAGCTGCGCCAGGCTCGCCGCGGACACCGCTGAGTGGGCAGCCCAACCGCAGTGCAAGCGCTTTATCGTTCCCCCAGTGCGGTTGGACTCGATGATCCCACTCGCCATGCTGCAAGCAATTGACATGGCGTTGCCCACCCCTGCTGCATCAAGGCCCATCAGCTTTGCCGCAGATCCGGCCGCTGCAATGGCTCCACAGATGGAGGTGGCATGCTGGCCTCGATCGAAGTATATAGAGTTCCTAGCCTTCTTATCGTATCCTGCCATGCCAAGGCGCACGCAGACCTCCAGGCCGGTCGCAATGGCGGAGATCACCTCTTTGCCTGATGCTTTGACCATCTCACCTGCTGCTAGGCATGCCGGAATAATGGTCGCACTTGGATGCAGCACCGATGGAAGATGGGTGTCGTCATAGTCCAGAGAGTGAGCAAGGGTGCCGTTCACCAAAGCCGCCAGCGGAGCGGGAAGAGCCTGGCTAGTCAAAACGGCGTGAGCCTGCTCGGCGCCACCTTGACCCACACTGTAGCGGATCACAGCTTTGGATGTGTCCAGCTCTGTGGCAGCAATGCAGATCCCCAAGATATCGAGGACCCTACTGTGACTGCTGGCAAGAGTCTCGTCCGGTATGGTCTTAAAGCTCTCTTGGCAGGCGAACTGCGCGAGCTGCTCGATTATGGCCTTCTCCCCCATCAAATGCTGCCGCCCTGGCTCTGGTGCGACGGTGCAGATACGACAGCTAAGGGTCTTACCGGAGAGCCAGTGGCTCCTTGGAGCTTGAGCGGGGCAAGTATGAGCACGAACTCCACCACCGCAGTCTTGGACAGCTCTTCTAGGTCCATCATCTCTATGATGTGGATCCCCTCTTTAACAAGCAGCACGCGATGGGCAGGCAGGACCGCATGCCCAGCACCTGGAGCAAGCCTCTCAAAGGCTATCGTGTCAGCACCCACAACAACGGGGCTATGCTCAGCCAGCCACCTAGCCCCCGACTCTGAGGGCCCTGGCACCCCGCTCTGCTTGCCTATATACCTCTCCCGGTCAGAGAAGTGCTGCCCCCAACCACTTCGCACAAGAATGGCACAACCCCTAGAAGGAGCTGCTCCGGGCACACAGCTGGCAGCTTCCAAGTCATCTGGGGTGATCTCATATCCGGGTGGACAGCAGCTGATCCCAAGGACTGCAGGGATATCCAAAAGGACCCCTCTGCAGAGCACCGGAGCCATCGTCTCGATGCCAAGCGCAGAAAACTTCCCTCCAGCCTGAACCTGGGCGGCGTCCAGGTCATTGTGGAGCCTTCCTTTGTAAGAGACGTGGCAGAGCGCGTCGACATGTGTCCCTACATGTCCTCCTGTGACTATGAGCTCATTTGCCGCAGAAGATCCGTCCGCTCGGACCATGTCCCCATGCCGGCGCTGAAGCGCCATGCGAAACTCAGGATGGTTCGGTGACTGTGGCATCCCCGCAAACATCTCTCTGGAAAGGTCGATCACCTTGACCCCAGCTGAGATGCACTCAAGCAGCGGCTCTGGTTTTGGAGATGATCCGTTCCCCAAAGGCGCAGAGCCTAAAGCGTGGCTGGGATGATCCTCAGGCAATGATCCCTTCCTCTCGCAGTCTGGCCAGCTCTGTTGGAGAAATCGATAACTCTGAGCCAAGGACCTGATCGGTGTCAGCACCCAAGCTCCTGCCTGTAGAGCGTATGGATCCTGGTGTCTCAGACATCCCAAAGAGCACGTTTTGCATCCTTATGGCACCAAGATCTGGGTCTTTTACAGCAGGGAACATGTTGCGGGATTGGACATGAGGATCGGACATGAGATCGGCCACGTTGTAAACTGGAGCTATCGCCGCCTCGGCCTTCTCAAAGGCCTCAAGCACCTCTTCACGGCTGCGATCCTTGATCCAGCCAGCTACCATCTCATCTAGCAGGTCGCCGTGCGCAGCCCGTCCGGCCCCACTTGAAAACCACTTCGCACAAGAATGGCACAACGCTCGGTGGTCACCTCTGGATGGCCGACCAGCACCATCACCCGCTCTGCGACCGTGCTCGCGCTCGTAGAGATCGCCACCCATGAGCCATCTGCGGTCTTATAGGTGTTTCGCGGAGCGTTATTTGCGCTCCTGTTGCCCATGCGCTGCGGAATCTCTCCAAGCTGGTCGTAGATGCTTGGCGAGGGACCGAGCACCGTCACGAGCGGCTCGAGTATAGAAAGGTCTATGTCTTGACCCTTCCCAGATGGTTCCATGCCCTCCCGGCAAGAGTCACGGTGATAAAGAGCCATCACCGCTGCTGCAGCTGCCGATATCCCGGCAATGCCGTCAGCCAAGCCGAAAGGTGGCAGGGTCGGAGGTCCTTGCGGCTCACCGGTCATCGCCGCAAAGCCGGACATCGCCTCTGCCAAAGTTCCAAAGCCAGGTCGCTTGGCATAGGGACCCTCCTGACCGAAGCCGCTCACGCGCACGATAACGAGGGAAGGGTTGGCCTCGTGCAGCCGGGCAGGTGCAAGCCCCCACCGCTCAAGGGTTCCAGGCCTGAAGCTCTCAACGAGCACGTCAGCGCTCTTGAGAAGCTCTAAGAGAATGGCAGCACCTTCTGATGTTGAGATGTCAAGGCCAACACAGCGCTTGTTCCGAGCAACCATCTTCCACCACAAAGGCACCCCGTCCTTCTGGCGGCCGTGGCCACGCATGGCGTCTCCCAATCGTGGGTGCTCGATCTTAATTACGTCTGCCCCGAAGTCGCCCAGGATCTGGCAGGCAAGAGGGCCGGCGTAAACGGTCGCGCAATCAATGACCCGGATCCCTGCCATTGGCCCGAGGCCGCCTGATACGCAGCCTTCTACGTGGTTTGTGCTCACCGGCTATCTGTTCCTCTCAACGTTACTGCGTTCCAGCTTTCATGGTAGCCGTCATGGTACCTCGGCACCTCCGGGTTCCAACACACAAGCGCTCCGACTGGGTTACGGCCACCCTTTGGGCATTGGCTGTCTGGCCACCAGCTCAACCAGCTCGCCTTCAAGGCCACGAACCACAACGCGGCCGTTCCCACCAAAGGAAGCAGAGTCGTCCGACTCGAGTGCGCCCACCTCTTCAAAACCTGCTGGACAGGTTTGAAAATCACAGGAGAGGGTGACCATTGAGACTCCCCAGGGCAGCTCGCCTGGGACCCTGGCCGCCTGGACTGCTTGGACGGGGTAGCTGTCAATCTCTATCAGAGACTTGCCTGCAAGCTGGAGCGAGCTCAGCCTGTGTAGATGGGTGGCTGGCAAGGAGTACGCGTCATTTAACACTTCAATGGCAACCGCGTGATCCGAGACCCTCCTCGCTCCCAGGGCCTCATATGGCGCCCTCGCCGAGTCCAGGTCGCGGGTGCCAAGTACCGCTACAAAGACTCGATCTACCAGCTTGGTTGGATCTGGCAGGTCAAACCCCGGAACCTCTCTTAGCCGTTCGGTCAGGTAGATCACCTCTCCGGATGGCCCGGTCAGCTGGGCTGCACGCAGAGCTGCGCTGCTCTTTAGAGCCGCTGGGGGACGCAGAATCGAGAAGCTCCACTTGGAAACAGCCGCTACTACAGAATCCACGTCTGAAACGGCGATCTCGAGTGCAGCCCAGCCCAGCTGGCCTAGCGGGCGGTGGATCTCCGGCCGGCGCACATGGATCAGCCTTAAAGCGCCGGGCAGCTCTTTTAGACCCACTGTTATGAACTCTCTGCCAACAAGTCCTGGTGCACCCCAGGAATTGGCCTCTTTGTCGCTAACCTTGCCTGACTCCAGATGTTCATAGTCAAAGGCGCCGCAATAGCTGGACGCCGAAGCTTCGAGCTCATCGCAGGAGATGGTCACAGCCAGGATCGGTCCAGGAGCACCCTGTGGCTGGTCGAAGATTCCCATGAGTGCTATATTGTAACAGCGTTCTTACTAGCGGAACACGTACGTAACGGATGAGTATGGGAGTGGCACCATGCCTAGAATCGACGCACGGGCCAGGCTGGACTTTGCCCTGTTTGCCAGACAAGCCTGGGCAGCTCAGGTATATCCGTGCCTGGTCGATGAAGTTCGTAAAAGAGCAGGCGCACTTGCAGAGACCAGCGAGGACCTGGACCGATGGACCGAGCGAGTTGACAAGGTCGCCCCATTCGTATGGCAAAGCTCTATCTACCCGTTCTTTGCGTGGCTGGAACGTGGGCTTCAAAAGCAGCTCTGGAGGGCCACAAGCGAGGTCGTCTCAGAAAGCCCCACCACCTTAGAGATAGATCTAGGGGATAGCGAATCCGATGGCACCTTGGAGCTCGACGGCGAGACCGAGCTGCCCAAGTGGTATGCCGAGTGTGACTTCCACCTCCAGCCGGGCGGAGTTTGGCCTTCTCTGGCAAATGGCGAGGTATACAAACTGGGTGCTCAAGTTGTAATGCTCGGGGCCAACGATCAAGCCCAGTTCCACCGGCTTTTTACAGATACAGCAATTCCCGACCGTGACTACCGCCGGATAGTGGACTTGGGCTGCGGCTTTGCCAAGAGCACCTTTCCTTTAAAGCAGCGGTTCCCCCATGCTGAGGTGATTGGCATCGACCTGGCCGAGCCTCTTCTCAAGATGGCCTGGGCACAGGCTAGACGTGATGGGATCGTTGTGAGACTACGCCAGGCGGACTGCCGCTCGACGGGGCTTGATGGTGCGAGTGCAGATCTGGTCACAGCGACGATGCTCATACACGAGCTGCCTTTGTACGCAGTTGAAGAGATGCTTGCTGAGGTGGCCCGGCTGCTCAGGCCAGGGGGCTTACTGCGGGTGCTCGACTTCCATCCCACCGGGGATCCGCTGCGGGATCTGGCAATGATGGAGCATTCCGAACGCAACAACGAGCCATTCCTGGCAGATCTGTTCAAGGCAGACGTCATCAAGCTCTGTGGCAAAGCCGGCCTTGCAGATGCCCGGTGGGTGGCCTTCGACGAACGAGGAGCTGGTCGCTTGAACGAGGCTGTCTGGCCTAAGCGAAAGGAGTGGCACTTCCCATGGGCAGTATTGGAGGCGGTGCGACCATGACCACCTTTGCCGGCAAGGAGGTGGCTGCAGCCGCCAAAGCCCAGGACGATCTCAGCTTCTTCGAACCAAGAGCGCTGGACCGGCTAATGGGCTTGGTGATGGAGCTGGCCGCTCAGCTGAACCAGGAGCGCTACCGCCGTATTGCCCTAGAGGAGCTCCTGGCGCGTCGGGCAATCATCGAACCTGGAGACATAGACAACCTTGGAAACGATGACCAGGTGGTTGAGAGCGCTGTTACAATATAGCACTCATGGGCCAAGAGCTCCGTGTAGCCATAGGGCGGCTGTTTACCCCAGTAGTCGAGCACGGGCATTCCTGGCGTCCACTGAGAGAGGAGGACCCAAACTATGATCCCTTGGCCGCCTTGGCGCAAGAAAGCAGTCCCGAAGATATAAACCAGCCAGAGGAGCGCTAATGGCAAGACCGTTCATCGAGTTCATCCAGTGCCAGGCACTACCGTGGCAACGCGGCCTCTACGGAGGCGCTAGGCCCGAGCTGGATGTGCGGATGCTGAGCATGGACGAAGAGACCGGGGCGTCATCGGCACTGCTTCGCTATCCGGGAGGCTGGGCTCGAAACGAGCCCGAGAGGCTTGGCGCAGACGAAGAGCTATTCGTCCTAAGAGGTGAGCTGCGCATAGGACAGACTCTGTATGGACCCTACAGCTACGCGTATCTCCCGGCTGGCTACGAACGGCCCAGCGCTTCTAGTCGATCTGGAGCGGTAGTGGTGTCATTTTTCTCGGCCGAACCCTCGGTCACCTCTGACACAATGGATGAAGCAGCCCCCCAACGCATGGTAAGCAAAGTTGACGCCCTGGAAGGTCCATGGACTGGCAACTTCCACCCTGACTTTCCTCCCGGTGCTGGGCGCAAGTGGCTAAAGCAGGACCCGCTTAGCGGTGAGCAGACCTGGGTTCTCGGGACGCTTCCGTTGCGCTCGGGACGCAGGCCTGAGCGCCACCCTGTGGTGGAAGAGCTTTTCCTCATCTCTGGGATGCTGGCTGGACCCCTTGGAACGATGTATCCAGGAGCTTACTTTTGGCGCCCTCCCCATGAGTGGCACGGGCCTTTTGGGACCCTTACGGGAAACGTCGAGCTCTTCAGGACCATAGGGGGACCGCTATCGACAGAGTATGCAGACCAAGACGTCGAGTTCAGCTTCGAACCCGAGTACCGCCCAATCCTTCCAGCAGATGAGCACGAAGCACAGGCGTCATACAAGAGCCTGCTCCCATCGTATCTAGCGCTGGGTCCACAGATCTTCGAGATGGAGTGAGTGCGGTCATTTCGCCAGACAAGCCTGGAAAGCTCAGCCAACCATGTATCACGGACCTGGGAGGACCCAAAACTGCTATCACTCCCGCCCAAGAGTCACACTTGTATGCGATTGAGCCCAAGATTACAATGCTCGTATGTATGGAATGAAAAGCTCTAACAGCCGATCAGTTCTGATGGCTCGAATAAGCCGTTCGGCTGCTCGCCTCATTGCCGCTTATGGGACAAAAGAGATCTTCGTAGATCTGACCCTCGTCCTCGGCTGAGGCCTGCGCAAGGTTGCGGTCGCGACCCTGGGCCCACCCCCTGCAACCGAGGGAGTAACGAGCGTGCACACAGCTGGGATCGAACTTCACTACCGCCAGTTCCTCCAAGTACCCGGCCAAGAGCCTTTTCTAACGACCAGCGTACGTCCACGAAAGCTAACCGTGACCGC
>JAMCQF010000117.1:0-3269 GCA_023379605.1 Actinomycetota bacterium
TTTCCGCTCCTCCAGTGCAGCATGTGTTCCCCCAGCGGCAAGCAGGGCCGTATCCCATGAGCCAGGGCTCACCACCGTGTCGGGGTCGAGCGCACCGCCGCCGCTCTCGCAGAATGCGTGGACAGCTTCTAAGTAGGAGAGCTTGTGGGCACGCGTGAGCTCCTCGATGGTGGCTGGCCTGGGCTCCAAGGCTTTCACTGCGTCGGCCAAGCCGGCTTCTTGGATGCCTGCAAGGGCAGCCTTTACCCTTTCAGGACGCTCGGGGTGCCCGGTGCCAGTATCGTGATGGTCGCGATCAGGCGAGGCAGCCAGAGCAAGCATGTGGCCTCCAACCCGTCATAGAGATGCTCCCTTTATCCCGCGTAGCCGTGTTTGGCACAGCCGGAGCAATCTGGGGCCACCTCAAAGTGAAGCAGCAAGCAAATGCCTTTCCCATATGATCACCATAGGCCTTCTGCCCACAGAGCGACAGGGGCAAACGGCCTTTTGCCAACCTTGGACTCGCCCTGGCCACCATTTTAAAAGAAGTCCGTGCTGAGGGCACGAGGGTGGCCTTTTGACGGTTCTCGCCCTTGGCCTGCCAACCATTCCACTTCCGGCGCATCTAGCCTGCACGGGCAAGGGTCCATCGGCCCAATTGAAGAGGGACCTTAGACCCTGGTGGCGTATCGGGACCTGGAAGAAGCTTGGGAGGTTTTGGAAACCGAGCCAGGATGGGGATCAGTGCAGGCAACGGGCGAGGGTTTTCCCGCAATGAGACCGTAGCTCGGATCTGGTCGAACAAGCAGGAGGTGCATGGTACATGGCAGACACGGAGCTGATAGACGCATACTGGAGGGCAGCCAACTACCTATCTGTGGGTCAGATCTACCTGTTTGACAACCCACTTTTAGCTGAGCCTCTCAGCCCGCAGAACATAAAGCCACGGCTGCTAGGGCACTGGGGGACCACACCTGGGCTCAACTTCATCCATGCGCACTTGGACCGAGTTATACGTGAACGGGATCTGGACATGATCCACCTTGCCGGCCCGGGTCATGGAGGACCTGCCATCGTTGCCAACGCATGGCTCGAAGGCACCTATTCTGAGATCTATCCCCATGTGAGCAGAGATGGAGTGGGCATGGCCAGGCTTTTTCGCCAGTTCTCCTTTCCTGGGGGAATCCCTAGCCATGTCGCACCCGACACACCCGGCTCTATTCACGAGGGAGGAGAGCTTGGCTACTCCATCATGCATGCGTATGGGTCGGTGCTCGACAATCCGGACCTGGTCGCAGCCTGCGTAGTTGGTGACGGAGAGGCAGAAACCGGGCCTCTTGCTACCAGCTGGCACTCCAACAAGTTCATCGATGCCGCTGAGGACGGCGCGGTTCTGCCAATACTCCACCTCAATGGCTATAAGCTCTCCAATCCCACGGTGCTCGCTCGCATACCAACTGATGAGCTCCTAGCTCTGTTCGCGGGGTACGGCCACAGGCCCTACCTGGTGGAGGGTGATGACCCCAAAGAGGTTCACCGGCTCATGGCAGCAACCCTAGATGAGGTCTTCGACGAGATCGCTTCCATACAACATGCTGCTCGTGCTGGAGGATCAGCTCATGCCAGCAGGGGAAAAGTAACCCGTCCCAAGTGGCCCATGATCATCCTGCGCACGCCAAAGGGTTGGACAGGCCCCAAGGTCGTCGACGGTGTGCAGATAGAGGGCACCTTCAGAGCCCACCAAGTGCCGCTTATGGAGGTGAGGACCAATCCAGCCCACCTTAGAATGCTTGAGGAGTGGATGCTTTCCTACCGTCCAGCCGAGCTGTTCGACGGCGCAGGCCGGCCCATGGCCTTTCTAGATGAGAACATCCCACATGGCGACAGGCGCCTGAGCGCCAATCCGCACACCAATGGTGGGGTGCTGCTGAAGGAGCTTGCCCTTCGAGACTTCCGCTCCTATGGGGTGCAGGTTCCCCAGCCAGGGACCGTGACCGCCGAGGGGACCAAGGTCCTCGGGGCTTGGCTGCGCGATGTCATAAAGGACAACCCTTCCAATTTCCGGCTTTTCGGACCTGATGAGACCGCCTCGAACCGCCTGAGCGCGGTTTTCGAGGCTACTGACCGAGCTTGGGATGCTGAGACAGTCCCAGGAGATGACCATCTGGGCCGTGACGGACGGGTGATGGAGATGCTCTCTGAGCACATGTGCGAGGGCTGGATAGAAGGCTACCTCCTCACAGGACGCCACGGGCTGTTCAACTGCTACGAAGCGTTCATCCACGTCATCGACTCGATGTTCAACCAGCATGCCAAGTGGTTGGAGGTGAGCCGGGACCTGGATTGGCGCAGGCCAGTTGCCTCTCTTAACTACCTGCTCAGCTCCCATGTCTGGCGTCAGGACCACAATGGCTTTACTCATCAGGATCCGGGCTTCTTAGATGTCGCTGTGAACAAGTCTCCTGGGGTCGTAAGGGTGTACCTGCCCCCGGATGCGAACACGCTGCTCTCTGTCGCTGCTCACTGCCTTTCGAGCAAGGATTACGTGAACGTCATAGTGGCTGGCAAGCAGCCAGAATTACAGTGGCTGAAAATGGATGACGCTGTGCTGCACTGCGAAAGGGGCCTGGGGATCTTCAGCTGGGCCAGCACAGATGAAGGCGGTGAGCCTGATGTGGTCTTGGCGTGTGCGGGAGACGTGCCCACGCTCGAAACACTTGCGGCAGCAGACCTCATAAGAAGGCGCCTCTCGGATCTGCGTGTACGTGTGGTGAACGTCGTGGATCTCATGCGGCTCCAGCCTCGCAGCGAGCACCCGCACGGCTTGGAGGATGTAGAGTTCGACGAGCTGTTCACCCGCGACCGCCCGGTGGTCTTTGCATTTCACGGATACCCGCTCCTCATTCACCGCCTTACCTATCGTAGGACTAATCACGATAATATCCATGTACGTGGATATAAAGAGGAAGGCACCACGACCACTCCGTTCGACATGGTCATGATGAACGACCTGGACCGTTTCCATCTAGTGATGGACGTGATAGATCGTGTTCCTGGGCTGGGAGAGCGCGCAGCCGAGCTGCGCCAGGAAATGGAGGATCTAAGGGCTGAGTGTCGCCAGTACACAAGAGAGCATGGAGAGGACCACCCGATGGTAAGTGACTGGCGCTGGTCGGGCTGAGCAGGTAGTTAAGAGAGGCAACTGGCCTGCGCCAATCCAGGTCCCGGCTCACCTCCAACCACTTGGCATGCTGGTTGAACATCGAGTCGATGACGTGGATGAACGCTTC
>JAMCQF010000117.1:3279-3606 GCA_023379605.1 Actinomycetota bacterium
TGAGCGTCCTCTCTGACAGCGATGAGTTACTTGGCGACCTGGACCTGGAGATGCCGTCACCCGGGCTGCTGCGCAGGGAGATATCCAAAGCTCTGAGCCGTCTGCCCAGAGCCGACGCGGTTGGACATCGAGTGGTCCACGGAGGAGAGCTCTTTATAGGTCCGGTAGTGATAGATTCGCAGGTAGTATCGCAGCTGGAGCAGTTGGTTGACCTTGCCCCACTGCACCAGCCTGCGGGACTTGCTGCGATAAAAGCTGTGAGTGATGAGCTTCCTGAGCTAAAAGCTGTAGCGTGCTTTGACACCGCCTTTCAGACGCGACCTGGTC
>JAMCQF010000118.1 GCA_023379605.1 Actinomycetota bacterium
CTCTCCCACCGTCCAGCCGTCTCCCTATGGCCAACCCGTCGGTGGCATTCAGCCCTCTCCTTATGGCGAGCAGTCGCCTTACGGCCAACCCGTCGGTGGTATGCAGCCCTCTCCCACCGTCCAGCCCTCTCCCACCGTCCAGCCGTCTCCCTATGGCCAACCCGTCGGTGGCATTCAGCCCTCTCCTTATGGCGAGCAGTCGCCTTACGGTGGCGCACCTCAGTTCAACGTTGAGGGAGCACAAGCCGGTGGCGGCACGAGCAGCACTACCGAACAGGCGCCGCACGACACGGGGGCCCCATCAGCGTCGAGCACTTGGCAGGTCGGGAAAAGTCCAGAATGGTCCTATGGCTCTGAGATCGATCCTTCCAGGCATCAGCCCGAGCCTGTGACCTGGGAGCCTGAGCAGTCTTACCAGCCTGAGCGCTCTTACCAGCCCGAGCAGTCTTACCAGCCCGAGCCAGTGGCCTGGGAGCCTGAGCACTCTTACCAGCCCGAGCAGTCTTACCAGCCTGAGCGCTCTTACCAGCCTGAGCAGCCCGCATCCGAGCCGCCTCGTGCGCCGGAGATACCAGCTGGGTGGTACCCTGACCCTGCTGCGCCTGGCACCAACAGGCAGCGCTACTGGGATGGAAAGGGCTGGACCACCCATACCAACCCTCCGAGCTGAGCCGAAGGCGTCCGAGCTGAGCCGAAGGCGTCCGATCCAGGATCAGATCCTGGTCCCGTCAGTGATCTACGATCGCTAGCCGATGATCGGCACTGTTCAATCTTCGAGGTCCCTGAGCCTCTGTGACCACTATGTCCTCTATCCGGATGCCAAATGCGCCGTCCAAGTAGACCCCAGGCTCTACCGAAAAGGCATTTCCCTCTGCAAGTGGGTCCTGGTTGCCGGCTACTAGATAGGGCGCCTCGTGCTCCTCGATCCCGATACCATGCCCGGTTCTATGGAAAAAAGCCTTTCCATACCCTGCCTCTTCAATTACTTCTCGGGAGGCTCTGTCTGCCCCCTCGCACGTAGTGCCTACGCAAGCTGCACTAACACCACGCTCTTGAGCCACGCGCACCACCTCGTAGACCTCTGCGAACTGCCCAGGAGGCTTACCGGTGACCACCGTCCTAGTGATGTCCGAGCAGTAACCTGGACCCACGCCACTGACGGAAGGGAAGGTGCCCCCAAAGTCGCAAACCACAGGATCCCCAGGCGCTATCCGGCGCCTGCCTGGCTCGTGATGAGGGCTGGCGGAGTTGGGACCACTCGCCACGATGGCAAAGTTCACGCGGCTGTGCCCTTCACTGAGCAGGCGATCGGCTATCTCAGCGGAGACCTCCGCCTCACTACGGCCAATCAGGGAGATCTCACCGCCCATTAGGCAAGCCGCGACCCGATCTGCTGCTTCGGCTGCAGCAGCGAGCGTCTCGATCTCTTGAGCGTCCTTGACCGCACGCAACGGGCCAGTCACCCGTGATGCCAGACTCCACGAAGCAGATGGAATCCGCCGTTGGAGAGCGAGCAATGCATCTGCCCAGGTTCTATCCGAGATGGCCAGCTTCATAGGTCGCCCTGAGCTCAGCAGAGCTGCAACTATCTCTACCGGATCCTCATCCTCGCGCCAGGGCCGAATATCAAATAGGCCTGCATCCGATACTACTCTCGGTGCCTCCAAGGCAGGCACAACCAGCGTGGCGTCGCCGTCGGCTGGAAGCACCATCATTGTGAGCCTCTCTAGAGGCATCGCCTCATATCCGCTTAGCCAAGGTAGATCGGCTCCATGCGAAAGGAGCAAAGCGTCTATGCCCATATTATCCATGAGCTGACGTACCCTTATCCAACGACTGGGGCGTGGATCCTCTGGTCCACCCGGCATCACGTTGGCCTGCTCGGGGTTCACAGGTTCATCCAATTCCATCGGCTGCCACAGGAGGTGCTGTGACCGTTCCAGTAGAAGGAGCACCCACGCCAGAAGGAGATCCTGCCCAGGTTACATTGGATGCCTGCCGAGCTCGCGCTGCTGAAGCAGCACCTTTTGCATGGTAGCTGGAGCGAGTGAGCGGAGAAGCCTCAACATGAGCAAAGCCCATGGACGCGCCCAGCTCTGCCAGGTTCGCGAACTCGTCTGGAGTCCACCACCGCCTTACCGGCAGGTGCGCAGCCGAAGGTCTTATATATTGACCCAGGGTGAGTATCTGAACGCCGGCAGCTCGTAGATCGGACATAGCTCCTATAACCTCGTCCTCGCTCTCACCCAGACCAAGCATCATGCCCGACTTGGTCACAAGGCCTGCGAACCTGGCCCTGGCCAGCACAGCTAGGCTCCTTGCATAGCCGGCACTCGGCCTTACCTGCTTTTGAAGGCGCGCAACGGTCTCCAGGTTATGGTTCACTACGTCAGGCCTGGCCCCAAAGATGACCGAGAGAGCGTCCATCCTGCCTTTGCAATCAGGGATTAGCACCTCGATTGTAACGCCGGGCCGCCGGTGACGGATCGCCTTTATAGTGGCGGCAAAGGCTGAAGCTCCCCCGTCATACAAGTCATCTCGGGCTACGGCGGTCACCACTGCGTGTTCGAGCTCAAGTCGTTCAACCGCCTCTGCCACCCTAGCGGGCTCGTCCTCGTCCAGCGGCCCAGGGCGCTGGGTTCTGACAAGGCAAAACCCGCAGGCCCTCGTGCAGTCCTCCCCATTGATCATGAATGTCGCCGTGCCATCCGCCCAGCACTCATATATGTTCGGGCATCCTGCCTCTTCGCAGACCGTCACGAGGTTCAATGCTCTCATCATCTGGCGAAGGTGCATGTAGTCATGGCCCATGCGGGCTGGAACTCGCAACCAGGGCGGCTTTCTCTCTCCGATGCCGATCTTCACTGGCGCTGCCATCGCCAGTGAAGACGCCACGGGGGCAGATACAGAAGCGGGAATGGGAGCAGAAACAGGAGCGGGGTTGGTCGACCCTCTGGGCTGGACATCTCGAGCGCCTGCTGAATCGTTGCGACCTGGCCTCCAAGCCACCTCTTGCCGTTCCACATTCCGGTCAGGTGCCCATTGCAAGGCTGCTCGCTCCGCAACGGCGTCGACCACTTCCTCCATGGTCACCGTCACGCCTTCTCGTGCGATAGAGGTAACTGGGCGGCCCACGAGCCCGCATGGCACAATACGACTGAACCAGCTCAGGTCTGTATCTACGTTCAACGCGAACCCATGAAGCTACCTACCGCGACTGACCCTTACCCCCACAGCGCAGATCTTTCTTGGCACGAGAGCTGAGCAGTCCGTCCAGACACCCGGATAGCCATCCAAGCGCCCAGTGCCAGGTAGTCCGAGATCTGCAAGTGCATCTATTATCACCTGCTCTATTGCGTGAACATGGCCTG
>JAMCQF010000119.1 GCA_023379605.1 Actinomycetota bacterium
GGGGTTGGACCCTGTCGGAGAGCGCACCGAGCTTGCTTGGGGCTGTTTCGCCGCGCCCACCGAGCATGTCCCTGCCCAGAGGCGCTGTCCTGGTTCTTCCACCTGGGACGAAGAAGGACTCCACTCCTCGGTGAGCTCGGCTAGAAAAGGGGAGGGTGGATTTCCTGCAACAACGTGCACCGATGAGCGACCGCGAGTGAGCCCGACATGAAAGACCCTCCTCTCCTCTTCTATGTCAATGGCCAGGCGGTGGGGTACAAGACCAGCGGTCACCTCGTGCAGCACTACGTGAGGCCACTCGCGACCTTTCACCTTGTGTATCGTGGATAGCGCTACTCCACCTGGTGAGCCAGGATGGCCAAGTGACTCGGTCAGCCATTCCTCGAATCCCTCTGGGGCTGGATGCAGTTGCGCTAGGGCCATCAGGGCGTTTAGGTCGTCTGTCTGGGCGGACCGGTCCAGGCGTCTGCGTGAGTTCTCTAGCTGCTCCATGGCGCGATCCAGCCCGATGTCGTCGCGCACTGCCTCTAGCACTTTAGCAGTGCTGCCAGAGGAAGCACGCCTGTGCACCAACTTCAGATCCGAGACGAACTCGAGGATCTTATTTCGCTCGCGACCGCCAACCCTGCGGGCCAAGCGCTCCAGGCCGGTGATCCCTCGCTGTTCGCCCATCCACTCGATCACCTTTGGCGAAAGCGCTCGCGAAGGGCGCCTGGCTGCCAGGGCTATGTCTGCCCCACTCAGTCCCTGAGGTGCGGAGAGCGCCAGGCGAAGCCAGCCCAGCGCCGCCTGTACGCCGCCCCTTAGGAGATAGGTGCTGTCCACGGCTCGGTGCACGGGTAGCCGGCGGTGCACCATTGCCACCTGCACTGGGGCCAGCGATACGTTCACCCTGCTCAGCACCTGGCGCGCTCCCAGCCTCTATCAAACTTGCAACCAGATCTACGGTTGCGGCAAGTGTGTCATCTGCGCTTATCACCTCAAGCCCACCATCGCCAACGTCCCGGTCGCGCGGTACCAGGATCCGCTTTTGGACACGGCGGTGGTTGTGGGTGAGCAATGTCTGAGCCGCACGGACCACTTCGGGAGGGCAGCGATAGTTTACTTCCAGCTGGTGCTCACCTGCAGTTGGGAAGAATCTCTTGTAGCTTATGAGCCACTCGGGAGAGGCTCCGGAGTAGCCGTATATCGTCTGATCGTCATCTCCTACGCCGAAGACCGCTCCTTGGGGACCTGCCAGGACTTTTATAAGCAGGAGATGAGCTGGAGTGAGATCCTGGAGCTCATCTACCAGCAGCATCTGGCATGAGGCTCGCGCGATGTTGCGCACCTTTGGTTCTCTAAGAAGGATCTCTACCGCTCTGTACACCTGTTCGTCGAAGTCAACCAGGCTCCGTCCTGCCAGGATTTTCCTGTATCGCTCAAAGACCTCTCCTAGTCCCTCCACGTCCCCCCCGAACTCGGCCTCCACCCGAGCTGGAGCCTGGAGCCCCAGCCGTATAGCCGAAAGTGCTTCTATCCAGGCTGCCGCGGGATCGACGTTCGCCCGCCTGGGCAGGTCTACCAGGCTGGCAAGTATAGTACGTACCTCTCGCTCTTCGATGGTAGTTACTGTGTCGGACATGCTGACAACAAACAGTCCGAGCGAGTTGAGCGTTCGTACCTGGAGGGCAGGAAGATCCGCAGTGCGCTGGCGGATCTCATCTGCAGCACGCTTGTTGAATGCAACCAGCGTCAAGGCTTGTGGTGGAAGGTTCCATCCCAAAAGCATGTGGCGCGCGCGCTCGGTGAGCACTCGTGTCTTCCCAGATCCTGCAGGGGCTATGATCCTCGCCGTCCCACCGGGATGGAGCACGGCAGCCAGCTGGTCAGGAGCCAGGAGCGCGTCGGTATCATTGGCACCAAAAGGCCTAAGGGATCCGCCCAGCACCGAAAGGCGAGGGATGACGACGGCATTGCCCAGCGCGCCTTGCCACTCAAGAGGGCCACCATCCAAGAAGGCTGCCGTTCCATCGGCTAGCATGACATCAGCGGGCCCAGTCGCTCTTGCGCCCAGTGTTACAGCCTCCTCTGCCAGGGGCCATCTGGGCTCACCGTATCGGGCATCGACTGCGTTGGCGAACATGGCGTGAGCCAAGCGCTCGCCTGGGAATGCAAAAGATGGAGACAGCGACCAGATGGCTCTGCGTTCCACCTCATCTGCGGCCGGCTCCTCGGCCACCTCGATCACAAGTGGAACGCGCTCGCGCCATGCTTTTTCGAGCTCCTCGATCTTCCCACTGGCCCTGTCACAGCCCTTCCAGGTCGCTGGTGGCTGCTGTCCAGGCTGTATAACCACGCTTCGGCCAAGCACGGGGCTATTCGGGGAGCAGCCCGTGCCACCAGATGGTTGTCCCATCCGAGGGGCTTCCGACCGGCGCCGTTTTGTGGGATCGGCCGGGCTCTTAGATGCCAGCGTGGAGGTCTCCCAGCAGTTGCGCACATCTACAGCTCGGCTGTGGTGTCCTCCGCAGTACACACATGGTAGATCCCTGCCTTTTGGCATTTCCCCTGTTAGACCCCCAACGGCTTGTCGGTCAGAGCCTGCGATACTGACGCACTGACAGTATCGCAAAGACTAGGAATATCCCAACGCCCCAGGATATTGATTGCCATAGCCAGTGCTCCACAGCTCCACCGCTCAGCAATCCTCGCACCGCGTCCACCGTGACGCTGACCGGCTGGACGTTGGCAAAAGCCTGGAGCCATCCTGGCATGGTCGATACTGGCACAAATGCAGAGCTGGCAAACACGAGCGGGAAGAGGGGTAAAAAGCCGGCCACTTGGGCTGTCTCGGGATCTTTGACCAGCAGCCCGGTGGTGACAAATACCCAGGAGAAGGCGTAGCCGAACAGGAGCACAAGCGCCAAACCGGCTACATCGCTTCCTGGCGATGCGCGAAACCGGAACCCGACGAGAACCCCGACTGCCACCATGAGCACGAGCACGACAACGTTGCGAATGAGATCGGCTATGGTCCGTCCAGCCAGTACAGCAGAGCGAGCCATAGGCAAGGACCTGAACCGGTCGATCATGCCGCCTTGCAGATCGGCTGCCAGCCCAACGGCTGTGGAAGCTCCGCCGAACAGGGCGGTCTGGACGAATATTCCTGGCATCAGGTAATCAACGTAGAGCCCGTTTGGAACCTTAATAGCTCCTGCAAAAACATATCTGAACAGGAGCACGAACATAATTGGCTGGATGCTCGAGAAGACAAGCAGGCGCGGCGTGCGCAGGATCCTGAGCAGGTTACGTCTGGTGATTCCGCCTATGTCGACAAGGGTCATCCCAAAGGTGACCGAGTGTGAAGGGGCCTGTCGGGTTGAGGCTCCTGAGGATGCGGTGTCCAGCACGGTCACAGCACGCCACTGGGGTCGAGCCGCTGGCGGGTATCGGCTGTGCCAGGGAGGTCCTCTGTGGGCTTGCCAGTGAGCGCCAAGAAGACATCGTCTAATGACGGGCGTCGAAGACCTATATCATCGAGAGCGATGCCGTTCTCCTCGAGGCGACGTGCTGCTTCGAGGAGCATCTCGGCCTTCCCGTCGGTTGCCAGGGTTATGAGGCCGCCCGCGCGGTCATAGCTGGGCGGACCGTGCCCCAGATCGGCCAAAACTGCAGCCGCCTTCTCCAGTTGGTCTTGATCGGTGATGGTGACTTCCAAGACGTTTCCCCCGAGCTGATCTTTGAGCTCATTGGCCGTTCCCTCCGCTATGACTTGGCCGTGGTCTATCACAACTATTCGATTGGCCAAACGGTCTGCTTCCTCAAGGTACTGGGTCGTGAGCAGCAGGGTGGTTCCGTCAGCTACAAGAGCCTCGATGAACTGCCAGAGATCGATCCGTGTGGCCGGGTCCAAGCCAGTGGTCGGCTCGTCCAGGATGAGTATGCGAGGATGCCCGACCAGGCTGGCTCCGAGGTCTAGTCGCCTGCGCATGCCCCCCGAATAGGTCTTGACCAATCTGTCTGCGGCATCGGTCAGGCTTAGCCGCTCGAGAACCTCATCGGCTCTGAGCTTGCGCTCCTTGCTCCCCAGGTGGTACAGCAGGCCAACCAGCTCAAGGTTCTCCCTACCGGTAAGCAGGTCGTCGACAGCGGCGAACTGGCCTGCCAGGCCGATCATGGCACGCACGGTCACAGCGTCGTGGATGACGTCGTAGCCAGCGACCGTCGCTCTACCTGAGTCCGGTTTCAGCAGGGTGGTGAGTATCCGTACCAGGGTGGTCTTGCCGGCACCGTTGGGACCTAGCAGACCCAGCACGGTCCCAGCCTCTACCTTCAGGTCCACCGATCGAAGAGCCAACGTGGACCCAAAGGCTTTGGTAATGGACTCGGCTTCGATCATCGTCTCTGGCATAGGCCCGCAGGTATCCCTTTCTGGAACCGCATCTTCTGGAACCGCATCTTCTGGAACCGCAGTAAAGCCTCTATGCTAGTGGCTACAGTTATAATGGCTTGCTCGCGCCGGCTGTCGGGCTGGGCAACGCCAATGGCCTAGCTGGACAGGTGCGCTTAAGCGAACGAGCCATGTTCGGTGCAACACCGGCTAGGCGGTCAATGGGCGAGTGCTCTGGTCCTTGAGATTGGCGCGGCAGGGAACAATCTCTCCTGGAATAAATCTCAAGGTTTTCGCGTTTACTTTAATGATTTCTTAAGGGAATCGAGAGGGAATTAGGACAAGGAGGAATAGTATGCATTTCTTTGCAGTATTTCTGTTCTTCTCCCTTGGAGTCATGGGCTTGACGATGCTAGGAGAACGTGGTTATCGCAAGCTGCGTGAAGGACGTGCTTTTATGGCCTGTGGATGGGGTGTTGGTCTTGCATGGCTGGCGAACCTCAACATGTGGACCTCGTGGGGTATCACCAACCTCCGCTATGAATGGGTTGGAGTTACCCTTACTGGAATCGCCATTGGGGGCACGGCCCTATTTGCTCACGCTATTCTCGGCTTCTTTGCCGGGCTCCATAGGAAGTTGGATGATCAGGCCGAGCAACTAGAGCGCGGAGAGCTAAGAAGGGTTGCCTGAGAACCGTTGGCCCGGTTGCTGTAGACATGGTCTACGCAGCCGGGCACGTTCTGGCTGTGCACGAAGCTAATAAAGCCTTTTGTACTCGAAGAGACAGGTACACAGACAACGCAAAATGTGATGTGATTGCGGCTGTGTAGTGACTGCAGGTTTCCTTGCCTTTCTATTGGCTAGCTGGCAGAAAGGATCCCGGGAAACAGTAGGTTTCAGCTGTTTATAGTCGGACTAATGAGGTCTTGCGAAGCTTTGTCACGACGGCGAGCTAGGCGGCGAAGCTGGACCATCCGTGCTGTACCAAGGGCTATTGTGAGCAGCGCTCCACCCGCTGCTGAAAATAGAAGAGCGATACCTAAAGGCAGCCTGCCATGCGCCCCAAGGTAGGAGATCTTAACGGACTGGCCATTTTCAAGTATAAAGATCAAAAGCAGCACCAGCACCGCAGCAGATATTCCTACCGCTGTCCAAACCCCGCCTGTTCGGGTTCGCAGAGTAAGCTTTCGCCTATGGGCTTGTGCAGCTGTTCCGGTGGAAGACACCGGGCTTGGAGCTTGATCAGCCCCTGCAGCACTTGAGCTCTCTGGCTGGTTGCGATGTTGCATTTGGACCATCCTCCCTTAACCAGCTTACACCTGTGTTTAAAGCTTCCATCAGGCGCGCATGACTGCCAGACATCCAACAGGTCCGGTGCCGGTGGGTGCCGAGACACGGTGGGAGCCACCAAATCCCCCTTACAGCCACACAGCACGCGATAGCGCCGCTGGGCGCCAAGACAGGGCGGGCAGTGCTTTGGCGGCGGAGGCAAGCTGTGCGCCCTATAGGATCTGCACTTTCGGCTCCGACCGTCTGGAGGCACCATGAGCTTTGATCTGGCACAGACCTTGAAGGACAACGAAGGTGAGAACTTCCGGCTTCACAGCCGCTTCATGAACCCGCAGATGGCAAGGGTGCTAAAGACCCTGGGCTTCGATCGGTACTATACCAAAGGGGAAGGGTGCTACCTCTACGATCGTGATGGCCAGCGGTACCTTGACCTTCTTGCTGGCTTTGGGGTCTATGCCCTTGGACGGAGCCATCCCGTCATAAAGCAGGCACTCCATGATGCAATAGATGCGGACCTGCCCAACCTGGTCCAGCTTGACTGCGCCCTGCTGTCCGGACTGCTTGCCAAGGCTCTCGTTGAACGGTCCCATGAAGGAATAGAGAGAGTCATCTTTGCCAATTCCGGTGCTGAGTCGATAGAGGCCGCGATAAAGCTTTCTCGCTATGCCACTGGCCGGAAAAGGATTCTCTACTGCGATCACGCCTTCCATGGGCTGACCAACGGTGCTCTGTCTTTGAACGGCGGCAGGGAGTTCCGTGAAGGCTTCGGCCCTCTCCTGCCAGGTTGCGAAGAGATCCGGTTCGGAGATCTGGACGCCTTGGAGCGTGAGCTCAGAAATGGAGATGTGGCGGCCTTTGTGGTTGAGCCCATACAGGGTAAGGGAGTCAACCTGGCCACTGGTGACTACTGGCATGGGGTCCAAGAGCTCTGTAACAAGCACGGAGCTCTCTTCGTTGCCGACGAGGTCCAGACCGGTCTGGGTCGCACGGGCAGGTTTTTCTGCCATGAGCATTGGGACCTAAAACCCGACATCATCACGGTCTCCAAAGCCCTCTCAGGGGGATTCGTCCCAGTAGGGGCTACCCTGTGCTCGGCTAAAGTCCATGACAAGGTGTTCAGCTCCATGGAAAGGGCAGTGGTGCACTCCTCTACCTTTGCCCAGAATCACCTGGCCATGGTTGCCGGGCTGGCCACTCTGCAGACCCTAGACGAGGAGGGGATTGTCGATCACGTCAAGGTGAAAGGCCAGCTTCTCATGGATGCCCTGAGCCCGCTGGTGGAGCGCTTCGAGCTGTTTCACGAGGTGCGTGGTATGGGTTATATGGTCGGGCTGGTTTTCGGAGAGCCCCGCTCTTTGGGCTTGCGGGCACGTTGGAAGATGATGGAGGCTGCCAGGAAGGGACTTTTCTCCCAGCTTATAGTCGTGCCGCTTTTCCACCGCCACCGCATTCTCACCCAGGTTGCAGGCGACAACATGAACGTCATCAAGCTTTTATTCCCACTGGTGGCCGGCGATGAGGAGATCGAGTACTTCGTCCAGTCTTTTACCGATGTCTTAGAGGACGCCCACAAGAACTCCTCGCTGATGGTCGAGTTCGGCAAGACTCTCGTCAAGAGTGCCATGCGCCGTGATGGCGACTGAGGGCCCGAAAGCATCGTTGAGCTTGCAAGACCGACCAAAGGGGAGTTTGGTGGCTGAAACAGGACACGCGCTCGAACTGAGTGCTGGCGATAGGGTTCTGGTCACTGGAGCAAGTGGCTTCATCGGCAGTGCGGTTACCAGAGCCCTCCTGGATCGGTCGATCCATGTCGTCGCTCTGCTCCAGCCTGGGGCCGATCATGCCAACCTCGATGGGTTGGAAGTAGAGAGGGTGCCTGGCGACCTGCGCGACCGCCTGGTGGTGAACAAGGTAGCTGAAAACTGCAGGGCAGTGATGCATGTCGCCGCACTCTACCGCTTCTGGGCGCCCGACCCCGAGGAGTTCTATCAGGTAAATGTGCTTGGCACTCTTAACGTGCTCGCAGCTGCCAGGGATGCGGGATGCGAGCGGGTGGTCTACACGAGCACCGTCGGGACGATAGGGCTCGACAAGGAGGGAAGGCCGGTAGACGAGGGCTCCTTTGCCCATGTCGATCACCTGTTTGGATGGTACAAGAAGTCCAAGTATGTAGCAGAGCATGAGGTTCTTAGGGCAGCCGCTGAGGGTCTTCCCGTCACGCTCGTCCAACCGACTCTGCCCCTTGGCCCTGGAGATCGCGCTCCAACTCCTACTGGAAAGATCGTCTTGGATTTCCTGAACGGGAGGATGCCAGCTTACGTGGACACTGCATTGAACGTTGTGGATGTAGACGATGTAGCTCAGGGCCATTTGCTTGCCTTGGAGCGTGGAAGACAGGGCAGGAGCTACATACTTGGCGGGGAGAACGTTGAGTTCCGTCAGATCCTTCAGATTCTCGCTTCATTTACTGGATTGCCAGCACCAAGGTACAGAGTTCCGCGATCAGTTGCTCTGTCAGCTGCGTATCTCTCTTACGGAGTGGAAGGAAAGCTTCTCCAGCGCGAACCATCGGTACCACTTGAAGGAACTCTTATGTCGACGACACGGATGGTTTTTGACGACACGAGGGCTCGTAGCGAGCTCGGATACACTTCGAGGCCTGCTTCCCAGTCGATCCAACGCTCAGCGCAGTGGTTTATCGACCATGGATATGTACGCAAGGAGCGTCTGGCCAGGATAGCGCTGGCCCGACCAGACGCTATATGAGAACTTTATAGGTTAAGATGTATAGCCATCTCTGTGTAGGATAAGCACGGCGTCCAGCTCTGCGCCAAGGAGCAGGATCGTGCCGGTGACAAACAGCCATAGCAGGAGCACGGCCACACCAGCGATCGCACCGTAGGTGCGGGCCTCGTGTCCCAAGTGGTCTAGGTAGTAGGAGAAGCCTGCCGAGGTCGCAATCCAACCCCCGGTGCCGAGAAGCGAACCGGGGCTTAACCAGAACCAGCTCCTTGGCTCGGGTTTCACAGCCGGCCCGAAGGTCAAAAAGGCAGACACCAGCAGGCCCACCAATGCGACGGCTCCGAGCCAACGCACAATTGCCCACACTACCTCGAACTCCGGCCCGGCCACAGGGATATCTCCTCTCAGAAGGGTCCCGATGGGCTGGCCCAGTACGATAAGGGCGAAGGCAGCCCCGCCCAGCATTATGGTGAGCCCGAGCAGTGGCAGGGAGGCGACCCTTCGTGCAATGAGCTTACGGTCTCTTGGGACGCCAAAGGCAACGTCCAAAGCGACCTGGAGTGCGGCCATTGCCTCTATGACACTCCAGAGAGCCGTCAAGCCTCCAAGCACTATACCAGCAACGCCAGCTGATGTGCTTATGGGGCTCCGCAGGCTCTGATCTACAACCGAGGCTGCCTGGGTGGGCAAGATCGTGTTAACACCCGTGGTAAGGGCATGAAGTTGGCTGTTGGAAAGACCGATTAGCTTGAGCAGGCTGACCAGTGCAATCGCTGTGGGGAAGATGGCGAGAAACCAGTGGAACGCTAAGCTGGCAGCACTGGTTGTCACGCGGTCTTGTGCAGATCGGCTCATGACTTCTTTGGCCACCTGGACTGGTCGAGAGCATGCTCTCTCAGTCTCAGAGCTAGCACGAGCTTCGGTTTTATTGCACCGGCTGTGGCCCTGCTCACCAGGCCCGTGCTCACCAGGCTCGTGCTCACCAAGCGTAGAAGAGCTTTCACCGCTCACATCTACCGCAGGCGCCGAGTCGAGCTTTCTTACCTGCGATTCCGGATCAGGCGGTGGGACCATGGTCACTGAGCAATCACAGAGTTCCCGAACTGTCTATTAACATCCAACCGTCTTTAAACTTCCAAGCTATCTGTGCAAGCTACCATTAGGCCGGCGATGGGCCTGCAACTAGGCCAAGTAGCGGTAAAAAGGAGTGGTATTTGATCTTGTGAGATAGAGGTGCCACGCTCGAAAGGTGCACATGGAGCAGACGATCCCCAAATCCCTAAGCGTCCATCGAGGAGGTGGGGAGCGAGCGAGCAAGCTCCAAAAGCGCCGTTCTGAGCTGGTAACCGCTGCGACCAGGGTGATCAGGCGAGAAGGACCGGCAGTATCTATGGACTTGATGGCTGCAGAGGCTGGGGTTACCAAGCCGATCCTTTACCGT
The DNA here is from genome assembly GCA_023379605.1 of Actinomycetota bacterium. Taxonomy (GTDB): domain Bacteria; phylum Actinomycetota; class Acidimicrobiia; order Acidimicrobiales; family JAMCQF01; genus JAMCQF01. Next base: position 9,847 of record JAMCQF010000119.1, read on the forward strand.
CACTTCGGCGATCGGGCGGGTCTATGTGCTGCCATCGCCGAGCCGGTCCTGGCCGAGCTCGCAGAGGCCATCGAGGTTGTCATAGGAAAAGAAGGCCATCCATATGACGTGATCCACTCTGCCATAGACTCCTTCTTGCGCTTTGTGGAGGAAGATCGGAACCTTTACAAGTTCTTAACGCGTGGAGAGCCAGCAGAGCCTGCGGGTCCGGGTCCCGGCTTGGCTCCGATCGAGGATTTCGAGCAGCGGATCGCACGCCAGACCGCATCGGTGATAGATCAGAGCTTGAGAGCGATCGGCAGAGATTCAGAAGCGGCTCAGGCCTGGGGCTACGCCATCGTTGGCATGGTCCATGCTGCAGCCAGGTGGTGGCTGCAGAACCAGTCCATGTCTCGCTCTAGCATTAGCACGCGCTTGGCTGAACTTGCTTGGTGGGGGCTCTCGGGAGTGGGTGGGCATACGAGCCCGGGATAGTACGGCGAAGAGATCCGGTGCTGTCTATCAGCTAACGGGTCGGATGTCTAACAGGTCGGATATCTTGGGGATGGACGGGGAGTTCCTGTCGATATCCTCTGGATTTTGCTCAAAGCCATTGACACTTGAGGAGCCTTGGCGCATGATTGGTTCAGTTGGCAAGGTAAGGGTTCCAAAGAGTCGGCAAGAAGGTCCACTGCAAGGTGGGGACCAGGTCGAGGAGGTTCCTAGCTGAAGCCAGCGAAGGTAGGTCGGGGTCAAAGCGGCGCCTTTTGGTGGTTGGCTTTGAGTTGGACTGCTTGCCTGGCGCGGGTGGTCCACCGGCACTGCTGCGAGTGTGGTCCCAGGAAGTGCGCGACGCTTAGATCGAGCGGCTACCTGGGGCCGACTCGCGTAAAGCACCAATGTCTAACGGTTTACGCCTACCCGTGCCTTGAGTGAGCGTGCTGGCCGGGGTCTTTGCCAGAGGTTGGAAGTAGGTCTAATGCGCAGGGCTGCTCTCCCTCATCCACGCAGCGCTCGCACTCGAGCTCTATGGTGGCGTGGGCGATCGTGAAGGGCTCCGCAAGGGCGGTCTTGACCAGATCTCCTGTCGCTTGGGCGGCCTCAAGGCTGGGGTGGCCCGCTAGGACTACGTGGGCGGAGAGCGCGTGCAGCTCGCTTGACAGGCTCCAGACGTGCAGGTCGTGAACCTCTGCCACACCGGGCACAGCTCGCATGGCAGAGGTTAGAGCTTCCAAGTTCATACCTGATGGGCTGGATTCCAAGAGGATGTCGGAGCTTTGGCGCAGCAGCTTCCAGGCTTCTACAAGGATTATCGCTGCAACCACGAGCGAAGCTATGGGGTCGAGCACGTAGAGCCGTCCTGTAAGCAAGATCACCAAGCCCGCCCCAGCGACTGCGAGCGAAGCCCCTGCATCGCCAGCCATATGGACCAGATTCGCTCGCATGTTGAGCTCTCTGCTCCCATCGCGTAGCACGAGCATGGCACCGCCATTCACGACCACAGCAACGCCTGCGACTACTAGGACCAAAGAGCCGTCTACAGGCGTAGGATGACCGATGCGCCGGATGGCCTCAACTACCACGAACACACTCAAGGCCATGATCGCAGCTGCATTTGCCAGGGCAGCCAGGATGGTAGCTCGGTGGTAGCCGAACGAGTGCTCTCTGGTGGCTGGACGCATCGAGAGTCGCAGGGCGAACAGGGCGCCGGCTATGGCTGCCACATCTGTGAGGTTGTGGCCGGCGTCCGCCAGCAGCCCCAGCGAACCGGCCACCAGCCCAGCTATCACCTGGGCAACGGTGAGGACCGCATTCAAGCTCAAAGCTATGGCCAGTCGAGTAGTCCGCTTCATAAGAATTGCCTGAATATCCCTGCGAGGACCCTTTCCTTACTGAAGTTCAGCCTTCATTGCTTTCGGTACGATTCTAATCCAGCTTGCCGCCAGGCACCGTGGGCAGAGCCCACATGCGGTTGAACTCGGGGCTCATTTCCAGTTGCCACGCAGCTACAGATGAGGCCCGCAGCAGCGTCCGAGATGCGACGTCAGTGCCAACAGAGCGCCTGAGAAACTTCGCCCCGCCCAAGATGGCTGGTGAGCGGTCACTTCCACAACTGAGCTGGCCGCAGGCCCAGGCTTACCAGCTTGGCTACCTCAGCTTGCACCTTGGGAAGATCGGAAGGGTGTGTCACTCCAATGCATCGGCTTTCCGTGGTAAGCACGCGCACTGGAAAGCAGCCAAGCTTGCCCAGCGTAGAGCCTATGATCACAGGGAGCAGTACTTCGTCACATGTGGGCTTTGCACCTGAGCCAATAGCAGCAAGGAAGGGCTCAACCGCGCTCTCCAAAACCGGAACGATCGAGGGACGCAGACCCCATAGGTTGACAGAGACCAGCGCATCACCTGTTAGAGGCTGCTTGCCATGATCCGTGGACCCGAGGAAGGACCCTCCTCCTAAAGGCGTGATCGTGCGTTCATGGATCTCTGTGAGCAGACCGAGCTCATCTGTTACACAGGTAGCCCGCGTCACAGGGGAATCGGAGACCACGGTGTTCTTCAGGCGGAAGGCCACCAGTGCATGCTCGGCGTTGGGCGCCCCCAAGTGGTCGGCAAGCATGCAGAGGGCATCTTTAGAGTAGAGATCATCGGCGTTTGCCACACCGAACGAGCCGCTCAGGCGCCTAGCCGCGACCAGCACCGCATGAGCGGTTCCAGGAGGCTTTCCGCCGCTCGCTATAAGCTTCTCGACGGCAGCGTCTTCGTCCTGGCACACCAGCTCCACTTCCAGCGAGGTGGGCCAACATCTTTTAACGTGGTAAGATAGGGCGCCTTCTATCTCCTTTCTTACCACCAGCACCACGCGATCGAAACCGGCTTCAGCGGCATCGTAGACGGTGAGGTCGATGATGGCCTCTCCGCAAGGCCCAACTGGGGCAAGCGGCTTGAAGCCCCCGTAACGGCGCGCCATGCCGGCTGCAAGCAGGACCAAGTCGGACATTCGGCCATGTTAGCCACGATTTGAGGGTCTAGGACCATGCCTGGTGGAGCGAAAGCCAACCATGCCAGCAGGCAAGATGCTCTAAGTTTAGATGGCTCTAAGCCAGCGCTTGCCATGCTGGTGCATGAGCAGTGTCCAAAGCAGGCACAATGGGTATATGGATGACTCCAACCGAGACCCCTACGATCTCAGGGAAGCCGATGCTCTAAATGACTTTACTGGTCCTGATGCGCTGAGCGAGTCTCAAGCTGCCAGGTCAGAGGCGAGCGAGGCAGCGGGTTCAACTGCAGCTGCCTTCGGCCAGGACGGCCTCGATGAGCAGCAGCGTGCCCAGCGGCTTGCGGCTCTGCAGGCCGTCATGGATCTCATGCGTCCTGCGGTGCAGGCAGATGGAGGAGATCTAGTGCTGGTGAGCGCAGATGTCGATACAGGGGTGATCGAGGTCCAGCTGCAGGGAGCTTGCAGCTCATGTGCGATCAGCTCCGCCACCTTGCAAGGTGGGGTAGAGCGCATACTAAAAGACCGGCTCGACTGGGTTACAGAAATAAAAGGTGGATTGGACGAGTCCGTTGATCCCTTTGAGGCAGCCAGCCTAGGAAGAGGCGGGTATGTTCCCAGGTACTACTGAAAGATAATCCAAGCGCGCGGATCCGGCCTACTGCACGACCCAGACCTCTTCTTTAACGCACTAGCGAAGTTCGCGGGCCCCATCCTCTATGAAGCCGTATCGGATCAGAGGTTCGAAGAGGTCCAGCACCGACCTGTCAGGGTCGGTGATTCCTCGGAGCGCTGGAGCGCTGAGCCGCTGGGAGGCGAATCTCAAAGCGACGGCCGCCTTGCGTGCATTACCGTCCCGATCCAGCGACCACGAAGCCTCCTCCATGAGCAGGGCCGATTCGGCAAGGTCGGCAAGCAGGTAGGCCAAGCGCCTCACATGCAGCAGCGCCATGTCCTCCGGTGCGGACATCACGTAGTTGGCTGCGGCACGGCTGTCGTGCAGGCCTGATGCCACCAAGTCCACAGTCTTGGCTAGCTGCTTGCGCCCTGCAGCGCTGTCTAGAGCGCGTTGCACCCGCCGGAACAGCGCTTGCTCGGCGTGGTCGGCTCTCATAGCCCTGCGCACGTCTATACACAAGATGTTCTCGGTGCCCTCCCAGATCGTATGGCACTGTGCATCGCGCAACTGGCGAGCCATCGGCCAGTCCTCCATGTAGCCGTTGCCTCCAAAGATCTCCAGGGCCTGGCTGGCGGCCGTCAGGGCCGCCCGGGTCGTGCGCAGCTTGGCCAATGGTATGAGGATGCGCCTTAGTAATCTTCCATCCTCAGGATCGGATGCCAGCCTGGTAGCTGATGCACACTCGAAGGTAAGTGCCATTCCAGCTTCGAGCTCCACGACCAGATCGACGAGAGACTCTTTTACCAAAGGATAGCTGTCGATCCGGTTACCGAACTGCGTTCGCTTAGCTGCATATACAGAAGCCTCAACAAAAGATCGCCTATGGATGCCAAGGCCCATGAGCGCCACTCCGAACCGGCTGCCGTTAACCATCTCCATCATCCGATTTATGCCCTTGCCGTCACGGGCCATCTCGACGGGACGCGGCTCATCGGACGCCGTTCGTCCGTTGTTTGCAGGGGATTGTGCGGCCAACCAGGCTATGGATCCATCCAAAGTCACTTCGCCTGTTGGGACCCCTACGGTCCCGAGTTTCGGCTTCAACCTCTTAATGTGAAAGCCATTGGAGGAACCGTCCGGAAGATGACGAGGAACGATAAAAGTTGCCAGCCCCTTGCTTCCGGGCGGTGCTCCAGTAGGTCGTGCTAAGACTATGAATACATCCGCATCGACATTTGAGCAGAAGTGCTTGTCTCCGAAGATCCGCCACTCATCCCCATCGATCACTGCCTGGGTGGTGTTCGCACCGACGTCGCTGCCGCCCTGGCGCTCTGTAAGGAACATACCCCCTTCCCAGGCTTGATCGGGGTCTAGGCTTGTAAGACGCCGCAGGTACTCATCACGTATGTTATTAGGAGCATATCGTTCAACTATATCTGCAGCTGCACTGGTCATGCCCAGGCCGCAATATATTGCCGTTTCTGCCTGGCATACCAGATACGAAATTCCGGCCGTCAATACTGCTGGAACCGGCCGGCCAGCATGGTAAGGCAAGCCGACAAAGCCGTTCCGAACGAGATCGGCCTTGCTCTCAAGCCATGTGGGATGATGAACAATCTCGCAGATCTCCTGGCCCCAACGATCGTAGCGCTTAAGGACCGGTCCGTGCTTATCTGTGGCCTCAGCGCGTTCAGCCAGGGTCTCTCCGACCAGCTTGCCGTAGCGGGCGATATGCTCCTCGGCAAAACTGCGGTCTTGCGGGTCGGGCAGGTGGCGGTCGAGGATGAAGGAGATGTTCGGATCGAGGCTGTAGAAGTCCTGACCTGTGACTTGATCCAGCTCGCAGTAATCGGGCAGCATGCTAGTAGCCATGCGATCATCGTAGCGCCCTTGTGTCCATGGGGACCTGGCAGACATCTGGGCACCGATCACATATACTCGCTTCACCTGATCGAACCCACCGGCTGCCTCAGCTCCTATCCAGCCGAGTTGATGGCGCAGAAATACCAACTCGCCAAGCCCGAGTGCCTCCAGCTGCGAGCATGGGAAGGAGAGCATGTGACCACAGAGGAGAGCTTGTTCACAAGGGATCAGCTGGAAGGCACTCCCGCGCTTCCAGATCTAGCTTGCAGGCTCCGCTTGGCGGTCACGCGCCTATCAAGGAGGCTCCGCCAGCAGGTGAGCCTTGAGATAACCCCATCCCAGCAGTCGGCTCTTACCACTGTAGAGGAGCAGGGCTCTGTCACTTTGGGAGACCTCGCGGCCGCGGAGCGGGTGCAGCCTCCCAGCATGTCCAGGGTCGTGGCAAACCTGGAGGATGCTGGACTGGTCGAGAGGCACATCGACCCTGTGGATCGAAGGGTCGTGCGGGTTAGCCTCACACCAAAGGGGCGCCTAACGCTAAAGAAGAGCCGCTCTCTTCGCACTGCTTACCTCGCATGTCGCTTGGCCACCCTGAGCGAGGAGGAAACAGAGCTGATAGCACGTGCGGTGGTGATCCTGGAGCACCTGCTCGAGGAGGATGAACGAGGATAGCCCACCAGCAGGCGTCCTGGCCAGAGCATGGCTGGCGCTGGGCTCAGGTCTACGCTTTCGGTTCCTTGGGAAGGCCGAGCACCCGCTCTCCTACGATGTTGCGCTGTATCTCTGCTGTTCCTCCCCATATCGTCTCAGAGCGAGAGAAGAAGAATGATGCCTGCATTGAGTTGACAGGGTAGTTGGCGGCTCCCCGATGTCCTATGCCCGCCACGAACTCCTCGTCTCCTGACCCAGTCAGCACCTGGCCCTCCATGCCGAGGATGTCGATCGCCAGCTCCATGACCTCTTTGTGGTATTCCGACCAGAACATCTTGTTCGTGGCGCCCAGGGCGGTTGCAGAGTTGTCGCCTTTGAGCGTGGCGGTAAGAGAGCGGTAGCCGTTTATCTCCATTATCTTTACCTTCGACCACGCCAGGGCAAGTCGTTGGCGGATTAGCGGGTCGGCCGCTCGACCGTTGTGACGTGCCTCAGCTATTATCTGATCCAGCTCCTTTGCGAATCGCCGGTGGCTGGTCGTAGCTGAGATCCCACGCTCGAACCCAAGCGTTGTCATGGCGACCTTCCAGCCGTTATTCACGCCACCCACCACGTTGTCCTTGGGGCATTTTGCGTTGGTGAAGAAGACCTCGTTGAATTCAGCAGATCCATCGATCTGGGTTATAGGGCGTACCTCAATCCCGGGCTGCTTCATGGGTACAAGCAGGTAGGAGATGCCAGCGTGCTTTTCAGCGTCCGGATCTGTCCGAGCCAGCAAGAAGATGTAGTCGGCGTACTGAGCTTGGGTCGTCCAGACCTTTTGACCGTTTATCACCCACTCATCGCCGTCCAGTACCGCCCTGGTTTTGAGCGAGGCCAGGTCACTGCCTGCGTCGGGCTCGGAAAATCCCTGGCACCAGGAGATCGTGCCCTTTAAGATCCTGCCGAGGAACTCCGTCTTCTGCTTTACGGTTCCCCATCTGAGGATGGTGGGACCCACCAGGGTATCCCCGAAGAAGTCTGCCCGCATCGGTGCGCCGACTCGCGCAAACTCCTCTGTGAGCACTACTTGCTCCATTGTGGACAGGTCTCTGCCGCCGTAGGCCTTTGGCCATGAAGCGCAGATCCAGCCACCTTCGTAGAGCTTTGCCGTCCAGTCTTCGTTGAACTGCTCTCGCTCCTTAGGGGTCATGGCAAAGTCTGGGCTCCCCCAGCCCTTGGGGAGGTTGGCGCTCAGCCAGGAGCGGATCTCCAAACGGAAGGCCTCTGCCTCAGGAGGATAGGTAAGGTCCATCACAGGCAGGGTAGCGCTGGTTAGTGCTGCGGCGTGCGGGTCGGCTTACCACCTGGATCGCTGCCGCCTAAGAAGTCATCCTGTTAGCTCGACCCAGATGTTCGTCGCGATGCCCGCAGGAAGGACATCCTGCCTCCCTGATACAACCACCTCTGTAGGGCTATCGCTTCCACCGGGGGAGCGAACCACGACGTAAGTGCCAGGCACCAGGCCGTTGTCATAAAGATGGGCGAGCAGGGCGTGGGACTCGTGCTCTGCGATCTCCGATATCCGGGCGATCCTCGCTGGCCTGTTGGGCTCCAGTGAGCTCAACCGGAGCAACTGGCGGTGGAGCTCGCGCTCACCTGGGATCGTGTTGCCGTGTGGGCAGGTCGTGGGGTGTCCCAGGCTGTCCTGGAGGCGATCCAGGACGGTATCGGAGATCGTGTAGGCGATGCGGTGAGCCTCGATGTCGGCGCTTACCCAATCAAGACCTAGGACTTCGGTGAGCCAGACCTCCAGGATTCGGTGGCGGCGGACGATCTCGGCCGCTGCGCGCTCGCCTTTCTCGGTGAAGACAACGACGTGGTCGGCTCGGCTTTCAATGTAGCCATCCCTTACCAACCGCTGGAGAGCCTGTGTCACGCTGGGGGCACTTACCCCTAACCACTCTGCCAAGCGCCCAGGGCGGACGACCTCCCCCTCTTGGCATAGGTAGTACGCAGCTTCCAGAGAACGGCCAGCACCAGGAGAGAGCGTGCTGAGCGATGTGCTTGCCTGCCTGGCCACCCCCACACTGTGGCATATGGGGCCAGCTCTGCGCGTGAGATCGCATTGAGCAGGTTGAGCACCTCACCCACCCGCTTGGAGCTCCTGGCTCCTCACCCACCCGCTTGG
>JAMCQF010000120.1 GCA_023379605.1 Actinomycetota bacterium
CAGCTGGAGACGGTAGGTAGAGCCGATGGCGGCTTTCACCCGCTTTCCCCCGTAGTCCTGGTGCTGCCCTGTAGCGTTCTGGCCACCCTGGCAAGCATATGGGCTCGATAGCAACTTCGCTCAGCGTCGATCTCCTCGGGAACTGGCTTCGAGCACAGCCACCCCCCAGGGACCCAACTGCAACTCCCTGCCAGGCAAAACCGCGCCTTGGGTAAGACCTCCTGCCCCGTGGCACAAAAGGACCACGAGATCGTTGCCTGCGATCAAAGGAGACGATATCACTGCCTCCTTGGGGCTAAGAACGCACACGATGACGACCTCGACAGCATCCAGATACGGCTCTGCTGCACGCCTTATCGTAATGGCTCCTATATTGGGATCAATTGCGGTCTGCGTCCTTGCTGGCTCAAGCGATCCTAGGCAAGGCAGGCTTTGTCGGAGACGGCACAGATCCCTCTGCCATTTCAGCAGCTCCGAGTGCACCCCACTTGAGGAGAGTGATCGGTCTGGAATGCAGCGTGTGAATGTGGAGGGGTCTTGTGGATCCAACATGGCTGTCAACCAAGCGCTGCGATCCAGGTTCTCTAACAGCTGGAGCTCTGAGTCGCTGCCGACTTCCGCTGCCCGCCCTTGACGGACCGCTCTTATGAGATCAGGATCGGTGTGGCTGGTGAAGTAGGCAAACGGGGCTGTTTCACCGTACTCCTCGCCCATGAAGCGCAACGGCACGAAAGGCGAGAGCAGCAGGAGCGCCGCCAGAGGGAATTGAGCCTGGAGGTCGACTATGCTCGTCAACCTGTTCCCAAGTCCCGCATTGCCGATCTGGTCGTGGTTCTGGGCGAAGATCACCAAGCTGTCGCCTGGTGGGGTCGGGCTTGGCAAGCCGTGGCGCCGGCCTCTTGGAATAGAGTACCGGCCTTCCATTACAAACCCGTGCCTTACGGCCTTGGCCAGGTCAGCGAGCCCATCGTAATCCGCAAACCACCGCGATCGGTCGTTGGTCACAGCTACGTGTGCTGCATGGTGAAAGTCGTCGTTCCACTGGCCGTCAAGGCCGGTGCCCCCAGCCTCAACTGGCTTAGAGAGGAGCGGATCGTTGGCGGAGCTCTCTCCCACGACAGTGACAATCCTTCCCAGATGTCTTCCAAGCGCGTGGATGGTGCGGGAGAGCTCAGAGAGGAACGGGGAAGCGGTCGGGTCTATGATTGCATGGACCGCGTCAAGGCGCAGTCCGTCGACTCCCACCTCCTTTACCCAGTAGCAGGCGTTCTCGATAAAGAATGCCCGTACTGCGTCACTTCCTGGTCCATCCAGATTCGGTGGCTGACCCCAAGGCGTGCTGTAGCTGCCCGAGAGATAAGGTCCGTAGTGCTCTAGAGCGCTTGACTCAGGCCCGATGTGGTTGTACACGACATCCAGGACAACAGCTATAGAGCGCTGGTGCGCCGCAGCGACAAGCGAAGCAAGCCCATATGGGCCACCGTAGGTGGACTGGGCTGCGAAAGGGAAGACGCCATCATATCCCCAATTGCGAGATCCGGGGAACTCTCCGACAGGCATCAGCTCTATTGCGCTGTAGCCGGCCTTGGAGAGCCATTCCAGCTCGTCTTCTATGGCCGCGAAGCTGGAGCGATCCGAGAAGGTCCCCACGTGGATCTCACAGATCACATACGACGAAAGAGGAATTCCGCGCCACGAGGTGCAAGATGGCTTTGGCAGGTCCACAACACATGAAGGACCCTCCACGCCGCTCGGTTGTGAGCGTGACGCCGGATCAGGGTAAGGACCCTTGCCGTCGAGCAGGTAGCGGTAAAGGGTACCGGGTCCAGCCTCGCTCACAACTACCGAGTGGTAGCCATATTTTCGTGCCGCAAGGGAGATCCTCCGACCGTCTTCCAATGCCAAAACGACCTCATTGGCGCGCGGCGCCCAGACTGAGAACCTAACTCGCCCGCCTGGAAGGCACTCTGGTCCATGCAAGGTCATCTGCGCTGAGTCCTATCTCAATCTTATGTGTTCTCCACAGGTTCTTCCGAGGGGACGAACACTACGATTGCAAGTGGAGGTAACGTGCACTCCACATATGCGCTCTGGCCTCCCCAGGGCTCCTCAGTGGCTTTGATGCCTCCCAGATTTCCCACCCCGCTTCCGCCATAGATCGTGCTGTCTGTGTTCAGTATCTCTTGCCAGTTCCCTGAGGCAGGTACTCCTAGACGCCAGTCGTACCTGACAACCGGCGTCAGGTTCGCAACGGCAATGGCAAGCTCCCCGCCCTGTCCTGCTCGTAGCCATGCGAGCACGGAGTCCTCGCTTGCGTCCGCTACCAGCCAGGAGAATCCCTCGGGCTCGAAGTCCAAGGTGTGCAGAGCCCGGTGGCTGCTAACCAGCCTATTCAGGTCTCCCACCAGCCACGAGATGCCGGCGTGATCAGCTTGTTGGAGCAGCTCCCACTCGAGCTCGCTCTCATGGTCCCACTCTCTATAGGTGCCCAGCTCGCAGCCCATAAACAGCAGCGTCTTGCCCGGAAGCAGCGCCTGATAGGCATACAGCAGGCGGAGGTTTGCTCTGCGCTGCCAGTCGTCACCGGGCATCTTCGATAGCAGGGCGCCTTTTCCATGGACGACTTCGTCATGGGAGAGCGGGAGCACGAATCGTTCGGTAAATGCATACAGAGCACGAAAGGTAAGCTCGTTGTAATGGTATTTTCTGTGGATGGGCTCCCTGGAGAGGTGCTGGAGCGTATCGTGCATCCAGCCCATGTCCCACTTCAGGGAAAAGCCGAGCCCGCCTTCCTCTACGGGGCGCGATACGCCTGGCCATGCGGTTGACTCTTCTGCGATGGTAAGCGCCGAGGGAAAGGAGCGATGAACCTCATCGTTGAGCTCCCTTAGAAAGCCAATAGCCTCGAGGTTCTCCCTGCCCCCATAGACATTTGGGATCCATTGGCCTTCGCTTCTGGAGTAGTCCAGGTAGAGCATGGAGGCCACGGCGTCTACACGGATACCATCAATATGGTATCTGTCCAGCCAGAAACAGGCGCTGGATATAAGAAACGAGCGCACCTCATTGCGACCGTAGTTGAACTCGTAGCTTCCCCAGTCAGGATGTATCCCCTGGCGAGGGTCGGCATGCTCGTATAGATGGGTGCCGTCAAACTCGCCCAAGCTAAACGCGTCGGTGGCAAAGTGGGAGGGAACCCAGTCGAGCAGCACGCCTATACCAGCCTGGTGAAGCTCGTCTACGAGCGCCATGAGCTCCGAGGGAGATCCATATCGTGCGGTTGGAGCAAAGTAGCTAGTAGTTTGGTAACCCCAAGAGCCATAGTAGGGATGCTCCATCACGGGAAGCAGCTCGACATGGGTAAAGCCCAGTCGTGAAAGATGATCTGCCAGTGCCGCGCCGAGCTCTCTGTAAGAGAGAAACCTGCCGTCTGGGCCTCTGCGCCATGAGCCCAGATGGACTTCATATATAGAAAGTGGCTCCTTGGGATCCTGCAGCTCGGCTCTTTTCATAAGGAACGCGCCGTCTTGCCAGCTGTGGTTAAGCTCCGATACCACTGAGGCAGTAAGGGGAGGAAGCTCCCCAGCAAAGGCTACAGGGTCAGCCTTCTCCCGTGGCTCGCCAAAGTGTGGGGTTATGAAATATTTGTACCGCGTTCCCTCGCCTGCCCTTTTGACGGTGCCATGCCAGATGCCTGAGCTGCCAACTGGTTCGAGCAGGTCCTTCCTGGGATTCCAGCCGTTGCCATCATGGATGACGCTCACTTGGGCCGCGTTGGGTGCCCATACCGCAAAGGTGGTCTGGTCCTCCCCGAGGATGTGAGAGCCCAGCTTTTCGTAGATGCGGAAGTGCCGTCCTTCGTTGAATAGGTACTGATCCATTGGGCTTATGTGCAGATCGGACGGCATAGCTAGCTCAGTCATCAGGCTCGAGGCTAGTGGCCCTGCTTGCAGTCAGGCGATCCAGTATCTTTGCCGCACCGTGGTTATCCGCCAGCTCTTCGATGCTAAAGGCTGCTCTTCTTGAGAAGTTGTGGTGCTCTGGACCGCTGCCAGGCACGTTCTGCGGTTGGCGCTCTGCCCAGAGATCTTCGATGTTGACGATGACCATCGCTGCCTTGGAGCGTCCCAGCTCTTCGAGCACACCTCCCAGCAGCTGCAGGTAGCTGGTCTCAAGGAGATAATCGAGGTCTTTTGAAGCCTGTGTTGCACACATGCGCTCTAGGAGTCGCTCAACTGCTCCGACACGGGCCAGGCGCTGCTTTGACGCCGATGGGAGGTCCAGCAGTCCAAGGTCCTCGCGCTGTGCTATGTCATCGCCGTGAAGGAACCCTGCGAAGGTGGCAGTGTCATGGGTGTCTAGGTAGGCAACCTTGTCTCGGGAGGGCTTGAGCGATCTGGCTGGGTCGCTTCCAATGGAGAATATCGCCACTTCCAAGCCAGATATACCATGGGCTGCCAGCTTGCGGCGCAGCACCGGGGTCACAGTTCCGAGATCTTCTCCCACAAGGGCTGCGTTGTAGCGCAGTGCCTGCAAGCTGCAGATGGCCAGCTGCTCCTCTAGGGAGTAGCTGACATAGGCACCCTCTTTTGCCTCCATGCCGCTTGGGATCCACCAGAGCCTCTGGAGGGCCATGACATGATCGATCCGCAAGGCAGCGCAATAGCGGAGGCTGTGGTCGAGACAGCGAGTAAGCACCGGATATCCCGCTTCGCGCTCTCCAAGGGGATGGGGAGGGGGAAGTCCCCAGTTCTGGCCCTGGCTGAAGAAATCGTCTGGAGGGGCGCCAATGGTTGCGCCAGTTGCAAATGAGAAGGGATAGGCCCACGGGTCATAGCCGTCGGCTCTGCAGCCGAGGGGGAGGTCCAGAAAAAGCCCGCAGTCCGAGCCCCTAAGGCTCGACGCGGTCTCGCGAAGCTGGCAGTCCAAGGCGAACTGGGCAAAGCAATGAAGCCTCGCTATGGCTGGGTCTACAGAACCTGGTTGGATATCGCCCCGCTGCCAGTCTGCAGGCCACTGTTTCCGGTCGGCGCCTTTTGCCGCAACCGCAGCACGGAAACGGCCATAGCGTTCCAGGTCTGGATGGCAAGAGAGGAAGGTTGAGAAGTCCTCCCAGCGCTTGCCGCCCAAGGTCTCGATCAACGAGGCTGCTTTGTGCAGTGGTACCTGTAGCGCGCTTCGAATCTGCGCCAAGTCTACAAGCGAAGCGCCCTTTGGGAAGAGGGCTTTGGGTGGCCCTATGGCTGAGCCCATAGACTTCCCGATGGGCGGTGGTTTAAACAGTGCTGAGGAGATGGCATCTCCTCGTAAGGTTTGCCCATCTGCATTGAGCTCTGGTAGCAGGTCGAGGTCCAGGTATGCCTCGTCCCACCACATGCGGCTGGTAGGGGAGTAGGGCCCAGCCGGCGTAGCGCCATCAGAGGATGTGTAGCCAGCGAGGAAAGGCAGCGTTGCAACAAAGCTTCCGCCATGAGAGGCGGTTAGCTCTCCGAGCTCGCGCAGGCACGTCAGATCTCCTGCCCCAAGCTGGCGGCTGTCACTTAGGGCATAAAGTGGAGCGAACAGGCCCCAGGAAGGCTTACCGTTGCTCAGGGAGGAAACTCTGCGAGGGGCTGATATTACAGTCGCGCACGCTTCCAGCCCTAGAGCTGACCAATAGAGCCGGTGCATGCCCGCAGGTAAGCCAGGCTCCGTGCTTTGGAGCACTACAAGGTTCCTTTCCTCTTGCACCAACATCTCGACGCGAGACCCGTCTTCCAGCTCGACAAAACCCTCCACTGCGCCTGGCAACCCTCTCCCAGCCATGGGCTCGGAGAGGCGCAGGGCTGGAAGCACTCCGTCCCAAGCTACAATCACTTTAGGCAACGCCTTTGCACGGTCCATCTCAGCGTCTCCAAGCAGAACCTTGGCTTGCTCGGGCCTCTCCAGTGGAACCCTCAGGGCTTGGAGCACCGCCATGAGGGTGTCGTCTGACACCTGGCGACGCCTTCCCCACATATCTACATACGAGCACGAGATCCCGTGCGCTCTGGCCAGCATTCTCAGGTCTCTATTCGCACTGGGCCCGCTGCGCCTAGGCAGGCTCATGGGTTCTGCGGGCCCTGCGCGCCCGGGTCGTCTCTGGAGGTCGCTCCTCGCTCGCCGACCCACTGCGGTTCCAGGTGGGCTGATCTGGCCTCCAGGGCGCTTGGTGGGCTGAGGGCGCTGACAGGCCGGTCTCTGCGGTCGGACAGCGGGGTGGCCCCAAGCAGCAGTGATGAGAGACCGAGCAGCGGGAGATGGACCCATTCCGGGCGATTGGCGAGCTCATATCGGATCTCATAGAGCGCTTTGTCGAATAGGTGAGCTCGCAGGCATATCACCATCTCCTCATTGGAGGTCGGAAGCAGGCCAGCTGATTGAGCCACGGGAACATAGCCACTTAAGTACCCCGCCGAGACCCAGAAGGCCCAGCCATCAGCTGCCTGCCGGTAATACTCCGCCTCTGGACCCTCGGCTTCGAGCCCACCCCTGCGGACCATGTCGTCCACTCCCATCTGCGCCGCGTAGTGGTAGGAGCGCATCATCGAAGAAACGTCGCGAAGCGGAGAGCGCTTTAGACGTCGCTCGCCAAAGGAGCGTGCGGGCTCTCCTTCGAAGTCTACGAAGACAAAGTCCTTCCCCGTAAAGAGAACCTGCCCTAGGTGAAGGTCGCCGTGGATGCGTATACGCACGCCGCTACGCACCGATAGGACACCATGGAGCGTCTCTAGTATCTCGCCCTCATGCTCTAGGATCATCGCTGCTAGCCGGCTAGCCTGCTCTGGGAGCACTCTCATGCGAGAACGCAGGGCGACCAGGGTTCTACGGGCGCTGGTGCGCATGGACTGGTACAGCGAGCGTTGAGTAAGTGGAGTGACGCGCTCGGGCGCGAACATTGCCGCAGGGGATGCATGCGACAGTGCTACATGCAGCTCGGCGGTGCGTTGCCCAAGCAGCTCAGCACGATGTACTGAGTCACCAACCTGAACCATTACCTCCTCTGGGATATCTCTTTCCTCAAGTGCACCCGCGGTACCTCCCGGAGGGATGGGGGAGAGGGCGGAGTCTGGTGAGAGCGGCACGATGCGATCGAGAAAGGTCCCCACCGCAGACAGAGCCGTGGACCAGGCGTCGGACTCGTTGAGGACATAGCTGTGAGCCACAGCCATAGTTGTGAGCACGCCATCGTGCGTGCGCAGCTCCACTGCACCAAGAAGACGGGCCGCGTGCGCACCACTGGAGTGAAGAGCCCTGCCCAGCTCCAGTTCGGGATGGACACCGGTCTCAAGCCTTCGAAAGGATTTGAGCATCACCGAAGTTCCATCGGGATCACCTATGATGAGAGAGGTATTGGACTGTTCTGCCTTTACGACATGTACCTGGTGATGCTCTAAGGAGATAGCTTGCGCGAGCTCGTGGGTAGAACCCCTCGTAGGGTTTCCCATGAGCTGGACGCCACCCTGACTGGTGCGCCGACCCCTTCGTGCGGTCAGCTCAACGAGCGCCACCCCATAGTCGGGATCGTAATGGGCATCCACAAGGACCCCCTGAAGCTCGTGATGGGCGATCAGCCGGATGAGAACTGCTTCAGGATAATCGTGTTGTACGCGCTCGGCGTCCTCTCCTTGCATGTACACCACAGGAAGCATGTAGGTTTCAGGCTCCCCGTCTAGGTACTCGACCTGGACTACCAACAGCTCGGCACGCCGCTCGGCGGACGCAAGTGGCAAGGTGAGACGCTGCTGTAGGGTAGTTAGGTGGATGCGGCGGTCCTTTCCAGCGAACCACCGTCTGGAGCGCAGGACCTGGGGAAGGACAGCCTCCAGGGAGCGACGCCTTCCAGGCTCAACCAGGCGCGTCCAGGGCCCCGACACGTGCAAAGAGGGAAGGTCCTGCTCCGCAACCACCCTCTCAGCTGCCGGCGCCTCCATGGCAAGCCAGTAGAAGGCATAGGGACCCAGCGTGATCAGATATGTCAGATCGCCTATAGGAGGAAAGGGTGTCTGACCGAACACCTCCAGAGGCGTCATGCCCTTGAAGGCTGACAGATCCAGCTCCACGTACTGAGCGAAGCGGGAGAGGTTGGCCACAACCAGTATCTGCTCGTCGTCGTCCTTGCGCATGAATGCCAGCACATGTGGATTGCTGGAACGGACAAACTCCATCTTGCCACGTCCAAAGACATGATGGCGCTTGCGAAGAGCGACCAAGCGTCTTACCCAGCGCAGGAGGGAATCCGGGTTGTCCAGCTGGGCTGAGACGTTCACGGACTCGTAGTGGCACTGGGGATCTATGTTCACCGGCAGGAAGAGTCGCTGAGGGTTGGCAGTGGAGAATCCAGCGTTGCGGTCTGGGTTCCACTGCATGGGGGTTCGAACAGAGTCGCGGTCCCCCAGGTAGACATTGTCCCCCATTCCGATCTCGTCTCCGTAGTAGAGCACGGGTGTGCCAGGAAGCGACATGAGCAGGCCATGCATCAGCTCACTCTTTTGCCTGTGGTACTGGAGCAGTGGAGCCAGGCGCCTGCGGATACCGAGGTTTACCCTCATCACCGGATCTCGTGCATAGGCATGGTACATGTAGTCGCGTTCCTCGTCGGTAACCATCTCCAAGGTGAGCTCGTCGTGGTTACGAAGGAACAGAGCCCATTGGCAGGAAGGAGGTATCTCAGGAGTCTGCTGCATGATATCTACAATCGGGAAGCGATCTTCCATCTGCAGCGCCATGAAGAGTCGGGGCATGAGGGGGAAGTGGAACGCCATGTGGCACTCGTCGCCCTCTCCTTTGCCAAAGTACGCTATAGCGTCTTCGGGCCATTGGTTGGCCTCAGCCAGCAGCATGGTGCCGGGGAATCGCTCGTCGACGTGCTGGCGCAGGGTGCGCAGGAACTCATGAGTGGCGGGAAGATTCTCGCAGTCAGTTCCTTCCTCCTCATAGAGGTAGGGAACCGCATCGAGCCGGAGCCCATCTACGCCCATGCTGAGCCAAAAGTCTACTGCGCGGAGCATCTCTCTGCGAACTGGGGAATGATTGTAGTTGAGGTCGGGCTGATGGGAGTAGAAGCGGTGCCAGTAGTAAGAGCGCGCGATGTTGTCCCAAGCCCAGTTCGAGTGCTCGAAGTCCTGGAAGATGATCCGAGCGTCGCTGTAACGCTCGGGGGAGTCGCTCCACACGTAGTAGTTACGCCAGCTGCTAGTCGGTGGGGCACGTCGTGCGCGCTGGAACCAGGGATGCTGGTCGGAGGTGTGGTTCAACACAAGCTCGGTAATCACCCGGATCGATCGCCTGTGAGCCTCGTTTATGAAGTGGCGGAAGTCGGTCAGGGTCCCGTAATCGGGGTGGACCCCGGTGTAGTCGGCTATGTCGTATCCATCGTCTTTGAGTGGGGAGGGATAGAACGGGAGAAGCCACAATGCGGTAACGCCCAGCTGGCTTAGATAGTCGAGCCGGCTGGCCAGTCCCCGGAAATCTCCTCG
Source organism: Actinomycetota bacterium (assembly GCA_023379605.1). GTDB lineage: Bacteria > Actinomycetota > Acidimicrobiia > Acidimicrobiales > JAMCQF01 > JAMCQF01. Next base: position 9,498 of record JAMCQF010000120.1, read on the forward strand.
TCCGTCGCCGTCGCTGTCTTTGAAGGCTCTTACATGGACTTCGTAGATGACCGCGTCTTTGTACCAGTCGGGCTGGACATCTTGGACACGGCCTCCTGCAGGGCTCAAGCCACACGCTCCACGGTCAGCAGGTGCGCGGGTCGCTGTTTTGGATCGAGCATGACAAAGTTCCTAGCTCCACGCCAGGCGTAGGTGGCGCCGTCAAGCACGTCATGGACAAAGAACTCCTCTGTATCTGCAATGCCCAGCTCTTTTAAGTCCAGGGTCACAAATCCAGATTGGGGCCATCGCCAGTCCAGATTTACGAGCCCGATAACCACATCGGTTAACTCGGGGTCTGTCTTGGACCAGCAGATCAGCTGCTCGTTATCCACATTGTGGAAGTGCAGGTGGTGATCCCGCTGCAAAGCAGGGTGCGCGCGGCGTGTGGCGTTTACCCTGGCAATGGTTCCTGCGAGGCTGGAAGGGTCGTCTAGGTCGTGGAAGCGAACCTCGTACTTCTCTGAGCGCAAGTACTCCTCGCTACCCTCGGCCAGAGGCTCATGCTCGCCAAGCTCGTAGAGCGGGCCATAGATCCCATAGTTCGCGGACAGCCCGGCCGCGAGGACGAGCCTGGCTATAAAAGCAGGCCGGCCGCCCTCGCGCAGGCTTGCAGCGAGGATGTCAGGGGTGTTCGGCCAGACGTTCGGCCTTAAGTAGTTGGCGCCAGGTCCATGTGCTAGCTCCTCGAAGTACCCGGTGAGCTCGGCCTTGGAGTTTCTCCATGTGAAGTACGTATACGACTGGTCAAAGCCAAGCTTTGCCAGCCTGTGCATGACATGGGGCCTTGTGAAGGCCTCCGAGAGGAAGATCACCTCTGGATGGTTCGAGCGTACCTGGGAGATCATCCACTCCCAGAAGGCAAACGGCTTGGTATGGGGATTGTCAACCCGGAATATCCTAACCCCACGCCTGATCCAGACCAAGGTGACCTCAAGCAGGGCATTCCAGAGCTCTTCCCAATTGGGGCTGGAGAAGTCAAAGGGAAATATGTCCTCGTAACGCTTGGGCGGGTTCTCTGCGCAGGCAATTGTCCCGTCGGGGCGGTGTCGGAACCATTCGGGGTGCTCGCTTACCCATGGATGATCAGGAGAGCACTGGAAGGCCAAGTCCATGGCAAGCTCGATTGCGTGGTCGCGCGCCGCATCGAGGAGGCGATCAAAGGCCTCAAGCCCTCCCAGGCAGGCCGCCACGGTGTCATGACCACCCTCAGGCGATCCTATGGCCCATGGGCTTCCCACGTCGCCTGGATTTGCCACAGTTGAGTTCCTGGGGCCTTTGCGCGCCGTTGTGCCTATGGGGTGTATAGGGGGAAGGTACAGGACGTCAAAGCCCATCTCTGAGATGTAGTCAAGCCTGCCTGCCACGTCGTCCAAGGTGCCAGCCCGTGTGGGATCAGGGCTGGCAGAGCGGGGAAACAGCTCGTACCAGCTAGAGAATGCTGCTTTAGGCCTCTGGGCGAAAACCCGAGCCATAGCTGTGCAAGGGGATTGCATGGAGGAACCACTGGTGCCTATTACCTCGAACTCCCACTCACCCACAGACAACGGTACGAAGGACCCCTCGAAAAGGTCATTTCCCACCGGGGTCATCTCCTGGCATGCCCAGCTTTTTCCGGGCGTGCCAGCTTGCCTGTAGCGCAGCTGTGCGTAGACCGCTTCGTGGCCATGGCTGAACACGGCAGCCCTTACCTTTACAGGGTCGCCTACAACTGCCTTGGCTGCAAAGCGCCCGCTGTTGACCAAGGGCTCCAAGTCCTCGATGACGACGTCGCTCATCTTCAGGGTTGCTGGCGCAGGGTATCTCGGCATGTCCCAGCATTCATGGTAGCTGGAGTCTGAAGATGCCATGTGACGCTTGCTCGGAGACGCGATGGCACTGGATCGAAGCTGGCTCTAAAGTAGGCACGACCCAGCAATTGCCTGCCAAGATCCGACCAGGGCTCGACAGTAGGCACAGTAGGCAGGAAAGGGCGGACAGATGACCAGCTATCACCACGAGAGCATCTACATAGATGGGGCTTGGGTGCCCTCGGCTGGACATGGGTCGATCGAGGTCGTTAACTCGACGACCGAGGAGGTTATGGGCTCTGTTCCGGCCGGCAATGGCGAGGACGTCGAGCGTGCAGTTGCCGCTGCACGCGCTGCGCTGGAGGCCTGGTCAGCAACCTCACTGGAGGAAAGGACCAAGGTTCTTACCCGCATCCAGGAGGGCCTAACAGCCAGGATGGCTGAGATTGGTGAGCTCATAGCCAAAGAGCTGGGCATGCCTCTTGCGCTCGCAAACCTGATCCAGGCGGGCCTTCCTATCGCAGACTTCGCCACTACTGCGGCTGCCGCTGCGCAGATCCCCTTTGAAGAGCGCATTGGCAACTCGCTTGTGGTGCGTGAACCGGTAGGGGTGGTTGGCGCCATCACCCCTTGGAACTACCCGCTGCACCAGATCGCAGCGAAGGTGGCACCGGCGCTCGCCGCAGGGTGCACCGTTGTGCTCAAGCCAAGTGAGGTCACCCCACTTAACACCTTTATCCTCGCAGAGGTGATAGATGAGGCAGGGCTGCCTGCTGGTGTCTTCAACCTCGTCACAGGCACGGGCGCGGAGGTAGGTGAGGCCCTCGCCGAGCACCCCCAAGTCGACATGATCTCCTTTACCGGCTCGACCCGAGCAGGTAAGCGTGTCGCTGAGCTGGCATCTAGGACAGTAAAGCGAGTAGCTCTGGAGCTGGGCGGGAAGTCAGCCAACATCATTCTCGACGATGCCGATCTTGCCAAGGCTGTAAATGCCGGGGTCTCGGACTGCTATCTCAACTCGGGACAGACTTGCGTCGCACTTACCCGCATGCTCGTGCCCAGGGACCGGCTTGCGGAGGTAGAGGATCTTGCCGTCAAGGCAGCTGAGTCCTTTACACCAGGTGACCCACTGCAAGAAGGCACCCGGCTTGGCCCCCTGGTGTCGGCCGCGCAACGAGAGCGGGTGCGCAGCTATATACGCAAGGGCATAGAGGAGGGAGCGAAGCTCCTAACCGGTGGTGCAGAGCCGCCTCAGGGTCTGGAGCGCGGGTTCTTCGTCCGACCGACGGTCTTCTCCGAGGTGAGAAACGACATGACAATTGCGCAAGAGGAGATCTTCGGGCCCGTGCTCTCGATCATCGCATATGACGATGAAGATGATGCCGTAAGGATTGCCAATGATAGCCCCTACGGGCTTTCCGGAGCAGTCTGGTCATCAGATCCAGATCGCGCCCTAAAAGTGGCTAAGAAGCTGAGGACCGGGCAAGTGGCAGTTAACGGCGGAGGGTTTAACGTAGCCGCTCCTTTCGGCGGGTACAAGCAGTCAGGCTACGGTCGCGAATACGGCAAGTATGGCATTGAGGAGTTTCTAGAGATCAAGTCCCTCCAGCTCTGATCCGGACTCGCCTGGTCCGTGGTTTGCCCTGCTTTAGCGTGGCGCACAGATCCTCTTCGCTTTGTGTGCCTGCCTGAGCGACTCGCCTGTGAGCTGGACGGTTGTGCATGCTTGGATCATCTTTACGGATTGGACCTATAGCCTGGCAGGGCGACCTTGTAGATGCAACAGTCGCAGTTCATCGCCGCTCCACCTATGAGCGCCTCACGCGCCCGCTCTAAGACAACTTCTACGAGCCGGGAGTCGCCTGCCATCTCCTTTCCAACATGGATGCGTGCCTGGGGATTGGAAGTTGCCCATTGGGCAACTTGTGACTTGATTCGATCTATGAGCACGCCAGCGAAGAGGAAGTAGGGGACCACAGCGATCTTAGATGCACCCAGTCGCACGCACCGTTCGAGAGCCTGGGGCACGCTCGGGGGAGCAAGGGAGACAAAAGCTGGCTCGATCATAGATAGTACCCCGGTGCCGCTGACTGGAACGGTGCCCGATGGGTCAGGAGCTATCTTGGCGGCAGTAGCGAGACCCTGGATCGAGCGCGAGTCAGCAAGGAGCCTCGAGACCTTGTAAAGCTCTGCATTGGCGTCAGGATCCGTTGAGCCACGACCCACCAGAACCACTGCGATATCTGGCCCACAGAGCCCAGCTGCGGTGGCGGAGATCTGGTCCTGGGCTGTTGCAAGCACGAGTGGATGGGTGCCCAAGTCGCGCCCGTAGAAGAAGTCGATCCTGGGATGCCTTGCTCTTGCCGTGCTGAGAGCTGCTGGCCCGTCCAGCTTTAGATGGCCTGCTGGCAGCAGCACGAGCGGTACGGCGACCACCTTGCTTACCCCCTTGGCGGCAAGGTCGTCTATTGCCTCGGTCAAGCCTGGCTCTGCGAGCTCTATGAACCCGGTTTTCACCTCCATTTGGGGTACCGAGCTGGCAACCTGGCGAGAGAGGTCTATGCACTGGGCAACACCCTCTTTGGACCTGGTCCCATGCCCTATGAGTAAAAGCCCAGTCTCAGCTGGCCTTCTGGCATTCATCATGAGCGGGAAAGGCGGGCGTAGAGCGAAGCCCCAAACAGCCAAGTCCCAAACAGCCAAGTCTTAGTGGGTGCGCTGGTCATGATCACGGTGCGGGCAGCTCCAAGGGTCCATGTTGCTTGGCTAGCCAAAGCTTGTAGATTGCGTTGAGCGTCGCAGCAGCTGGCGCGGATCCGCCCTTTTCTCCAATGTTGGTTATGGTCGGGATCTCGCTTAACTGACGAGCTTTCTCCTTTGACTGTGCTGCCCCTACAAAGCCAACTGGCATGCCGATCACAAGCGATGGCACTGTCAGGCCCTCAGTGATCTGCCGAGTTAGCTCGTCTAACGCTGTAGGTGCGCATCCGATCACAAATATTGCTCCCCGAGGGTGCCTGGATGCCGCCAACCTTATGGCCAGAGCCGAGCGAGTTGGCCAGCCGGTTGGAGAGGGCGATAGCTGGGAAATGCAGCACAGGGCTCCAGGGACGCTTAGCCCGGCACGAACCATCTCCACGTCGCATATGACCGGCGCACCCGAAGCGATAGCCGCGATCCCGGCATCCACGCTTTTTTCATCTATGACGATAGATGTTGCATAGTCCAGGTCAGCTGTTGCATGGATGACCCTTGCCACCACCTGCGCGACCGCAGCTGGAAAAGTTGATAGATCCACCCTTTTGGACAGGATCCCCATGCTCTCCTCTTCGATTCGGTGAGCTTTTCCCACGCCGATCTCGCCAGGGCTCATGACGCCGTCCTTTGTGGAAGGCTTTCTGCAGTGCTTAAGTCTCTTATCGCACCTGGCGGGCAGATCTCCATGCATTCAAGACAGCCTGTGCAGAGATATACCTCCAGGTACGGCTTGCGGGGAAAAGGCAGTAGAGCCTTGGTTGGGCAGGTGTATATGCACCCTCCACAGGCGGTGCAGCTATCATCGATACAAATGAGTGCAGGATGAATGGGTGCAGGGTTGAGGTTGCCCGGGTAGACCTCAGCCAACGGTATCGACCTCTAGGTCGTCACAGTCGATGCGACTGTAGTGCCTGCCTGTGACCATGAGGCCATTGATCACTTTGGTATCAGAGGATCCGATGATCACACAGGTGCTCATGCCCACCTCTTCTGGGTCTATGTCTCCAAGGCAGGTGAGGACAACTCGCTCCCCGGAGCGACCAGCTGAGGTCACCACGCCGACGGGAGTGGAGGCGCAGCGGTGCTCTAAGAGGATCTCGCGTGCCCTGCCCAGCTGCCAAGCACGGCGCGAGGAACGGGGGTTGTAGATTGCCATAGCCATGTCAGCCTGTGCAGCAGCCCTGAGCCTGGCTTCAATCTGCTCCCAGGGGGTGAGCAGATCTGACAAGCTGATTACTGCGTGGTCGTGACCCAGCGGGGCCCCAAGGGCCGCTGCACTGGCGGTAGCCGCGCTAATACCTGGCACGACCTCCAAGTCGAGATCTCCAGGGATGCCGCTCTGGCTGGGCAGAGCTCGCAGGTGGCGGCCGAAGCTTGCTTTGAGCCCGGCTCTCCCAACTGCATCGATCACAACTGCAGCCATGGCGTATATGCCTGAGTCACCAGAGCACACTACTGCAACCCTTCTGCCCTCGGAGGCCTTGGAAACGGCCGTATGGGCACGGCGAAGCTCCGCTCCGATGGGGAACCTTAAAACCTCTTGGTTGGCAGTTATCGCATCAACGCATTGGTCCAGGTAAGGACCATAGCCGATGAGTACTTCGGCATGGCGCAAAGCGGCTGTGGCAGCCGGTGTGCGGTCGAGCCTTCCACCCGGACCAAGTCCCACGAGCGATATAGCCCCGCGAGGGCGCACACGCCTGGCTACGGCAATCGTGACGTGGGCTCTCTTGGCCTTGGGGCATACGAGCTCGCAGCCACTACCCGCAGCCAGGATCGCTGCAGCTTCGGCGACACTGGGTGTTCCAATAGCACATTGGACATTCCTGCTCGGGCTCGGAACCTCGACCGTTGCCAGTTGGGTGCTGCTAAAGGCCCGGATTGGCAACCCCAGCTCAACTATGACCGGGTCCGATGCCCTGCGATCAATGGTGGCTATCTCGCAGATCGATGCCATGGAGAGCCCGGCCTGCCTGGTGACTTCCTCCAGTAGAGACAGCAGCTCTTTTGGGGGTGCCCCGGTGGATGCCCCTATACCCACTACCAGGCTTGGAGGGTGCAGGACCGCGACCTGCCGAGCAGGCTGTGGCCGGCCTCCTGGAGACTGCGGCCGGCGGATCGAGCTCACCGCCAGGTCTCCCCTGGCTGGCGGTGGGTGAGGCTCTGGCAGGGCTTGACATTGTGAGCTCAGAGCCAACCTGGTCGGCTCTGAGCTTCTGAGCAGGCTATCGCAGGAGGAGTCAGTGATAATCATCCTCGGCCTATCTGGTTCGAGCGCGTGCTCGGCCGTTCGGGTGGCTGCCGAGAGAAGTTTCGGCGGAAGCGGCCAGTTGAGAGGATTGTCTATCTCCAGGCCCATCCCATCTATGAGAGCCAGCTCAGCTGGAGCGAGGTCCCCATGAGCGGGAAAGCCATAGAGCGTGTCCAGCGCAGGCGTTGCTGTCGCATCGGATGCGGTGGTAATGATGGGCATCGAGCCAAGTATTGCACTGACTTCCTCTGCAAGGTCGTTGGCAGATCGCATGTGGTGGGGATCGCTTCTTGAACCATGGCCGCCACACAGCGCGATCGCAAACCGTGCCCTTTCATCGACGCACACAACCGCAGGATCATCGCCTTTATGTGTAAGTAGCGGTGCAATGATGCGCACTGCGGCACCTGTCGCCAAGAACAGGATGAGCCCGTCAACAGTGGTCCATCTCTTCTTGATGGTTGCGGCTGCGTTGCCATGAGAATGCTCGTAGGGAAGCTTATTGGCTAGAGCAGATCCTCGAGCTGTGACGGTCACGGTCAGGACTCTCATATCATTGTGCATCCTTTTCACCCCAGCACAGGAAGACGGGATTGGCACCGTTCAGTCGCCAGCTCCCATCTGGAAGCTTACTTGCCCTATTGGCAGTAATCTGGACGAGATTCCCACACAGCTCCGCTGCTGCTGCTGCTCGGTCCAGAGAGGCAAAGGTGGCAGCGGCGCGACCACCAGGCTTCAACCGCTCCATGGCTGCGCATAGAACGTCAATCCCACCTCCTCCTACGAAGACTCTGTCGGGATCAGGCAGGCCGCCGAGAGCAGCGGGTGCAGTACCTAGGACAATCCCAAGCTTGGCTGAGTGTTGAAGCGCGTTCCTTTCGATCTGCGAGACCCTTTGCCTGTCGGCCTCGATGGCAATTACCCGCAAACTGGGTTGCAGCAAAGAGCACTCTATTGCGACGCTGCCGCTTCCTGCTCCGATGTCCCACATCACTCCTTGGCTGGGAAGGGCAAGCTTGCCTAGGACGGCGGCTCTTACCTCGGCCTTTGTGATCAGCGCTCCGGTTCGCTCATAGTTGGCCTCGTCCAAGCCCCACGCGAGCACGCGCTCTGTGGGTTGAGGCACCTTTGAGCACAGCAGCACCACGACCGACAGGGGATCCCACCTGCCTTTTGCCAGGCCCTTAAGATCTGTCCAGACTACGCTGTTGGCGCCGGAGTGCCCGTGGTTGTCAAAGCTCGAAGGGATGGCCCCATCCCGAGAGCTTGCAGCACCGCACCCATTGCCGGTTCCTCTTCGAGCCAGCAGCCCCCCGGTTGCACCCAGCTCCACTCTGGTGCATACCGCCACCCTGTCGAAGCCAACACCTTCCTGCTGGAGAGCTGCGCCCACAGCTTCGGGCGGGCAGCTTGGCGAGACCAGCACTGCTGCCTTGCCGGTGGTCTGAGCTGCTCGTTTTAGGGCTCGGATGCCCCGCTCCAATGGCCTTGCGTGGACCGAGACAACAACGGCGTCATCCCATGGGATGGACAGCCTGGCAAATGCCAGCGACACCGAGGAAGGCGCCGGGTAGACCGCGCAGGAGCCCTCCCCGAAGCGATCTACGAGTGGGCGTAGCACCCCGAAGAACCCTGGATCCCCAGAGGCCAGGACCGCCACATTGTGACCTCTGTGGTAGCTGGCAGCTATCTCCTCCAATACCTCAGCCAGATCGGCGAGAATTTCCTTGGTGCGTGCAATATCCGCCCCAAAGCCCCTCGCTCGCATCCACCCTCGCCACGAATCTAGCTGGCGTACCCCTCCAACAACGAGGTCTGCTCCAAGCAGGGCTTGCGCTGCTGCAGGGTGAAGGCCCTCCAGGCTCTCGCCGCACATCCCAATCACTGAGATCTTTCCAGCCTGCTGAGCTTGGTCGTAGAAGCTCTCATGTTCTAGGTCTGTAGCCGGTGGCCCTGGAAAGTCCTCAGCCATGGGCAACCACCGCCGAACCTTCGTAGTCCACCATATAGACGTCAATGTCCAGCTTGTTCCCCGAGTGCGACCGGCAGGATTGCGCAGCGAGAACGCAGAGCCTCCTCAGCGGCTCGGTGAATCCATTGGCCAGGCAGCTCTCGTAGAAGTGACGGGCCGTTGCAGTCTCGCCGGCAGCCATGATCACAGCTGGCGGAGCTCCGGCCTCTCTAGCGATGGAAGCCAGAAGACCGGTGTCAACGCCTGAACGGTGAAAGTGAGTCATCATAACTCCAGCTGCCAGCTTTGCGATCTTGCCTGCCATGTAGACTAGGTGCACTCCTTCAAGGGAGTGGCTGGCAGCCCTGCGCAGCGCTATCCCTGTGAAATCCCCAACCTCGACGACACACACTGGGTCAAGATGGGGCCAAAGTCGCCCAGCCATGGCCTCTGTGCGACTGCCTGTCGCAAACACCATCTCTTTCTCCCCTTGGGCAGCTGCTACGTCTACTTGCTGGACGACCGAGGCACGGTATGCAGCTGTGGAGAACGGCCTGACTATGCCGGTGGTCCCTAGTATTGATATTCCCCCGATGATTCCCAAGCGCGCATTGGTCGTCTTTGATGCCATTTCCAGGCCGCCAGGTACCGACACCGTAAGCCATAGGGCTGAGTTCGTGAGCTCTCTCACTGCCTCAGCGATCATGCGCCTGGGTACAGCAGTGATGGCGGGGGATCCAATCTCAAGTCCGAGGCCAGCCTTGGTGACCACTCCCACTCCCTGCCCGGCGATCAGGGTTACCCGAGCCTCACCAGCTGGGTGGATCTCTACAGGATGTGCCTCATGTGGAGACGACCTAGCGAGCGGTCGCGCCTGCGCAGAGACCTGCTCTGGTGGCTCCTCCCATCGGGCCTCGACGGTAAGGACGGCACCATTGGTGCAGTCGGGATCGTCACCTGCGTCCTTGACCACCCCGGCAGTTGCCGTTGCCTCATTGACTGGACCAGGCACCACAGGGAACTCCACAGCCGTCCCAGAGGGCAGCTTGATCTGCACTCGTGGTGGAAGCTCGCCGTTCAGCAGCCCTATCACCGCTGCCTTGGCTGCGGCAGCTGTGCAGGTGCCGGTGGTCCAGCCCGTTCTCAATCCCCTTCTACGAGAGGAAACGTCTTCGCTAAGAGCCGGCTCGTAGGTACGACCACGTCGTCGCGTTGGGCCTACTCCGTCTGAGAGGGTGGTCATGGTCTCCTTGCTCTGGTTCCTGCGGTGGCACCAGCCGCGGGGCGCCCAGCGGTGGAACCGGCCTGTGAGCGCTTGCGATACCCATGGGCGAAGTTAGGGGAGTACAGGTGGCTCCTTGGAGCTGGGAGTGATCCAACTGCCTCACCCACCAGCACCAACACGGTGGTCTTGACACCTGTTGCGAGAAGATCCTCTGCCAGGGATCCGATGGTGGTGGCAATCACCTGCTGGTCGGGCCAGCTTGCTCGTACGACGATGACAGCAGGAGTTTCAGGTGTGTAGGCGCTGTCTGGGGCAAGCAGAGCCTTTGCAAGCTGGCGGGGACGGGAGGCAGATAGGAAGATGGCCATGGTGGCGCCGTGGACGGCGAAGGCTGGGAGGGACTCCAGCGCCGGCATGGAACCGGAGGTCCTGGATGCCAGCCTTGTCAACACCACGCTCTGGGCGATCTTCGGCACCGTCAGCTCCCTGCCGATCGCTGCTGCAGCGGCTCCAAGGGAGCTGACACCGGGGACGATCTCGAAGCTCCTTTGGTGCTCTAGACACCAGTCGATCTGCTCTTGAATGGCACCATATATCGATGGATCACCGGAATGCAGGCGCACGATGGCCGCCTTAGGATTGGACCGGTACACCTCGGTAACGTCCTCTAAGGTCATGACCGCTGAGTCATGAACACGCGCTTGTTTGGAGCAGTGCATGAGCAGGGCTTCGGGCACAAGCGAGGATGCCCAGATGACGATATCTGCTCGGCTCAGCCGCAAGGCGCCACGCAACGTTATCAGATCCGCAGCACCCGGCCCCGCCCCAACGAAGCTGATCATGGGCTGTCTGTTCATGTCCGATCCGGCCCAGGAGGCACTATGACCGTCACAAGGTAGGCGGCTGGGCCGCTGGAGGCGAGCTCCCCCAGATCACCCACTCTTTCGCCTGGCAAACCGAGCAGTTCACCGGCGACTGCGCCCTCCAAGCGACCAGACTCTTCCAGTAGGAGGCGGATCGCGCTCAGGTAGCGCCCGCCTTTATACACCACAAGAGCGCGAGACGGATCTCTTAGTGCTGCCTCAACAGCTCTGGGACCGTCCAATGCAGTGACAAGGGTGAGAGACTGGGTCCCGTCCAAAAGAACAGTGCCCGTCCGTGATGCAAGGTCCTGGAAGGCCGTGATGCCTGGGATAGTGGTTATGAGGGTCCCGGGCCGTAGGGCATTTACCGCACTGGCAAGAGATGAGAAGGTGCTGTAGAGGTTGGGATCTCCAAGGGTTGCAAAGGCGATGGTCTCCCCAGCGTCGAGCCAGCCAAGGAGGTGCTCGGCCGCCTTGCGGTGGGAGGACTCTCTGGCGTGCTTTCCCCCAGGTTGGCCATCGGATGCCATGTTAAAGACCAGGCGATCTATCTTCAGCTCAGGCATGGCTTGACGCAGTATCGCCTCGGCCCTACCGACAGCATCGGGAGCCGTGGAGGGAGCAACGACGCGATCTGCCCCAGAGAGCGCGTCAATAGCTTTCAAGGTTAGATGGCGAGGATCACCGGGTCCGACCCCTACGCCCACCAGGCGACCGGTACGGCTGAACTGGGTCACGGGGAAGGCTCCTCCTTGCGGCTGTGTGGTCAAACTGCGGGTGCTGGGTCCTTCGCTGTGCAATTTCTCAAAACCCGCTGGCCCGCTCTGATTGCCCGGGGCTAGCAGCACCTGGCAGTGGTGGCGAGTCTAGCCTTGGCGGTAGGTGGTCGTCGCAGAGCGGGAGGGAGATGCTCTTGGGTGGGTCCTTTGGAAGTAAGGGAATGCCGTTAGATGAGCCGTGGAGGTTCAAGGTGGTCCCCTCCGGGGAGCCTTCGGTAAGCGCTTTGAGCCCAGCGCTGACGTCGATCTCTGGTTACGATGCTCATTTGCACCCTGTTGAGCTGCGCCTTTGGGATCTCTTAGATCGAAGGTGCGTCAATTCCTACCTTGCTGACCGCCACGGAGCTCCGAGATTGCCCCCAGCGAAGGTTGTCATAGCCTTTCTAGCCACCAGGTGCGGGACTTGCCAGGACCTCTGGGCCGGCCTGCGCTCACCGCAGGGTCCTCCACCGTGGGCGTTATCAGGGGGACTGACCGTAGTCACCAGGGGGCCTTCAATAGAGAGCGCAGAGAGGCTGCAGAGCTTGGTGATTGGCATCGAGGCAATAAGCGTAGTCATGTCTGACTCGGCGTGGGAGGCCTACAGGGTTCCGACCTACCCGTGGTTCGTGCTCGTTGACCCGCTGGAAGCCAGCGTGGCAGCAGAAGGTGTGGCAAGCAGATGGGATGGGGTGTTGCAGGCATTGGGCCTATGACAGCTCATCTTGGATTCGCTCGGCTTTGGCGAGCGCAGCTGAGATGACGAAGCTCTCTGCGGGCTTTGGGTCTGCTCCCAGGTGGAGATGGAGGAAGGATGCCATCATGGTGGGGCTGGCATAGCCCGCCAGATGTCTTGCGCTGCTCGCTTGCATGTAAAGGGCGTCCCCTGGGGGGCAGACGGTGCAGTAGTGGAACTCGTGGCCAACCAGGACGGATCCAGGTGGGGCCAGTGGCGAAGCCGACCTGGTTGTGGCGACCCTATATCCGAGGACCAAGTGGTCTCCCACGGTCGCTTCGGCTGGCAGCGCAGCGCACATCGGCTTGTTATCCAAGGACTGCGACAGCCATAGCATCCCGCCGCACTCGGCCCAGACGACCATACCGCGAGCGAGCTCCTCGCGTACCTGAGAGTTAAGGGAGAGGTTGGCTGCGAGCTCGGATGCGTAGATCTCTGGGAACCCCCCGCCTGCATATAAGCCTGAGCATCCCGGGGGCAGGCAGTCATCTGTGAGGGGGTCAAATTCGATGAGCTCCGCGCCTGCTTCACCAAGCCGCTCTAGATTGTCCTGGTAAGTAAAGCTGAAGGCACGCCCAGTGGCAACCGCGATGCGGGCGCTTCCGACGTGCTCCGCCCGGGGAGGCATCTCGCTGCGAAGTGGCGGGGCCGATCGAGCCACACTGACCAGCGCGTCTAGATCCACAGACCTGGTGATGGAAAAAGCCAGGCGATCGAGCTGGTATCTAACCTCTTGTGCCCGCTCGGCCACTGGGACCAGACCAAGATGGCGAGAGCTCCACATGAGCTGCTCGTCGCGCTGGAGTGCGCCGAGCACTGGTATGCCCAGAGGCTTGAGCGCATCTCTTAAAAGCAGCTCATGGCTCTCAGTGGATACGCGGTTCAAGATCACCCCTGCGAGCTCTACCGAAGGTGACCAGGTTTTAAAGCCGTTGACAAGCGGCCCAACGGAGGTGCTCATCGATGAGGCATCTACCACCAGTACCACTGGTGCCTCGAGAATGGCTGCTATCTCAGCAGTGCTGCCCGGAGGCAGGGAATGCGGTCTTCCTTCCAGCTGGCCAGCCTGCTCAGGTGTCTCTTCCAGCTGGCCTGCCTGGCCAACTCCACTGCTAGCGGCACCCTGCAACCCGCGGCCTATGATCCTTGCGGGCTCAACCCTTGGCATCCGAGCTCCATCGAAGAGACCCATGACCCCCTCGACCAAAAGCAGGTCAGCACCCACCGATGCCTTGGCGGCCATTGGGAGGATCGCACTAGCTCCACATATCCAAGAATCCAGGTTCCGTCCAGGCCGCCCTGTGGCCAGGGAATGGTAGCTGGGATCGATGAAGTCAGGTCCGACCTTGGCTGGAGCCACCTTCAGAGCGCGCCTGGACAGGGCAGCCATGAGCCCGGTCGCTATGGTCGTTTTCCCAACCCCGGACTGCGTGCCAGCTATGACAAGGCGAGCTGGGATCTGGACAGTGCTCAGTACTCGACCCCCTTCAGCGCACCGATTCCCTGGTCGTAAGCGTGCTTAACCTTGCGCATCTCAGTGACTGTGTCTGCGATATCGATCAGCTCAGCAGCGGCGTCCCTTCCGGTCATTACGACGTTTGTCCTGGGCGCGCGCCCGGTTATCCCATCCACTACATCTTGGACCCGAACCCACCCGTAGCTTATGGCGTAGGTGATCTCGTCCAAGATCACGAGTTGGTACTCTCCAGATGCCAGCTTTTCGGCCGCTACCTCCCATGCGTGGCGACCTTTGGCGGCAGTCTCGTCCAGATCGCTTGACTCCCAGGTGAACCCGTCGCCAAGCACATGCCACCCAGGTACCAGATGATCTGCGAGCTTTCGCTCTCCCACCTTCCACTTGCCACCTTTTATGAACTGGATCACACATACCTTCCATCCCCTTGCCCAGCCGCGGCCCATGACACCAAAGGCTGCCGATGATTTCCCCTTGCCATGACCAGTGTTGAGGAGCACCCGGGACTCAACCCGGCGCTTTGGATGCGTCGCCATAGGTTGCAGGGTAGTGTGGCTAGCGCAGCGCAGGGAACCCGGTGAGAGACCGGGGCTGTCCCGCAACTGTGATCGGGGAGCGAACCCCAAATGGCCACGGCTCTTTACCAAGGGCGGGAAGGCTGGGGTGAGCGAAGATCCGAGAGCCAGGAGACCTGCCTGCGCAGGCCCGACCGACCGGCTGGGCCCTAGAGGAGGCGCGTGGACGTGATGGATTTGTCGGTGAGACCTCAGCTGAGGGTGAGGAAGGCCTTGCCAAGCCAGAGATGGCCGCTGGCGCAGTTGATGGCTTTGGGGAGATGAGCAGTTGATCAGCCTGGTGCTAGGCGGGGCGCGCTCGGGCAAGTCAGCTGTGGCTGAGCGCAGGACAGAGTCACTTTCTTGTGGCGGGCCTGTTTTCTATCTGGCTACTGCGGTGCCTACCGCACAGTCGGATCCAGAGTGGGATGCCAGGGTGGAGGCACACAGAAAAAGGCGGCCGAAACACTGGCAGACAGTGGAGTGCTCTCATCTAGAGGATCTTTCAACGACTTTGCATCGCCTGAAAGGGACAGTGCTGATCGACTCCTTGGGTACCTGGGTGGCATCTATAGAAGGGTTCGCGGTGGATGTGTCATCGCTCTGCGCGGAGCTTGGAAGGCGCGAGAGCATCTCATACCACACTGTGGTTGTAAGCGAGGAGGTCGGCCTGGGCGTCCATCCCTCCTCTCTTAGCGGACGCCAGTTCAGAGACGTATTGGGCACTGTCAACCAGAAGGTGGCAGCGCTGGCCACTGAGGTGCTTTTCGTCCTGGCAGGCAGGGTCATGGCTCTGGGCGAACCGGGTGGCAACGAGCTGGCAGGGGTATGGGAGACAGGTGAGCAGACCGAGTGATCTTGGGAAAGAAGGCCGTGGTGAGCCCAGGTGATCCATATCGCCATCACCGACTTGGCGGTGCTCGAGCCGCAGTCGCATTTCTTACTCCACTTGGAGGTGCCTTCGAACCGGAGGGCTCTGCACTTTTATGGTTTCCCGCAGTAGGCCTTGCCATCGGGTTGACCCTTGGTGGTCTGTGGTGGGCCCTGGAGCGGATATGGCCTGTGCCCGTGGCAGCTGCCATCGTGGTGGCTGCGGATCTTGGGCTCACGGGAATGCTCCATTTTGATGGCCTTGCCGATAGCGCTGACGGCCTGCTCTCTCATCTGGATCCCGCTAGCAGGCTGGTTGCTATGGCAGAGCCAGGAGTGGGCGCATACGGGCTTGCAGCTGGTGGGCTGGTCATCTTGCTACGCTGGGTGGCGCTCGATTCGATCCTCCCAGCGCCACTACTCCTTGCTGGCCTGTGGTGCACCTCTCGCTCTCTTATGGCAGTGGTCCCAGGAGTGATCCCCCATGCTCGCAAGGACGGAGGATTGGCGGCCAGCTTCCTTCGTCCTTTTCGGCCTCCTCGCTGGCAGTTCGCAACGATCGCGCTCCTAGGTGGCGCGGCCGGAGTTGCTGCCGGATTGTCCTGGCGGATCCTGCCTGGACTGATCTCTGTGCTCGGAGCAGCGCTCGCCGGCACTGCTGTGGTCTGGCTTGGGTACCGGCGCCTTGGTGGCTATACCGGTGATGTGCTCGGTGCTGCCGGGGTTCTCGCAGAGACGGTGGGTCTGCTGATAGCAGCAGTCAGGTGGCCAGGATGAGATGGGTGCCCCAAACGCTTTTTCGAGTTGCGCCAGCTGGAGGCAAAGCCGCAATGAGTGAGAAAGGTATGGAGGATCACGCAGTGAGCTCCTCGACGGAGATCAAAGTATGGAAAAGGAGGCTGCTTTGCGCGGCCGGCGGCCTCCTTCTTGACCATATGCTCGGAGAGCCGCCTTTCACGCCCCATCCCGTGGCGTGCTATGGACGCTTGACGCGAGCGCTTGAAGGCTTGTGGTGGAGCGACAACCGGTTCATGGGTGCCTTGCACGCTGCTTGCGGGGTTTTCGTCGCTGCTTTGGCAGCGAAAGCAGTTGGCTCAGCGACCCTGGGGACCTACCTGGCGTGTGCGGGAAAGGCGCTCAGGCAGGAAGCCCTGGAGGTAGCAGCGCTCTTGGAGCGGGGAGACCTGCAAGGAGCCCGAGCGCGTCTGCCCGCTCTGGTGGGTAGAGACGTGCAAGACCTAGATGAGAGCCAGTGCATACGGGCCGTGATCGAGTCTCTGGCCGAGAACACCGTTGACGCTCTGGTGGCACCATGCCTTTGGGCTGCGGCTGGGGGAGCAACGGGTGCTCTAGCTTACAGAGGGATAAATACCCTAGATGCGCAAGTTGGCTACAAGGACGAGCGCTACAGGAGCTTCGGCTGGGCGAGCGCACGGCTGGACGACGTTGCCAACATCGTGCCTGCCCGCCTTACCATGATCTTGGTCATGGCGGCCCGTCCCTTGAGAGCGCTTGCAGTCCTTAGATCGGTTCGCTTGCACTGGCGCAACCATCCCTCCCCAAATGCCGGGGTCGCAGAGGCTGCATTTGCGGGGGCCCTGGAAGTTAGGCTCGGAGGACCGAGCACCTACCGGTTAAAGGTAGAAGAGCGCCCCTTTATCGGGCTCGGGCGCCAGCCGGAGCTTTGCGACATCTACGCTGGAGTGAGGCTGTGCTCAGATGTCCAGGTCGTCTTGGGAGCGATCCTGACCCTGGCTGGCCTACCCTATTCCAAGGAGAATCGCCTATCAGGGTCTATAGGGCGTGCCGGTATGATCTGGAGCGCTTCGTGATGGCCGCAAATGAAGCTGGCACTGGGTATCTAGATCCATCTGGTCGTGCGCTACCACTTAGGGCTGGGCCGCACGGCGGCGATGGTCGCCTTATAGCATCCCAGCTTGGGATCGATCCCAGCTCCATATTGGATCTCTCAGCCAGCTTAAATCCAGTAGCGCCCGATCCGTTGCCCATCCTTAGATGTCACTTGGACAGCCTGAGACACTATCCTGACGATACCTATGCCCGTGATGGGCTGGCAGAGGCAATGGAGGTGGATCCCGCCAGGCTTGTCCTTACCAATGGCGGTGCGGAGGCGATCGCTTTGGTGGCAGCACAATGTGTGACAGGATGGATCGATGGCCCGGAGTTTTCCCTTTATGCCCGCTATCTTGTAAGCCAGGACCCCCAAGCGCCTCGCTGGAGATCCAACCCAAATAATCCCACTGGTCTGCTGGCAGGCAAGAGCGAGGTCGCAGGGGTATGGGACGAGGCCTTCTATCCTCTGGCAACCGGAGCCTGGACCCGAGGAGACGCGGACCTTGGCTCTATCGTTGTTGGATCTCTTACCAAGCTCCTTGCATGCCCTGGTTTGCGTTCTGGTTATGTGCTGGCTCCAGATGACGAAACGGCGCAATCCCTGGCTGCAAGGAGACCTCAATGGTCGGTGAACGCCTTGGTGGCAGACTGCCTGGTAGAGCTCCTCTCCAAGGTCGACCTGCCTGCATGGCGTTCGGCAATAGCCGCGCTGCGGGAAGATCTCTATGCTGTGCTTGCCAGGCATGGCTTTGCCGCGCGTCCCTCCGACGCATGCTTTGTTCTGGTGGAAGCCGCCTGGGGGTTGCGGTCCCAGCTTGCACCCATGGGGATCATCGTGCGGGATGCAGAAAGCTTCGGGCTCCCTGGATGCGTTAGGATTGCAGTGCCAGATGAGGCCGGTCTGGAGCGCCTGGACGAAGCGCTTGGCGCGATCCACACCGATGGGCCAAGAGTGCCAGCTTCAATTTGCCCGTGCTCGCCTCAAGACCGCAGGCCTAAGGCCGCGCTATTGGCGGCCCACCGGAGCGAGCCAGTGCTGGAAGGTCCCAGCCAGCAGACCAAACGCGAGCTAGGGCATCCTTGCGAGATAGAAGATGACAAGGCGGGGAGGATCTAGTTGGGAGCGGGGATAATGATATGTGGAACGGCTTCCAACGTGGGAAAGAGCCAGCTGGTTGCCGGTATCTGCAGGGCCCTTGCAAGACGTGGGCTCTCGGTGGCCCCGTTCAAGGCGCAGAACATGGCTCTTAACTCTTATGCGACTCGCGATGGTGCTGAGATTGGAAGAGCTCAGGCGCTGCAGGCGATGGCTGCACGAGTAGAGCCTGAGGCAGCCATGAATCCGATACTTCTAAAGCCCACTGGCGAGCGCAGCAGCCAGGTTGTCGTCATGGGAAAGCCCTTGGGTCACATGGAGGCAGGGGAGTACCAGCTGGAAAAGCCTACATTGCGCAGGATCGTCCTTGGAGCCCTCGAGGACCTGATGAGCCGCTTTGAGATAGTTGTGTGCGAGGGAGCTGGCAATCCTGCAGAGCCCAACCTTTTGCAGTCCGATCTCGTCAACCTGTGGGTGGCAGCCAGCGTGGGTTTTCGATCCATCATTGTGGCCGACATAGATCGTGGAGGAGCATTCGCCTCGCTGCTTGGGACCATAGAGCTGCTTCCTTCAGAGCTGGCTCAGATGGTTTGCGGATTCGTGATAAATAAGTTCCGTGGGGACCCAGCGCTGCTGGCGGGGGCACCTGAAGAGCTTGAAAGGCGTTGCGGTATACCCGTAATTGGCATCCTTCCGTTTATTCACGGCTTGGACCTTGATGCAGAGGATAGCTTGGCATTGGGAGGAGCCGAGGTGGGATCTGGCCCAGCTCAAAGATCGGTAGGCCCGGCAGGCGACACTTTGGAGGTCGCAGTGGTAAGGCTCCCTAGGATATCTAACTTCACGGACCTGGACGCTTTGGCAATCGAGCCCAAGGTGCGCATCGCATGGGTGCGCTCGCCGGCCGAGCTAGGCGATGTGGACCTAGTGGTTCTGCCTGGATCCAAGGCGACGGTTGCCGATCTCAGCTGGCTGCGTGGAACTGGTCTGGACCTGGAGATCGAGCGCCGAATGAGAAAGCCGCAGGGGCCTGCCCTCTTGGCGATTTGCGGCGGCTACCAGATGCTGGGCAGGCTTATCGTGGACGAAGTGGAGTCCTGCCGTGGTGTCGTAGAAGGCCTCGGCTGGCTGCCGGTGATCACCGAGTTTGCTCAGTCCAAGATCACCCGCCAGCGGCGTGGCTGGTGCATGGGCCAGCGAGTGACCGGCTATGAGATCCGCCACGGTGCTCCCAGGCTGATCGACGAAGATCATCTCGAAGATGGTTGTCAGATGGCCAGAGAGCCGAGCGCTACGTTTTGGGTTCAACTCGACGATGCATACGGCACCGAGCATGAGGGAGCGGTTCGGGTGCTCGAGGCATCTGCCATGCAGCAAGATGTAGGCAAGACGGCCCGACGATATACCCACCAAGCTCCAAATAGCACAATATATGCGACCAGTTTGCATGGCATATTGGAGGAAGATGGTTTCCGAGGGGCATTCCTGACAGAGATCGCTCGTAGGAGAGGTAAGTCATGGGCGCCTTCGGGACGGAGCTTCTCTGCCGCACGCCAGGATCAGATAGACCGTCTGGCCGATCTGGTCGAGTCCCATCTGGGAACCGACCGCCTGCTGGAGATCATAGGAGAGAGTACCATGCTACCTGAGCCACAGAGATGATACTGTTCCTAAGCAACGCCGACACGGACCTGCTTGCGCTTAGGATCGTGTGTGAGGGCATGCCAGAGGGTTTCGATCAGCTGCGAGCTGCCAATCCGGCAACGTTGCAGGATGCTCCAGACCTTGCTGATGTGCGCTTGGTCATAGTGCGCCTGTTGGGCGGCAAAAAGGCCTGGGAAGACCCGCTTGTGGAGCTCGTGTCCTCTTGCAGGCAGGCAGGGATCCCACTGGTCGGCTTTGGGGGGGAGGTGATACCTGATCCTGAGATGGCAGGACTTAGCAGTATCCCAGAGGGGATCGTAGCTCAGGGATTTGCGTATCTGGCCCAGGGTGGGACCGAGAACCTCGAGCATTTTCTGCGATTCCTCTCCGACACAATCCTGATGACCGGCTACGGGTTCGATCCGCCGAAAGAGATCCCCCTCGACGGTGTGTTCTACAAAAGCCCTGAGATAGAATCCTGCACCGACAACAGCGGCGCCCACAGCCAGTATGCCCCGCTCGTTGGAGTTATATTCTATCGTGCACACCTAGTATCTGGCAACACGCAGTTTGTGACCGATCTTTGCCACGCCCTGGAGTCTCGAGGGGCCAGGGCCCTGGCGCTTTGGTGCTACTCCCTGCGTCCCACAGGAGCCCTTGGGCTTCCTGCGGCTGTTGAGATTCTAAGAGAGCATCAAGTCGACTCTGTGATCACCACGGTCCTGGCGGCAGGCTCGGCTACTAAGGACGGAGACGGTTGGGACGCAAGTGCCCTTGGTTCCCTGGACGTCCCAATCGTCCAGGCAGTGGCAGCTACCTCAACCATGGAGTCGTGGGCCGGTTCAACAGCTGGCCTGTCCCCGATGGATGTCGCCATGGCGGTAGCGATACCAGAGTTCGATGGACGGGTGATCTCTACCGCATTCTCGTTCAAGGAAAGAGTCGACGACGGGGGCGAGATCGGTACACCCGTGGTGGCGTACCGCACCGTGGCCGACAGGGTCTCACGGGTCGCAGGGATCGCAAGCCGCCTAGGCGGCTTGCGCAGGAAGAACGTGAAGGACAGACGTGTCGCGATAGTGCTTTCTGCTTATCCTACCCGTCGAAGCCGCCTTGGAAACGCAGTGGGATTGGACACTCCGAGCTCGGTCCTGGAGCTGCTCAGCGCGTTGGATGATAACGGGTACTACCTCACTAGCCTTCCAGGCACCGGAGATGAGCTTATGGCAGCTCTGGCTGATTCGCTGGTTTATGAGTCTTCCGAGTTGAGCACCTCGGAGCTGGACAGTGCTCTGGGCAGGCTTGGCACTGACTGCTATATGCGATGGTTCTCGACCCTGCCAGAGGACATGGTGAAGGACATCACCGGGCAGTGGGGTGCTCCGCCCGGTAAGGTTAGAGTTGATAGGGACGGCTTTGTGGTGTCGGGCGTCGATTTGGGAAATGTTGTGGTTGCGATACAGCCACCGCGAGGATATGGAGACGACCCTATTGCTCTCTATCACTCTCCTGTGCTTCCCCCAACCCATCACTACCTGGCTTTTTACCGGTGGTTGGACGAGGTTTGGGGCGCAGATGTGGTCGTTCACATGGGAAAGCACGGCACTGTAGAATGGCTTCCCGGCAAATCAGTAGGGATTTCGTCTTCCTGCTACCCCGACGCTGCCCTTGGAGACGTTCCCTTTGTGTACCCCTTTGTGGTCAACGATCCCGGCGAGGGAACCCAGGCCAAGCGCAGGGGTCACGCGATCATCGTCGACCACCTGGTCCCCCCTCTTACGAGGGCTGAGACATATGACGATCTCGCCAGGCTTGAGGCTCTTTTGGACACCCATGCACAGCTCTCCTCGATGGATCCCTCCAAGCTGCCTAAGGTGCGGCGCCAGGTGTGGGATCTGATGGTGCAGGCCGAGATCCACAGGGATCTGGGTCTGCACTCTCTCAATGAGGGATCCCTCGATGTTGAAGATGCAAGCTTTGACGATCTCATAGTGGAAATCGACGGGTACCTATGCGAGCTTAAGGATGCCCAGATACGTGGCGGCCTGCATATTCTGGGCCGACCTCCCTGTGGAGAGGCTGAGCTTGACTTCGTGCTCGCACTGACCTCGGTGCCCCAGGGCAGACACCCCTCTCTGCGTTCTGTTATAGCAGCAGATCTTGGGATTGACCCTTCCGACAACAGCCGAGCTAGCATAGACATGCTAGAGGCGGAGTGTCGTAGGGCGCTAGGAGAGCTTCAGCTCAACGGCTGGCAGATGGACGCGGCGAATCGTTCTCGTTCGCCCGGGACTGGCGATGTGCTGGCTTGGATCTGTGAGTCGCTGGTTCCTTCCATCCAGCAGAGCTCTGATGAGATCTGTTCCCTGCTAAGAGCCCTTGACGGTCGCCATATAGCTTCTGGGCCGAGCGGGGCACCATCGAGGGGTATGGCTCATGTCCTGCCAACCGGGAGGAACTTCTACTCAGTGGACCCAAAGGCGATCCCCTCCCCGTTGGCCTGGGAGGTGGGGGCTGCACTGGCTGAGGGGTTGTGTGACCGGTTCCTCTCAGAGGAGGGCTGCTATCCACGCCATGTAGGGCTTGTGGTCTGGGGAACCGCAGCTATGCGAACCGCGGGAGATGATATTGCACAGGCATTGGCCCTTATTGGGGTGAAGCCAACCTGGACAGAGGAGTCTGGGCGTGTTAGTGGATTGCGTGTCATGGACCTAGAAGAGCTCGGCCGTCCAAGGGTGGATGTCACACTACGTATATCTGGCTTTTTCAGAGACGCTTTCCCGCACGTGATAGCTCTGCTGGACGACGCCATGGGCTTGGTGGCCGACCTTGACGAGCCCGCCGAGGTGAATCCGCTCAGATGCAGTGGCCATGACCGAAGGATCTTTGGTCCAGCTCCTGGAGGGTACGGCTCGGGCATACTGGGCCTGATCGACGCGGGATCCTGGCGCAGCGACCAGGATCTGGCAAAGGTGTACCTGGAATGGAGCGGGTTCTCCTATGGCCGTTCCCTTCAGGGCGAGCCTGCTGCGGAGGAGCTTAGACGCAGGCTTAGCGGAGTGCAGATTGCGGTGAAGAACCAGGATAATCGTGAGCACGACATATTCGACTCAGATGACTACCTCCAGGACCATGGAGGAATGGTTAATGCCATAAGATCTCTTGCTGGCTCAGCCCCGAAGGCCTTCTTTGGAGACTCAGCGGATCCCTCGCGACCAAAGGTGAGATCCCTAGCCGAGGAGGCCGCAAGGGTGGTCCGCACCAGGGTAATCAACCCCAAATGGCTTGACGCGATGAAGCGCCATGGCTACAAGGGCGCATTTGAGATGGCAGCTACCGTGGACTATCTCTTCGGCTATGACGCTACTACCGGAGTTGTTCAGGATTGGATGTACGAGCGGGTGACTCAAGCCTATGTTGGCGATCCTGAGATGAGGAAGTTCTTTGCCCAGTCTAATCCCTGGGCCCTTCAGTCCATTGCCGAGCGCCTACTTGAGGCAGATCAGCGCGGCCTTTGGCATGCGAGCCCCCAGGCATTGCAGACTTTAAGAGCGGCAGTCCTGGAGGCGGAAGCTTGGGAGGAGGGCCGGTGAGCAGAGATGGCGTGCGCACCATAGCCCGGCTCGACTACTACCGCGCGGGGGCGCTCAGTGAAGTGTCGGGACGTAGAGATGCTCTGCAGGCAGGGGTAGGTCCTGGTGTGGCAAGGGGGCAGTTTGGTGGTTAGGCGGAACTTCCCATTCAGCGCGGTGGCAGGCCAGGATCAGATGAAGCTCGCCCTTATCCTGTGCACGGTAGACCCCGCTATAGGTGGAGTCCTCCTGCGAGGCGAGAAAGGCAGCGGCAAGACGACCCTGGCCAGAGCTCTAGCGGGCTTGCTCCCGCCAGGCGCACCCTTTGTTGAACTTCCACTCGGTGCCTCAGAAGAGCGAGTAGTGGGATCATTGGATCTGAGCGCTGCTGTCTCTCAGGCGAGGATAGCCTTCCAGCCGGGTCTGCTAGCCGATGTGAATGGGGGTGTTCTCTATGTCGACGAGGTGAACCTACTGGCGGACCATCTAGTGGATCTGCTGCTGGACGTCGCGGTGAGCGGCACAAACCGGGTAGAAAGAGACGGGTTCTCTCACGAGCACGCCAGCCGCTTTGTGCTGATCGGGTCCATGAACCCCGAGGAGGGAGAGCTGCGTCCCCAACTGCTTGACCGCTTTGGCCTGTCGGTAGAGGTTGCAACCAGCAGGGATCCCTTTGAGCGGGCGGTAGCTGTGGAGAGGCGCCTGGCGTTCGACTCCGCCAGGGAGGCCTTTTGCGACCTCTGGATCGCTGAAGAGGACAAGCTGCGAGAGCGCCTCCGCACTGTGGTCCCTGCGCCACTGGAAGAGGGGTTGGTGCCAGCGGTGGCGCATCTGTGCTCATCCATGGGAGCCGAGGGGATCAGGGCTGATCTGGTCATCTGCCGTGCAGCAGCGGCCTTGGCGGGCTGGGAGGGGTGTGCTGCCGCGGGCCCCGAGCATGTTGCAAGGGTTGCTAATCTCGCTCTGGCACACCGGGCCCGCAAGTCTCCTTTTGATGATCCTGGCTTGGATCAAAGCAAGCTGGATGCAGCGCTTGAGCAGGCCTTTGATGGGTCTGCCTCTCAAATGCCAGCTCTTGAGCCCTCCTCCAGTGCCGGTGCGCCCAGGCCAGACCCCACGCCCTCCAGTGCCGGTGCGCCCACGCACTCCAGTGCCGGTGCCTCCAGTAGCTGTCCTTCCAGGCTGGATAGAAAGGATGCTGCCTCAGGTTTTGGCCCGAGCGAGGAGGTGCCCGCCAATGGGTTCGGCCAAGGCCTGCCTGACCGACCAAGCCGTCCTGCCAACCAGGAATCCATTCCAATATACCATGACCAGGGCACCGTACAAAGAAAAGCTCCTGGTCAGCCACCAAGTCCTCTACCAGCTCCCAGTGAGGATCTTCATCGAGCAGCGGCCTCGGTGCCTATTAGGGTGCAAGGAACTGCCTGGCGAACACCACAGAGCTCTACGGCCAGGCATGGCGGTTCCGGTGCCTCCCACAGTGCGCCCCTGGTTGGAACCGGGCCTGTGGTGGGCTCGAGGAAGATCGAAGGCTCTATCTCGGCTATTGCCACAGCACCCACGGTTGCCGCTGCTGCAGCAAGGCGGGCTAGGACACCGACGAAAGGCAGTGACCCTGGTACGATGCCGCTTTTCAAGGAGGACCTCCGTGAGCCGCTGCGTCAGATAAAGCCCGCAAGGCTTGTCGTGCTCTCTGTGGATGCTTCGGGCTCCATGGGGGCCGACCGGCGTATGCAGATGGCAAAGGGAGCAATCCTGGGCTACCTGATCCAGGCTTACCAGCGTCGGGACCGAGTTGCATTGGTTACTTTTGGCGGTGATGGGGCGCGGGTGGTGCTAAAGCCGACAGGAAGCGTGGAAGTCGCCCGGGCTCGGCTCGGGGTCCTTCCGACAGGAGGATGCACGCCTTTGTCCCTGGGGATTAGGACTGCTGTGAACTTAGCCGAGTCGACGTGCTCACACAGCGATCTCCTTCCGCTCCTCGTACTTGTCACAGACGGCAGAGCCACAGCCGCGACAACAGGAGCGGATCCCTGGGAAGAAGCTTTGTGCTCGGCCCGAGATGTCAATCGTAAGAAGATCTCCTCTATAGTGGTAGATGCCGAGCAGGCCAGGGTGCCACTTGGTTTGGCGAGAGAACTTGCCGTTGCGATGGGAGCAGCTTATGTCCGCTTGGAAAGCTCTGAGGCTGATGATCTTATCGCCGCATGGTCAACTGAGGAGCTAGGCAGCCCAGAGCAGGGATCAGCTCCATAAGCCCTTAGGCACCCACTGCATGAGCGCCTCCGTCCACATGCAGTATCTCACCGGTTGTCATAGGCAGCCATTCTGATAGCAAAGCCAAACAAGAGCGAGCCACTGGTGTTGCATCGTGAACGTTCCAGCCAAGAGGTGCACGGGCACCCCAGGAGCTCTCAAAGGTGTCAAAGGCGGGGATGGACTTGGCTGCTACCGTGCGAATGGGCCCTGCTGCCACAAGGTTAACCCTGATCCCTTGAGGGCCGAGGTCACGTGCCAAGTAGCGGGTGAGCGATTCCAGCGCTGCCTTGGCGACACCCATCCAGTTATAGGCCGGCCAGGCAACTGCCGCATCGAAGTCGAGCCCGACCACAGAAGGGTTGCACCCGGCAGCCAGCAAAGGGCGGAAAGCCTGTGCCAAGACCTTGAGAGAGTATGCCGATATCTGAAGAGCGGTAGATACTTCACTCCATGTTGCGCCGAACATGTCCCCGCCCAAGCAGGCTGGCGGGGCGAATCCGATCGCGTGCAGCATGCCATCTAGGCCATCCCAGTGAGCCGAGAGCTCGGTGGCCACAGAGTCCACCTGCTCGGGGACGGTCACGTCCATTTCCAAGACGTCAGGTTGCCTAGGAAGCTTCTTTGCTGTTCGCCGTGTGATCGTCAGACCACGGCCTGCTCCGGTCAGAACGACATCGGCTCCTTGCTCTTGGGCGGCACGTGCAACCGCGAACCCGAGCGACGCTTCTGTCAAGACGCCGGTTATGAGAACCCGCCTACCGTCCAGTATGCCCATCTACAACCTTCTTTCTGATTCCAGTGCCAGCTCTACTTAGCTGACCGGGGTCCTCTGCCTGCTCCCTGGGCGCAAGAAGTCTCAAGTTGGCGCCGGTAGTCGCAGACCAGCAACGGAGCAAACTCATTATTACCTGGCCAGCTGTGGAAAGCCGTGAGCATTGGACGACGTTCTATCAGGTTGTGCAAGGTTAGTGGTTGTGAGATCAGCTGATCAGGTAATCGGAGTTCTGGGAGGCACTGGGCCAGCGGGGCGCGGCGTCGCTTTGAGGCTCGCAAGCTGTGGGGCAGAGGTCATAGTGGGTTCACGCGACGAGCAAAGGGCCAACGCGCTAGCGGCGCAGCTGAGCGCAGATTGGCCTTCCCGCGCACTTCGAATACGAGGGGGAGCGAACTCTGCAGCAGCCAGCGCGGATATCGTAGTTATAGCAACGCTCTGGGAAGCGGCCGTCCCTACGGTGGCGGGTCTGGCAGTGCAGCTGGAGGGCAAGATCGTCATATCGATGGCAAACGCCCTTGCAAAGGTCGGAAAGGAGATGTTTGCGCTGGTCCCTCCGCGCGGGTCGCTTGCTGAGTCAGTCCAGCGCGCGGCTCCTGGTGCCCAAGTGGTGGCCGCCTTGCACCATCTGCCCGCGGCCGACCTGGCTGACTTGGAGACCGCTCTTGAAGCGGATGTGCTCGTCTGCTCTGACCATCGGTCAGCCCGTTCGGCGACCATAGAGCTGATCGAGCAGATCCCGGGCCTGCGGGGGATCGACAGCGGCAGCCTCTCCTACGCATCTGCCGTGGAAGCGTTCACGGCCGTGCTGGTTGGCATAAATATGCGTTACAAGGCACATGCCTCCATACGCATCACCGGACTGGACGGGCGCGCCCAATGATACCGGTGCCAGCGCGGGCGGCAACCCCAAGCTTCCTGGGAGGCTCGTGGTGACAATGAGGCTCTACGACACTGCAAGTGGCTCTGTTATCTCTTTCGATCCCGGCGCCAAGGTGGGGATCTATGTGTGTGGCATAACTCCGTATGACTCCGCCCACATTGGCCATGCAGCTGTGTTCTTGGCTTTTGATGTTCTGAGGCGCTACCTAGAGGACTCTGGTGTCGAAGTCCGCCTGGTGCGGAACATTACTGATGTAGATGACGACATCTTGCGCAAAGCCCGCCAGTTAGGGGTGCACTACCTGGATCTTGCAGTCGAGGAGGTTGCCCGTTTCGATGCGGACATGGACGCCCTCGGCCTTCTTCCACCTGATTCGGCACCGCGAGCCACCTCTGCCATAGCAGACATCTTGAAGCTCATAGACGCGGTGATAGATCGCGGCTACGCGTACCAAGCTGGTGGTGCCGTCTACTTCGAGGTCGCAAGGTGCTCGAGATATGGGCACCTCAGTCATCTGGACAGGCAATCGATGCTTGCTCTGGCCGCCGAGCGAGGGGGGAACCCGAAGGACAGGTCCAAGCGAGATCCTTTGGACTTCGTCTTGTGGCAACCCTCAGCTCCCGACGAGCCAGCCTGGGAATCCCGATGGGGCCCCGGCCGTCCCGGCTGGCACGTGGAGTGCTCGGCTCTGGCGCTGAGAGAGATCGGGACCACCGTAGACATCCATGGTGGGGGCAGTGATCTCATCTTTCCCCACCACGAATGCGAGTCCGCGCAATCTGAGGCGGTCACAGGGGTTGAGTTCGTCCGCCACTGGATGCACGCGGGCATGGTGCGCCTTGGAGGGGAGAAGATGTCCAAGTCCCTTGGCAACCTTGTTTTCGTCTCTGACCTGCGCAAGCAGTGGGATCCTGCTGTGATCCGCCTGGCGATACTCTCACGCCACTACAGGGAATCCTGGGAGTGGGACCCTGGAATGCTCGAGGTTGCGGCTGGGCGCCTGGCTCGCTGGAGAGCGACTGGAGCAGGTACGGCAGGCTTGAATGCCGTAAGGGAACGCTTAGCTGACGACCTGGATGTTCCCGGAGCAATAGCGGCAATCGACGAAGCAGCCGGGGCCGGTTTTCCAGGTCCCTACGGGGGGGTGGCATCCGCCGCTGCCCTTCTCGGGGTCATCTAGGGATCTTGCGAGGCCTCGACCTTGTCCGTGCAGTCATTGATCTTCGCTACGCTCGTTGAACTGCACAGCGGTCCGCAAAGCCCACCGGGCAAGCTGAGCGCCCAACAGGCCGGCACCTGACGAGGTCAGATCCAATCCAGGCGGTGGCGGCCCAGATTACAGATTTTTGAACAACTCAACCGAGGATGGCAGGGCCAATGAAAGATCAGCAGCTAGAGCGCAACATCACCGTCGTTCTCCCCGACGGCAGCGAGAAGGCCCTACCCGAGGGGGCTACTGCAGCCGACCTTGCTCGCTGCATTGGAAAGCGGCTAGCTGAGGATGCCGTTGCGGCCTTAATGGATGGGAGGGAGGTAGATCTTTCCACCCCTCTGCGGGACCGCGCTCATGCCCAGATAGTGACGGCCGGCTCTGAGGAGGGGCGGTACATCCTTCGCCACTCCACCGCCCATGTAATGGCTCAAGCCGTCGTGGATCTCTGGCCGGGAGCACAGTTTGCTATTGGCCCACCGGTGGCTGATGGGTTCTACTACGACTTTGCCCTGCCGGGTGGCGCCCGTTTCACCGATGAGGATCTTGTGCTCATAGAGGCGAGGATGCGCGAGATCATAGCGGAGGATCAGCCGTTTGTAAGAGAGGAGCTTTCGGTTGAGGAAGGGCTGGACCTGTTCTCCGATCAGCCTTTCAAGCAGGAGATCATCCGCTCCGTCGAGTCCAGCGGTGCCACTGAGCCGATCAGCTCATATAGGAACACAGATCACTTCGTCGACTTATGCCGGGGACCGCACGTTCCCTCTACTGGTCGTTTGGGGGCTTTCAAGCTCCTAAGGGTAGCTGGTGCTTACTGGCGTGGAGATGAGCGCAGGCCGCAGTTGCAACGTATATATGGAACTGCCTGGGAATCCACCAAAGCGCTGGAAGACCATCTTCACAGGTTAGAAGAGGCCGAGAGGCGCGACCATCGGAAGCTTGGCCAAGAGCTCGACCTGTTCCACTTCCCAACCGAGATAGGTGGAGGACTTCCGGTGTTCCACCCCAAGGGCGGCCTCGTGCGCCACCTTCTTGAGAGCTTCTCCAAGCAGGAGCACCTGGCTGCGGGATACCAGCTGGTCTGGACCCCCCACATCGCGAAATCGACTCTCTTTGAGACCTCCGGTCACCTGCAGTGGTACGCCGATGGTATGTACCCGCCCATGGACATGGAGGGGGCCTCTTACTACCTAAAGCCCATGAACTGCCCGATGCACATACTCATATACAGGGATTCGGCTAGGTCCTACCGTGAGCTTCCGCTCAGGCTGTTTGAGCTTGGCACTGTCTATCGCTTCGAGCGCTCGGGGGTCCTGCACGGGCTGGCAAGAGTCCGATCCCTGACCCAGGACGACTCCCATATCTTTTGCACGCCAGACCAGCTTGAAGGGGAGCTCTCATCGCTGGTCCAGTTCGTGCTGGACATCTTGGGTGCGTTTGGCCTGACCGACTTTGAGGCAGAGCTTTCCACCCGTCCGGAGAAGTTCGTTGGCGCGCTGGACGACTGGGAGAGGGCTACAGCAGCTCTAAGGGCTGCTTTGGACTCCAGTGGGATCCCTTACGAGGTTGCCGAGGGAGAGGGCGCATTTTATGCCCCGAAGCTTGACATACATTTGCGCGATGCGATTGGCCGACGGTGGCAGGTGTCCACGCTACAGGTGGACTTGCAGCTTCCAGCGCGCTTTGAGCTGAGCTACATAGGGCCAGACAACGAGCGGCACCAGCCTTATATGATCCACCGAGCACTTTTCGGCTCTGTTGAGCGGTTCTTCGCGATCCTGCTCGAGCATTATGCAGGAGCTTTGCCCACCTGGCTGAGCCCGGTGCAGGTTTGTGTGCTGCCAGTGCGCGACTCCCATGAGCCATATGGCTTCCAGGTTGCAGC
The DNA here is from genome assembly GCA_023379605.1 of Actinomycetota bacterium. Taxonomy (GTDB): domain Bacteria; phylum Actinomycetota; class Acidimicrobiia; order Acidimicrobiales; family JAMCQF01; genus JAMCQF01. Next base: position 39,941 of record JAMCQF010000120.1, read on the forward strand.
TCGCCTGGAGCAAGCCCAGCTGAGGGTTGAGCTGTATCCGGCTGACGAGCCTTTGGGGGCACGGATCAGGAAGGCAAAGCTGGCAAAGGTCCCCTGGGTCCTGGTGGTAGGTGATGAGGACCTGTCCAAAGGCACCGTTGGCGTCAACAGGCGTGGGAGTGACCGGCCAGAACGCAATGTGGTCCTGGAAGAGGTCGTGTCGCGGATCGCGTTCGAAGTAGATCAGCACAAGTGACCCTCGATCACATCTGGGCAGGTTGGCGCAGCGCGTATGTGGGCTCGGTGCCCCAGGGGAGCTCAGGACCGCCCTCAAACCCAGAGCAGGGTTCGATCCACGGGAACGCTGCAGGCCCTGGAGCTGGCCACCCCTGCGTGTTTTGCGAGATAGCAGCAGCCAACGGCGCATCGGGCATCGGGGACGAAAAGGCGCTGGTGGTCTGGAGGTCCCCCTTGTGCCTAGCAGTGCTCAATGCCTATCCCTATGCCAGTGGTCATCTACTGGTGATGCCTGTGCGCCATCTCGGATCTCTTGGTGAGTTGGACAAGGAGGAGTCGAGCGAGCTATGGGAAGCCACCACAGACGCTGTCAGTGCGATCAGCTCAGCCTACGATCCAGACGGGGTCAACTTCGGGGCGAACCTGGGCAGGGCGGCCGGTGCGGGATTGCCAGACCACCTCCATATACACGTTCTTCCACGATGGATTGGCGACACCAACTTTATGACGACAGTCGCGGGCGTGCGTGTGATGCCGGAGGCTCTCCAGGAGTCCTGGCTCAAGCTTTCAAGGGCATGGCCGAAGAGAGCGTGAACAGCAACACCACCGCATCATACCTCCATCGTATATAGCGACCGGGACCCCTATATCAAGATTGAGTGCTCGCGCGCGCTGGTATGCGCTCTACAAGGTGTGCGGGTACCACGTCGTAGTGGTCATGGATCAAGCTGAACCGTCCACGCCCCGCGGTGATAGAGCGTAGGTCAACTGCATACCGTGTCACCTCGGCGGTAGGAACCAGCGCTACAATCACCTGTTCGCCATCATCAGCTGACTCTGTACCCTGGACACGAGCCCGACGCGCGTTCAGATCTCCCAGCACGTCTCCTTGGTAAGCCGAAGGTACCGTGACCTCGATTCGCGATATTGGCTCTAGCAGGACTGGATCTGCCTGCGCAAGGGCCTCTCGGAAGGCTAGGGCGCCAGCCATCTTGAAAGACATCTCTGAGGAGTCCACGGGATGGTACTTGCCGTCCAGGCAGATGGCACGCACATCGACAACTGGATAACCATGGACACCGCCTGAGCTCATGGCCTCCATGATGCCTTTTTCAACAGCTGGGATGAACTGGCGCGGAATAGCTCCGCCGACGATCTTGTCTACGAACTCGAATCCGGCTCCGCGCTCCAAAGGCTCTATCCGTACCGTTGCCACTCCGAACTGGCCGTGTCCGCCGGTCTGCTTCTTGTGCTTCCCCTCGGCCTGAGCTGGCGAGGTAATGGTCTCGCGGTACGCTACGACCAGCTCCTCTGTGAGTACCTCGACGCCGAACTTGCGTTGCAGGCGCTCGCATGTGATTGCCAGGTGGGTCTCGCCGGTCCCCGACAGCACGGTTTGGTGTGTCTCATCCACCCGGTCTACGCGCAGGGACGGATCCTCTTCTTGGAGGCGATGGAGAGCAGTCATAAGCTTGTCCTCGTCTGCCTTTGACTTCGGCCTTATTGCTATGGACAGGCTTGGAGGCTCGGGGCCGGGGCCGATCGCCATCACAGGCGTCCCCTTTGGGGCCAGGGTGTCTCCAGTCGCCGTGTTTGCCAGCTTTGGCACCGCAACGATGTCCCCACATGCAGCCACTGAGATGGGCTCGGCGTCTTTGCCCTTGAGAGACTGAAGGCTGTGGAGCCGTTCTTCTGCATGGGTGCGTGAGTTGACCAACACAGTGTCGGGCGTGATGGTGCCAGAAAGCACTTTTAGCATGGAGATCTTGCCAACGTAGGGATCCGCCAGTGTCTTGAACACCCTCGCAAGAGGCAGTCCTTTCGGATCACAGCTGATCTGCTGGGTGGTATCGCCGGCCAGCACCGTTATGTTGTCACGATCCAAAGGGGAGGGACCGATCTCACATAAATAGGTTAGCAGACGATCGATCCCGATCCTTCTATGGGCAGACCCGCACACCACCGGATAGACGATCCCAGCTGCCACCCCTCCTGCCAGCGCTTCCTCGAGCTCTGCACTCGAAGGTATATCGCCCTCGAGATATCTCTCCATCAAGGAGTCATCTCCCACAACGATGCCTTCTACCAGAGCTTCTCTTACTTCATGCTCGAGCTCGGCAACAGTCTCTGGTAGTGGCGCCGATGATGCCTTGCCATCTTGGTAGACTATGGCGGTGTCGGTGAGCAGGTCTGCTATGCCATTGAACTCGGCCTCCTCGCCCAAGGGTAGCTCAAGTGGAGCTATGCCCGTTCCGAAGGTCTCTCTCAGCTGGTCAAGGGTTCTCTGGAAACTGGCTCTCTCCCGGTCCAGCTTGCTTACGAACACCATCCGGGCAATTCCCATCTGTGCTGCCATGCGCCAGACGGCCTCTGTGCGAACCTCTATTCCCTCAACTGCGCTTACCACCACTACTGCCAGATCTGCCGCTGATAGTGCAGCTGCAACCTCTCCCCCGAAGTCGCCGTAGCCGGGGGTATCGAGGAGGTTGATCCTGTAGCCACTATGGTTGAAGCTCGCAAGGGCAGTGGAGGCAGATATGGACCGCTTCACCTCCTCTGGCTCAAAGTCACAAACCGTAGTGCCGTCCTCTACGCGCCCTGCTCGTGAGATGGCTCCAGAGACATAAAGGAGGGCTTCGGCAAGCGTGGTCTTCCCTGCACCTCCATGGCCCACCAGGGCCACATTGCGGATCTTGGATGGTGGGTAGTCCGTCAAGTCTCTGCACCTCCGCGGTCGTAAAGTCGAGCTCCGATTGGCCTTTCCGACCATCACCGGTTGCAAGCCCTGGCTTTTCCGGAGAGGGTCCGAATGCCGACCTTGCCGACAGCCTACAGAAGAAGCCGGTGGACGGTAGCCTTGGCAGCTCTATGCCCAGCTGCCAGCCCCTTGGCAGCTCTATGCCCAGCTGCCAGCCCCTTGGCAGCTCTATGCTATGGTGTAAAGACCAGCGGAAAAGGAGCCGCCATGTTTGACGGGCGCTGGCGCCTAGCAGTAGACAAGAGAACAGCACCGGTTGCAAAGATCCTCAAAGGTGTAGGCCTAAGCGCAAATGTGCTAACGGTGACCGGCGTGATTATGGCCGTCGTGGCCGCTGTGGTGATCGGAACCGGGCACTTCGGTTGGGCCGTGCTGCCGCTTGCTGCCTGTGGAGTGCCAGATCTTCTGGATGGGCCGCTTGCGAAGGCCACGGGTAGCACCTCTACAAGAGGTGCCTTCCTGGATTCCGTGGCGGACAGGGTCACCGATGCCATTCTGCTCGGCGGTGTGGCATGGTACCTGGCGGGGACCCACCATCCTCATGAGGCAGTCCTTCCCCTGGCAGTGCTGGGAGTGGCTTTCGCTGTCTCATACCAGAGGGCAAAAGCAGAGTCACTGGGCCTGTCGGCACGCGGCGGGCTTATGGAACGTGCGGAGAGGATGATCCTGCTTGGCGTGGCTTTCCTTTCCCCCCTGCTGCTCGTTCCGGTGCTATGGCTGCTTTTAGTGCTGACAGGTGCCACAGCCGTGCACCGTTTTGCCAGAGTATGGCGTCAGTCATCGCTGCCCGCCCCTCCTGGTGCAACCAACGCCGCGGTCTTTGGAGATGCCGGCAAGGGAGATCAGGCGGAGGCTCTGCGCGTTCAGCGGTTTCGTCGGGCAGCCTCTGTGGCTCGTAGGGACCTGCTGCGCAGCGGGCGCCAGGCCAAGGATAGCTCCAATAGGGACCGGGTGCGGCCGGTAGGTCCTGGCGAACCGTGGTGGAGCCAGTGGAGAGGGGTGGACGCACCAGCAGCCAGGTGGCGGGCCCGACGCCAGGCAGTTGGTTCTGCGACCACGAGAAGGTGGGCACGCGATCAGGCCCGAGCCAGAAGGAGCAGCGGGCGATGGCATGCACATGGAGATAGCTCTGGAACTGCTTCGGACTCTTAGGCGCTACGCCAGCCACGGATATCCCACCTGATGTATTGATGCTACAGAGCTCTGTGGGGATGTTCGCGCAGGCTGAGGAGTCAACTTCTCGTGGCGCGCGCAGTTCCAGGATCGTGAAAGCATCGAGGGCAAAGGCCACTTATTGGACCTACAGAGCTCTAAACGCAGCAATTGCGGTAGTCCCCGAGCTTTTAGCCGAGATGGGAGGGGTCATTGCCAGCTACGGGATGCTGGTGAGCGATCCTGATCGGCGACTCCTGGTGGCCAGACACCAAGACCGGGTTGCTGGGACCAAGCTGGATGAAGCCAGCTCAAGGCAAGCGGTGAGAAGGGCCTACAGGCACTATGCACGTTACTGGGTTGAGTCGGCAAGGTTGCCAGCGATGCCCCCCGCACAGGTGAAAACCCGGATGTTGCGTGTGGAGGGATTTCATCATCTAAAAAGCGCTGTCGAAGAGGGCAGGGGGGCGATCATCGCCCTCCCGCATCTTGGTAGCTGGGACTTTGGAGGCGCGTGGCTCGCCTTGCAGGGAATGCCGATGACGACGGTAGCTGAGAGGCTCAATCCGCCAGAGCTATTCGAGTGGTTTGCACGACAACGCAGCTCTATAGGCCTATCCATCTATCCTATGGGAGCCGATGCTGGCAAGGCCGTCCTGGGGGTGCTGCGCTCAGGTGGGATTGTTGGGCTGGTGTGTGATAGGGATCTGAGTGGAAACGGCGTAGAGGTCGAGTTCTTCGGTGAACGCACGACCATTCCGGCTGGTCCAGCAGCGCTCGCACTTCGCACCGGCGCTGCACTGCTGCCAGCAGCGGTCTACTCCGGCCCTGGGCGCGACCACCATGCAGCGGTGCTTGGCAGAGTGCCAGCAGAGCACTCTGCCGGGTTTAGGACAGACGTCGCCCGGGTCTTACAGGAAGTTGCGCTACAGCTTGAGAGCCTTATACGAAGAGCGCCTGAGCAGTGGCACATGTTCCAGCCCAACTGGCCCAGTGACTACGATCGCAGCGCTTGGTCACCTAAAGCCACGATGGATGGGAAACCCTACAGCGAAGAGGATGTGGCGCCCAAACACCCAGACAGGCAAGGGGGGTGAGCCCCAGGCATGCGAATTGGATTGGTGTGCCCCTACAGCATAAGCCAGCCAGGTGGCGTACAGTCCCAAGTCCTCGGCCTTCGGAGAGCCTTTGCCGAGCTGGGAGAGGAAGCCGTGGTGATAGCTCCCTGTGATCGAGAGCCCAGAGAGGAGGGCATATTTTCCGTTGGCCGTTCTATCTCTCTGCCGGCAAACGGATCCATCGCTCCCATCTCGCTTAGTCCTTTGAGTCTGGCGAGGACGCGAAGTGTTGTGCTCTGTGGCGCCTTTGACGTGCTTCATCTTCATGAGCCACTTGCGCCAGGGCCAACTTGGGCCGCTCTCGAGTGGGGCCAAGTGCCACTTTTTGGGACATTTCACCGCACTGGGGCGAGCATGGCCTACAGGGTCGTTGGTCGACTTGGGTATCGCGCGATAGAAAGAATGGCCTGGTGCGGCGCCGTATCAGAAGAGGCTCGTGCCACAGCTTGCGAAGTGCTGTCTATGGACCCTGAAAGATTCGAGGTAGTGCCAAACGCCGTCGAAGTTGGCAGGTTCGCTAAAGCCGGGAAGATCTCGGATCTACAGTCCCATGGGGTAGCTCTTGGTGATATGAAGGGCCCTTCTCTTTTACCCGTGCACAGCAATAAAGGGCCTGTCGTGCTCTTTATCGGACGGCACGAAGAGCGAAAAGGCCTTGAAGTGCTCCTGGCAGCATGGGCGTCACTGTTTGGAGGGGCAGGTTCTATGGCTACCTGCTCCGAAGATGAGATGCGCCCATCGTTGTTGGTTTCAGGCAGTGGACCGCAGACCGGACGGCTGAAAGCCACCTATGGGGCAACTGAAGGGATCAGCTGGCTGGGTCGGCTCGAAGACGAGGAACTGGTGAGAGTCATGGGCACAGCCGACGTGGTGGTGGCACCGTCACTGAGGGGAGAATCCTTCGGGGTAGTGCTCTTGGAGGCGCTATCAGCAGGTGCTGTAGTGGTAGCTAGTGACCTGCCTGGTTACCGCTCTGTACTTGGAGACCATGGCATGCTGGTCCCGCCCGGCAACCCAGGAGCGCTGGCCAGGGCTTTGGACTCGGTCCTCGAACAGGTCCTTACCCGCACTGGACTGGCATCCCCGCGGGCTCTTGCAGCTTCGATGAAGCACGCAGAACGCTACTCGATGCACAAGCTGGCGGTGCGCTACCTAGAGCTGTACAAGGCGGTTGGAGCGACGGACTAGCTCTGGCCAACCGGGATAGCGTTGTGCCTGATAGCTGGGGCAGTGGCGGCCTAGCTTGGCTTGCGCTCTGCTCAATTGGAAGGCTCTAAGCTCTTTTGCATGGATTCTCCAGGAGATCCCGCTGAGCGAGCCCCATCTACAGGCAAGGCGCGGCCTTTGGCTTCCCGACCTGGAGCGCGGTCTGGTTCAGATGGCCCCGGCTCTTCTAGGGCGAGACCCAGGTCCAGCCGAGGAGCTGGCTTGTCATCCCCCATCTCTCGCTCGCCCAAGGACTCAGCTACCCCTGCCGCTCCATCTAGGCAGCCCGGCAAGCCCGCTCGAGTCCAGGCTCGAAGGTCATCGCTTGCTTCCACTGCCATGCCAAAGAGCACCAAGGGGGCCAAGAACCGCCCGCAAGGGCCAGGGTCACAGGCTGGCTCGAGCACAGGTAGATCGCCGGCAGCTGGGACAAGGGTCGCACGGGCTCCCAGCGCAGTGCTGGATAGGCCAGCCAGCCTTCTGGAGGCATCGATGGCGGAGCATCGCGCTGCCAGTCGGGATCGCAACCGCGCCCTTGGTTTGCTCGTAGCTGCAGTATTCCTGCCCTTAACCGTCTTTGGGGCTCTTGTGGGAACGATCCTCGGAGTGGTCATAACCCCCTTACTCGGAGCGATTGTGGCCGCTGTGCTAGGTCCGTTGCTCGGTGGCGCTGTAGCCGCGTGGCTGTGGTTCCGTGGGCCTTATCTGATCGTCACCTGGCTGGGGGCTCAACGGCAAGGAGAGGACCAAGCTCCTCGGATCCATAACATCCTCGACTGGCTCTGCGCTGGATGTGGCCTGGTCAAGCCCGATCTTTATGTGGTTGACAGCCCAGCGTTGAGCGCGATGTCGCTTGGTCGAAACCGCCGAGAAACCTATCTAGTTGTCACCTCTGGCTTGCTGGAAGGGCTCGACAGCGTGGAGATGGAAGGCGTTGTCGCCCATGAGCTGTGCCATCTTCGTGGCCCTGGGCCCTCTGCTGTGACTGTGGCTGGGATTATAGGCATGGGGCTGGCGGCGATTGGGGTGGCCAAGTCCATTTGCAGTCTTTTGGTGCAAGACCAGCGTGAGCTCGAGGCAGATCTGGCTGCGGTTGCGATGACCAGGTATCCACCGGGATTGCTGGGTGCGCTGGGCAAGATGGAGAGCGCTTGTTTGGCCAGCTGCGAGGTGCAACCTCGCAGCTGGCGGTTCCGGGCAGCTGTGGTGGCAACGGAGCCCCTCTGGCTGAGCCCTATCCAAGAGCAGGGCAGCCGGATCCTTGGCGGAGAGAGCGGATCACTCGCCAGCCTCCGGTTGCGAATGGAGGCCTTAAGAGAGCTCTAGCATTGCTAGGTCCGCTCCGTCGGTCCGCTCCGTCCGGTCTGTCCAACTCGCTGGCCCACAGGACGGCTTTCGACGTTGCGTTGGGTAACATGGTGGGCATGGGCGACCTAGACAGCGACGATCTGCAGGACGTGAAGAGCACCTCTGAGAGCACCGGGTATGGTTCTGGTGCAGCTGGGGTTGGATATCCAGGGGCTACCGGAGGCGGTCAGTACTCAGGCGGTTCCGAGCGGGCAGTGGGCACGATGAGGGTCAAGCGTGGCCTTGCGGAGATGTTGCGAGGCGGTGTCATTATGGACGTAGTCACTGCAGATCAGGCCAAGCTTGCCGAGGACGCTGGTGCGGTCGCGGTGATGGCATTGGAGCGCGTGCCAGCGGACATTCGCCGGCAGGGAGGTGTGGCCCGTATGAGCGACCCCGCTCTTGTGGAAGCTATCCAGCAGGCTGTGACCGTACCCGTCATGGCAAAGGCTCGGATAGGCCACTTCGCCGAGGCACAGATCCTTCAGGAGCTGGCTGTAGATTACGTAGACGAGAGCGAGGTGCTCACTCCCGCCGATGAGGAGCACCATATAGACAAGTGGGCATTCGACGTTCCTTTCGTGTGTGGAGCCACGAACCTAGGTGAGGCTCTAAGGCGTATCTCAGAGGGCGCGGCCCTCATACGCTCCAAGGGAGAGGCAGGCACAGGGGACGTGGTGGAGGCAGTTAGGCATCTCCGGTCGATCATGGGGGATCTGAGGCGATTGGCATCTGCAGACCCCACAGAGCGCTTTGCCTGGGCCAAGCGGCTTCAGGCACCCCTGGAGCTGGTGGAGGAGGTGGCAGAGACTGGAAAGCTGCCCGTACCGCTGTTTTGCGCAGGAGGGCTTGCCACGCCTGCCGATGCTGCGCTCGTCATGCAGCTCGGAGCAGAGGCCGTCTTTGTGGGATCGGGGATCTTCCATAGCTCTGATCCGTCAAGGCGAGCGCGGGCTATTGTGGAGGCAACAGCCCATGCTAGAGACGCCGCAATCCTGACCAAAGTCAGCCGGGGGCTGGGAGAGGCCATGTCGGGTTCCCCAGCTCAGTCAGTTGAGACTCGCCTGGCGGAGCGAGGGTGGTGAGCGAGCAATCAGCCGCCCATCAATAGGCATAGTCGCCCTCCAGGGCGACTATGGCGAGCATGCTAGTGCCCTGGAGAGCTCTGGAGCGCGCGTGGTGGAAGTTCGCCAACCCAGTGACTGTCGTGGCCTTGATGGTCTCGTGCTGCCAGGGGGAGAGTCAACTACGATCTCCATGCTGATCGAATCTGCGGGTCTAACTGGCCCTATCGGCGGACTGATAACCGCTGGCCTCCCGGTGCTCGGGACCTGTGCCGGAATGATAATTATGGCTAGCGAGGTTTCAGACGGGCGTCCTGGCCAGCTGTTCTTTAAAGCCATTGACATTGCAGTGCGCCGAAACGGCTTTGGCCGGCAGGTTCATTCTTTTGAGTGTGACCTCGAGGTTGCCGGCATTGAAGGCGGTCCGTTCAGGGCAGTGTTCATCCGTGCACCAGCAGTAGAGCGGGTGGGCGAGGGAGTAGAGGTGCTCGCTGGGCTTTCAGATGGCACTCCGGTAGCCTGCAGGCAGGGAAACGTGCTCGTAGCGTCCTTCCATCCGGAGCTGACAGGCGATATCCGGTTTCATCAGAGGTTTGTGAAGATGGCGAGAGTGCGAAAGGAGCAGCAGCGCAATGTCGGGTCATTCCAAGTGGGCGACAACCAAGCATCGTAAGGGCGCCCTGGACAAAGCCAGGGGAAAGCTGTTTGCCAAGCTCATTCGCCAGGTAGAGGTGGCCGCCAGGGATGGCGGGGGCGACATCAACGCCAACGCGAACCTGCGCACTATGTTCCAAAAAGCCAGGGATGCCTCTGTGCCAATGGACACCATCGAGCGCGCCATCAAGCGTGGCACTGGAGAGCTGGAGGGTGTCCGCTACGAGGCGGTCTCCTATGAGGGATATGCTCCCTGCGGCGTCGCTGTGCTGGTTGAATGCTTGTCCGATAATCGCAACCGCACCGGATCGGAGATAAGGAGCATATTCAACCGCAATGGCGGGAACATGGCCGAGCCTGGGGCTGTTGCCTGGCAGTTCGAGCGCAAAGGTCAGCTGACACTTCCTGCTGACATAGAGGAGGACAAGGTCATAGAAGCCGTCCTGGAAGCAGGTGCAGAGGATTTCACCAACGAGGCTGACCACTGGCTTGTTACCTGCGCGCCTTCCGATCTTGCCTCGGTTCGCTCCTCCATAGAAGGCTCGGGCCTTGTCGTAGCTGCTGCAGATCTTGTGATGGTCTCCAACTCGAGCGTCGAGGTGGGCGATGAGTCAGGAGCGCGAAAGGTGCTGAGGCTTCTTGATGCTCTTGAAGACCATGACGATGTGCAAAACGTATGGTCCAACTTTGACATTCCAGATGCAGTCCTGGCTGCTGTCGCCGCAGAATGAGCGTGCCTGGAGGCTCTCCAGCCTTGGCCAATTGCGCTTTCATGGGGACAGGGGCGCTGCGGCTAAGTGCATGAGCCCGTTTGGCTCGAAAGATGAGGTCCCCCCGTTGGGCGCAAATTCGCGCTAGGCTCGAACGAGTGTTCGTTCTAGGCATTGACCCTGGACTGTCCAGGTGTGGCTACGGGTTGGTTGCGCGCAAGGGACAGGGGTTCACAGCGCTTGCAGCTGGTGTCATAACCACCGATCCCCATGCCAGCTTGCCCGATCGTCTCGGATCTCTTCAAAGGGAGATATCCTCTCTGCTAGAAGAGCTCAACCCCGATGTGGTGGCAGTGGAGAGGGTGTTCTTCCAGACCAACGTCAAAACGGCGATGGGTGTTGGCCAGGCAAGTGGAATTGCCCTGGCGTCAGCTTCAATAGCTGGATGCGAGGTAGCCGAGTACACCTCCAACGAGGTCAAAGAGGCGATGGTGGGCTATGGGGCTGCAACGAAGAACCAGGTGCAGGCAATGGTGGCAAAGCTATCCGGGCTGGCTGGTCCACCCAGCCCTCCAGATGTCGCCGATGCTCTTGGTCTGGCGCTGTGCCACCTAACTAGAGAGCCTCTCCGTAGGGCTGTGCTTGCCGTTCAGGATCATCGGGCGCTTGCCCGCTCAGATAGATCAGGGAGATCAAGTTGATAGGGCTCTTGCGCGGAGCTCTCCTAGAGTGTGGCCTCGATGGAGAGATCCTCATAGAGGTGGCCGGCGTCGGCTACCGTGTGACGGTTCCCACCTCGACTCTGGGGTTGCTCGGCGATGTTGGCGCTGATGTCACGCTCTATGTCCACACCCATGTCCGAGAGGACGCGATAGTGCTGTTCGGTTTCGTTGATCGAGCCCAGCGCTCCTGCTTTGAAGCGCTGATCGGAGCTCACGGAGTCGGCCCTTCTTTGGCCCTGTCGGTGCTCAACGTGCACTCGCCAAGCGAGCTGCAAAGGGCAGTGAGTGAGGACGACCTCGACGCTTTGACCTTGGTGCCCGGGGTCGGCAAGAAAACTGCGGCCAAGCTTCTCATCGACTTAAAGAGCCGACTGGGCCTGGATGGTATCGGGACCTCGCCTGGCTTTCCAGCAAGCAGGGGAGGCCCCCTTGAGCGCACGTCTCGCGGAGAGGTGCGTGCTGCCCTTGTCGAGCTGGGTTATGGCTCCGAGGAGATACGTACCGCCCTGCAGGCACTCCCTAGCACCGGCGCTGTAGAGGACCTGCTCCGAATCGCCCTCAAAGAGCTGGCTGGTGCGAGGTGACCCCCAGGCATGAGGTGCTGAGAGCAGCAGGAGATCTTCCAACCGAGGAGGTATCACCGAGCCGACGAGGCATCGACCCGGCGGCGGATCCAACTGAGCTGGCTGAGGAAGCCAGCCTTCGACCGCGCAGGCTGGCTGATTTCGTGGGGCAGGAACGGCTGAAAGAGCATTTGGAGATAGTCCTCGGGGCAGCCAAACGTCGTGGCCAGGCTGTCGACCACCTACTTTTCGCTGGCCCTCCGGGCTTGGGCAAGACCTCGCTGGCGGGCATAGTAGCGGCAGAGATGGGAGTCGGGCTGCGCGTTACCTCCGGCCCTGCGCTGCTGCGCGGAGGTGATCTAGCTGCGATCCTCACTGATCTCCAAGAAGGCGACGTGTTGTTCATCGATGAGATCCACCGCCTTCCACGTGTGGTAGGTGAGATCCTCTATCCGGCGATGGAAGAGTTCCAGCTGGACATCGTCATCGGCAAAGGTCCAACTGCCAGAGCGATCAGGCTGGACCTACCGAGCTTTACCCTGGTGGGTGCTACCACTCGGACTGGCTTGCTCGCAGGCCCTCTGCGAGACCGTTTCGGGTTCGTTAGCCACGTCGACTTCTTGGAGATCAGTGAGGATCGCAGCTAGATCATGAGAGCGGCCAGGATTTTCGGTGTCCATATAGGGGAGGGTTCTGCTGGCGAGATAGCCACTCGTTCCAGAGGCACACCACGCATAGCCAACCGCCTACTGCGAAGGGTAAGAGATTTCGCTGAGATGAGAGGAGATGGACGGATCACTTTGGATGTGGCTTCTAGGGCTCTGGATCTCTTCGGTGTGGATGGGCGAGGTTTGGACCAGGTTGATAGGAGCATCCTTTTTGCCCTTTGCCAACGTTTTGGGGGTCGTCCGGTAGGCCTGGCCACGCTGGCCCACTGTGTTGGGGAAGAGCCTGACACATTAGAGGACGTCTACGAGCCGTACCTGCTAAGAGAGGGCCTCATGCAAAGGACATCCAGAGGGCGTGTGGCGACGCCGGCAGCCTGGGCTCACCTAAGCGCCTGCTCAGGGGAGAACCTGGCTTTTCACACTACTGGTCACCCTGTTGGCGAGGCGGTAGCTGCTCCTGGCGCGACCCCCCTGCCGCTCCGGCTGGAATAGGGCGGGGGAACGCTGTGCTCCGACAGAGCCCACAGGGACCAAGTTTGTGGGTGTCTCTGTCGTGTCTGTCACTTAATGCTTCGACAGAGCCGCAGGGACCAAGTCCAGCGTGAGCTTGTAGATCTCTGAGCACGTAGATGCCAAAGAGCACTCCAATTGGATGTTTCGACTACAACCTTCCACCAGGATCGGTGGCGCAACATCCGCTCGAGCCCCGGAGCGCCGCTCGGCTGCTCGATGCCTCAGGGCCAAATCCGGTTCACCGCAGGGTCTCTGACCTGCCAGGACTGGTTGGAGCAGGCGATGTAGTAGTTGTCAACGAGACCCGTGTTCACCCTGGCCGGTTGCTCCTTGTGAAACCCACCGGCGGAGTGGTCGAGGTGCTGCTTGTCGAGGAGCTCACCGGATCTGGCTCTGGTCCTGAATGGGAGGCTCTGGTCCGGCCCAGTCGCAGGGTGCCACCAGGGACAGTGCTGCTCGATGGGCCTGGTGGCTCTCCTGCGCTTGAGGTGGGACCGCCCACCGTCGAGTCACCGTTGCAGCCTTACATAAAAGAAGCTCATCTAGGGTCGAGCGACCCGGCTCCTTCTCACAGTCCTGACGGCGGGCTGCGCTTGGTTCGCCTTATTGACCCAATGATCGTCGACAGGGTTGGACAAATGCCACTTCCTCCCTACATCCATGAGCCGTTGGCCGATCCGGAGCGTTATCAGACCGTCTATGCCAAGGCACCTGGCTCGGTGGCAGCGCCTACAGCAGGTCTTCACCTCACCGAGGAGGTTCTCTCGGCATGCATGGCAAATGGCGCGTCGATCCAGCGTGTCGATCTTTCGGTCGGTCTCGGAACGTTTCGCCCAATAACGGCTGCAAAGGTAGAGGACCACGCCATGCACTCAGAGCGCTACCGGGTCCCCAAGGAGACTCTTGAGGCCTGCAGAGAAGCAAGGAGGGTCCTCGCAGTAGGGACCACGACGCTCAGGGCACTCGAATCTGCTGCGGCAACAGGGTGCCTTCAGGGTAGGACCTCTCTTTACATACATGGGGACTTCTCTTTTCTTGTGGTGGACGTCCTGCTTACCAACTTCCACCTGCCACGCTCTTCCTTGCTGGTACTGCTCGAGTCCTTCTACGGGCCAGGCTGGAGAGAGCTCTACAAGCTCGCAGCAGAGCAGGGGTACCGTTTTGCGTCCTTTGGTGACGCCATGCTGGTAGCCAGGCGAAACCACACAAAGGAGGCGTCTTGACCTCTGCGTTGAGCTTTGAGCTCACCTGCAGCGACGGAGGTGCGCGCGTCGGTACCGTATCGACAGCCCGGGGAAGCTTCCAATCCCCCTGCTTCATGCCAGTGGGTACCCGCGGTGCGGTCCGGGCCATTTCCAGCGCGGATCTCGAGCTTATAGGGGTGAAGGTTATTCTCGCCAACACCTATCATCTAATGTTGAGGCCGGGTACCGAGATCGTTGCGGGCTTGGGAGGCATCCACGGGTTTGCGAGCTTCGCTGGTCATGTGCTCACAGATTCCGGCGGCTTCCAAGTCCATTCGCTGCCCTCAGAGGTGGACGATGATGGGGTGACATTCAAATCGGTTTACGATGGTGCTACCGTGCGGCTCACCCCTGAGATGGCAGTCAAGGCACAAGAGCAGCTGGGATCGGACATCCAGATGGTGCTCGACGTTTGCGCACCCTTTCCGAGCTCTGCGGTCCAACTCCGCACCGCAGTCGAAAGGACAACTTCCTGGGCGGCGAGGGCACGTGCCGCACACAGCTTGGAGAGCCAGGCGCTCTTTGGGATTGTCCAGGGGGGAACTGACATAAAGCTGCGCTCTGAGCACGCGCTTAGGTGTGCGGAGATCGGTTTCGACGGATACGGCGTTGGGGGGCTCTCGGTTGGCGAGCCGCGCAGCGCAATGCTGGAGGCGTTGGCGGCAGCTGTGACGGGGCTGCCGCCTGATAGGCCACGCTATCTCATGGGGGTCGGGGATCCAGTTGGCATCCTTGAGTCGGTGGCTCTTGGAATCGACATGTTCGACTGCGTGGCTCCCACGAGGATGGCCCGGCACGGGTCGATGCTCACCTGGTCAGGCAAGCTGACGCTGCGCAACGCGGCCTATGCCAAAGACAGCACGCCAATTGAGGAGGGCTGTGGCTGTCCAACCTGCTTACGGTGGTCCAGGGCATATCTAAGACACCTTCTCATGGTGGGAGATCCTGGAGCAGCACGGGCGTGCACCCTTCACAACCTATGGTGGATGATGGATCTCATGGTCAGGACGCGAGAAGCTGTGCAAACCGGGGAGCTTTTTCGTCTCCGTCAAGATGTAGCTCAGGCATACAGGTGAGCACAAGCCCTGAGCACACCAGGGCATCTTGGTGAGCACAAGCCCTGAGTACACACGGCACACGGCAACTGGCCTGGCTCTTCGCCCAATTGGGAACATGCGCCACATCGGGCCAAAGGTTGAGCTAATCTCGAATCTGGTCAAGCCCGGATGAGGGCGCTGTCCCGCAGAGGGCGAGCCAGCTGAGCAAACCACGATGAGCTAACCATGATTCCAGACATCTTCACATTCAGTGCAGCCATGATGGTTGCCGCAACTAAGGCTGCCTCCAAGACCGCTTCTGGCGGATCTGCTGCGTTCTCGCTCATCTTTTTGGCGCTAATCGTGGTCGTGGGCTACTACCTTCTGGTTCGTCCCCAGCGCCAGCGCGTCCGCCGCCAACAGCAGGAGTCCTGGTCGGTAGAGGTGGGAAACGAGATCCTCACCAGCGGGGGCGTGGTGGGAACGGTCGTGTCGATAGACGGAGACAGGATCACCTTGGAATCTGTCCCTGGGACTCGGTTCGTGATTGTGCGCCAGGCGGTAGCAAAGCGGATGGAACCTCAGATCCCCGATCCGCCCTTGGACGAGTGGGGGCTGCAGGACAGCGACGCTTCGGATGAAGAAGGCGACGGCGACCTGGACTTAGAGGACGAGCAAGAGGGGTCTCAGTCGTCAGTGACCCATAGCGAAAGCGAGGACTCTGCTGGCTACGAGCCGGCAGAGGCCGGCGATGACATGCCGGGCGGGGGTGAGGCAGCCGCTGAGGAAGCCGACGGAGAGGGCCGTTGAAGCGGTCACACCTCGTCTCGGTCATCTTGAGCGCGGCAGTTGCCCTTGGAGCCCTGGGCGCGGTGCTAGCTGTGCGATGGTCTCCTACCCTCGGCTTGGATCTTGAGGGCGGAAT
>JAMCQF010000121.1 GCA_023379605.1 Actinomycetota bacterium
TGTTTGCCGCCGTCATGCTCGCCGATGCAGGAGGGCCGCTCGCAGAGGAGTCGCTCGGCGCTTTAGAGCTGGGGGTTGTCGTTGTCGATGACGGTGCAGCTGAGGCAGCTTGCTGGGCTTGGCTTAAGTAAGTCCCCACCTGGTTGACCTCTTGCTGGTAACCGCCCAGGTTGCCAGACTTGAGGTCCGCCTGAGCCTGCTGGTAGGCGCTAGAGGCTTCCGCGAGTAGCTGCTGGACCTTGGGAGAGGTAGAGGCAGGTATCGACCCAGGCGAGCTCGAAGAGGTTGGGTTGCTCGTTATACCCGCGTAGCCAGGGAAAACCCCGGCCAATGCATCGGGAAGGGTGGCTCCGATGGCAGCCTGAGATCCATGAACGACTATCACGTCTTTTATCTCAGGAAGCGAGTTTCTAGAAGATTGAACGTAAAGAGCCCTTACGTAGACGATCGAGTTGTCTATGGGAAGCACCATAACGTTGCCCAGCAACACAGATGACCCATTCTGGCCAAGCAGCGTTATCACTTTGGACACACTTGGAGTGGCCGAGATCCGTGAGTCGATCAGGGCAGGACCGTCTATCGAATCGCCGGAAGGTGTGACGAAGGCTGTCAGCTGGCCGTAGTTGGAAGGATCGCTGCCGGCAACCATGAACCCACTAAGTGTCTGTATCTGACTTCCCTGGGCGACTGGCACGTAGGCGTCCAAGATGTTAAAGCTCGGTGAGGACTCCCCAGGAATTGTCATCACCTGGTAGATGGTGGTCATCCGCTGGACCTGGGTAGGGCCTATGGGAAGCCCCTGTGCATTCGTGGGAGTCGTGGTCGCGAGCGCCGCAGAAGGCGAGCCATTCCCAGGGGACTCCGACAATGTCCAGGCGTCTCCTGCATTGTAGAAAGCCTCAGGATTGGTTATGTGATAACGCCCATACAGCTGAGATTGCATAGTAAACAGGTCTTCTGGATAGCGCAGCTGGTCTAGCAGCTGCGTGCTCATATGAGATGCGGGCGTGAACATGTGCGGGAAGGCCCGCTCATACGCCTGGATTATTGGGTCATGTGGGTCAGTGACATAAAAGGTCATCTGCCCGGTATATGCGCTCACTAAGACCTTGACCGAGTTGCGGACATAGTTGAAGTTGCCAGGAAGATAGCTGCCAGGAGCCAGTGCAGTAGTGTTGGGCGTCTGGGAATATGGGTAGTGCGAGCTGGTCGTATAGGCGTTCACTACCCAGTAGATTCCACCGTTTAGGATCACAGGATACGGATTGGTACCGAGCTGGAGGAAGGGTGCGGCCTTTGCCACTCGAGACTGGACGTCCTGAACGAACA
The DNA here is from genome assembly GCA_023379605.1 of Actinomycetota bacterium. Lineage (GTDB taxonomy): Bacteria > Actinomycetota > Acidimicrobiia > Acidimicrobiales > JAMCQF01 > JAMCQF01. The sequence goes on from JAMCQF010000121.1 coordinate 1,330, forward strand.
TGATGCGTGATTGGGGAGTGATCAAGTCAGAGATCAAAAGGTTAAGATCCCCGAAGCGGAGAGCGAAAGCCGCACGTCGAAAAACCGAGCTCAGCTGCACCCCGCCATCGCCGCGATAGTGACTCTCAACGTTGGCGCCGTCAGGCAGCTGGTAATCGAGCTCCGGCTGGCGGGTATTGGCCACCACAAAAGACGCATTGGTGCCCGGCCCCGCAACCCCGAAATAGACGTTGGGCTGGGTTATCTTCGGAAAGCCATTGGCTGATGTGGGAGGAAGGTCACCCACATCGAAGACAGGATCACCGTCTCCGGTGGCGGTGTTCGCAGGGGCAATGATCGCACCATATCCGTGGGTGTACTGGAGGTGACGGTTGACCCAGGACTCATCGGGCAGATCGGAAGCGTTGATCTGGCGCACCCCTACAACTGCGGGAACGAGCTGGCCATTCACTTTGAATCGGTCAACAGCCAGGTCTGTGAACTCATAGTAGGAACGAAGGCTCTGCAGCTTCTGGTATGTCTGTGTGGTCAAGCTGGGGTCCCAAAGCCTGACGTCAGACAGCGTAGAGCTGTGCTGCTCCAACTCAGACGCAGTGAGATTGCTGCCCCCTTGGAACGGTACTTGGCGGACATGGTTGATCCCGAACGCATACCTCGTCGCTGCAATGTTGCGCGCAATGTAAGGCTGCTCCAAGGCATCCTGGGCAGGTGCCACCTTGAATCTCTGGATAATTGCCGGATAGATCGCTCCAATGACAAGGGCGACGAATGCCCACAGTCCCACAGCCAGCACAGGCAGGGTCCACCCGCGCCGCCATATGTTGACGACCAGGATCACAAAAGCCGCGAGCGAGATCAGGATCAAAAGGTTGAGTGCGGGCAGGCGGGCATGGACGTCCGTAAATCCCGCACCCTCTACATATCCAGATGTGGACATATCAAGACTATATCGTTGTACATAATACCCAAATGCTTTGACCAGCGCCATCAAAGCAAGGATCAAAGACAGATGCGCCTTTACCCTTGGATTCACACGTGGTCCTGGGCCTTGGCCCTGCACCCGGATACCACCATCTAGGTAGTGGGCTATCGCCGTCATTACAAACACCACCACTAGGGAAGTAAATAGCCAGCCCACTAGGAAAGAGAGAAACGGCAGCTTGAAAACGAAAAAGCCCACGTTCTCATGAAACTGTGGATCTACCTTGTCAAAGGAGCCGCCATTTGAGAATAGGAGCCAGTGCTGCCATTGCCCAAGAGCGGTCAGGCCGGCTACAAGGGCAAATAGCAGCGATAGAACGATGCGGATCCAGCGTGCGTGCGGCTCCACTGTTTGCTGGTATCTCCTCACCAGTTCGTCCTCGGGACCTATCAACTTGGTCCAAGTGGCAAGTCTGTCCGCTATGAACAAGTTGGCCCACATGAGCACGAAGAAGACGGCCCCGAAAACGAAGAACAGCCCCAGCTTGACGCCAAGCAAGGTGCTCCATACCGATGACAGGTGCACCGATGAGAACCAGAGTGCGTCAGTATAGAACGTTGCCAGGGCCCTTAATGAGATCAGGCCGATCACGATCAGCGCGATGACCACGATTATGACCACCCGGCGACGAGAGAGCCCTGTGTGTGTCTTGGGCGCCGACGAGGGGCGCGGCATATCCCCGGGTGTTCGCATCGACTGCAAGCTTACGCGGTAGCAGGTACCACTAGGCAGCGGCACCCGGGATGGGCTGGAGGATGCGCATGTCCAGTTGGGTAGAGGCCCTGAGCGGCAACGGTGCCTGCCAGTGCGTTGTCCTCACAGTCGGGACAAGGAGAGCCAGAGCCTGAGGCAGCAATCCAGCGGTGGACCACACCCCCACTTGCCAGGGCGTTCACGACGCCTTTGGAGAAGGCTGCGATTGCGTAATCCTCTGCCAGTCGCTCGATGCGCTCTCCCCGCCAGTCCCGGTACGCTGCGCCCACCATTCCTACCGCCTCAGATGCCTCAACTCCCTCGACGTCCAACGACTCCAGCAAGCGGCGCCGCAGAGGAACCACGATGGAGCGGGCGAGATCCTCACATAGATCGCCCACATCCGGAGAGCCCGGAGCCCCGGTAAATGCTGCGCCAGCTCGCCCAGCCTGCAATACCCCTTGCCGCACAGCTTCGGAAAAGCGCGACAGCTCACTGTCTTCTTCCACCATTGCATCGGGCAGGTGATCGCCGGGCAGGGAACGGATCCGGTCCAAGAGCTCGTTCTGGTCATCTTGAAACGCCCGCTTCAGCCGGCGAATGAGATCAGCCGTCACCCCTTCGATCATTGCATTTCGCTGCCGCAATAGAGCGGTTGAATCACCGAGCTGATCACTCAGGGCCGCCGAAGAGCTCTGAGAACTTAGATCGCCTTGGCTGACCCGTTGGAGCAACTGCTCTGAGACTGGATCTTCGCTCCTCTGGCCTTCTCCCATATCGCGTGGAGACCCCAGGAGCTCGGCTCCCCTGCCAGGATAGGGTTCGCCTGCATCTGGCCTCTCTCCTGGCCATTCCCCTATCACATCCTCGCGTAGAGCTTGATCCTCTCGTGGAGCTGGCTGGCTTGACCGCAAACGCGCAAAAAGCTCCTCTACTCGCTCTGAGCTCACTGGAACAGAGCGCTCCTGGCGAGATTCGTCCACGTCGACCTGCAGCCCACTGGCAAGCTCTTTAGTGTGTGGCGCATCTTCCTTTGCGAGCTCACCCAGATCGATAGGGCCGGTGGTCTCTACAGAATCAGCCCCGGAAGCGGGCGGGTAACCAGGGCCCATCGACGATCCATCGACCTCGGGTTGGCCATCGACCTCGGGTTCGCCACTGGTCCCAGGTACGGCATCGGCCCCAGGTTCATAGAAAAGCACTGTCGAGACACCGGGCACAACGGGTGTGGCCTGCGTAGCTTCATGGAAAAACGTCGTTGGGGCTTGCACAGGGCCGGGCAGTCCTTCATCGGCTGCCTCGGCCTGAGAGCTCTGCAAGACCTCCTCGGGGCTAAGTATCCTGATTGCAGGCTCGTCGAGCTCTGCGTGCCCCCCATCCTCCCAAGGCTCATGCACATCCGGATCGGCTCTTGGCGTGGAAGGCATTAATTCCTGATTAGGGGGCTCCAGGGGAGCTTCGATGGGGGGAGACTGCGTTGGGTCCATCTGGTCCACACTTGCCTCAGCCCTGTGCCTGGCTTGCTCAGCAGCTGCCCGGGCGTCGGCATCAGCGCGACGGAGGTCAGCTCCAAGCCGGTCCACAGACCTGCGAACCTCGCGTACCGCCTCCAGCAGAACATCTCGTCCTGCCCTTAACTGCTCCACTTGAGCGTGCAGGACCCTCCTGCGCTGCGCAAGGTCTGTGAGGATCTTCGACCGCAGCTCCCGAGCCTCGTGCAACATGGCCAGGCACTCTT
>JAMCQF010000122.1:0-361 GCA_023379605.1 Actinomycetota bacterium
AAGGTGACCGGGACCAGGGTGGGTCTTGCAATCATGTACGTGGCTGGCATGGTAAGCGCCCTTTTGGGAATTGGCTCAGGAGCACTGAAGGTGCCCGCGATGGACCTGGCTATGCACCTTCCAATGAAGGTGTCCACCGCCACAAGCAACTTCATGATCGGGGTCACCGCTGCAGCAAGTGCTGGAGTGTATTTCGCCAGAGGACAGATTGACCCGATCATCTCAGCCCCTGTGGCAGCAGGAGTTCTGGTGGGTGCCACCTTTGGCTCAAAGGTCCTCGGTAAGATCACAAGCCAAAAGGTGCGTCTCATATTTGTCGCAGTCCTTATCGTAATTTCACTGGAGATGCTCCAGAGAGGGG
>JAMCQF010000122.1:443-20185 GCA_023379605.1 Actinomycetota bacterium
AAGCTGCCAAGGCGATGGAGGAAAAGATCCGAAAGGTCGAGCTTGCCATAAGCCTTGTGCTGCGCATAGGAGTAAGCCTGAGCGTGGTAGTGCTTGGCATAGGGCTGGGCATGATGTTCTCCCACCACAGTGACTACACATCATTTACAGGTAGCTTCTCATATCACAGCTTGACAGCGGTGACCTCTAAGTTCCCACACTCCTTCTCCGGCCTTGCGCACTCGCTTTCCAAAGGCGAGGGTCGAGGTGTGGTGGTCATAGGGATTATCCTTCTGATTCTCACCCCTGTGATGCGGGTAGCTGTCTCGGTGCTCTCGTTTATCTACGAGAAGGACCCTCCTATGACCATAGTCACGATCTTCGTTCTCTGCGTCCTCATTGGCTCGTTCTTCCTCGGTTCTGCATGAGGTTCTGATGGGCTCTGTGAACCGGGCCAGCCCCCTTCCACTATGGGCGCAGATCGCTGATGACCTGCGAAGGCGTGTTGCCGAAGGTGAGTTCGAAGAGCGATTCAGCACCGATGCAGAGCTTTCTCGCCACTATGGCGTTAGTAGACAGACCATCAGAGAGTCAGTACGGCACCTTGAGGCAGATGGTCTGGTTGTAAGAAGACGCGGCCGGGGCACGACATTATCACGGCCGATGCTCGAACAGCCCCTTAACTCTCTTTACAGCCTTGCCTCTACTGTCCGAGCGCAGGGTCTCCCAGAGCGCAGCGAGGTGATATCTGCCAAGCGGGAGACACCACCTCGCTCTGTCAGAGACAAGCTCTCCCTGGCTGTAGGGGAGGACGTAGTCTATGTCGAGAGGTTGAGGTTTGCCGGTGAGGAACCCATCTCCTGGGACCGCTCCTGGCTACCCTGGCCCAAGGCCTCGTCTCTTTTGAAGGCCGACCTCGCTGAGGGCAGTCTCTATGATGCGATCTCAACCTACTGTGGGCTGCGCATCACAGGCGGATGGGAGCGTATCCGACCTGTGGTGCCAGGACAGAGAGAGCGCAGGATGCTGCACATGTCGGAGAGGAGTGCTGCTTTTTCTATAGAGCGACTGGCCATGGCGGCAGGTGATCCAGTCGAGTGGCGCCGCAGTCTCGTGCGCGGAGATGGCTACTGCCTGTTGGCTCAGTGGCCAGCAGGTACTGCAGTTCAAGATGGGGCCGAGCTTGGCTTTGCAGCTTCGGTCAGCTGATGCCCAAGGGTGAGCCCTCCTGCTCGTGTTGGGCCATGGCCTCAAAGCCCTTAGAGCCAGAGTGGGCTTTGGATACGCAGTATGGTGTTGCGATCTTCTGGGTTAGGTCGTCCGGGTGGCTCTGTTGCACAGTCGCCACGATGCCAGGAGTTTGCAGAAAGCTCCCTAGACCAGCCAGCGAGCACGAGCGGCTCTTGGGTCTCAGCTACTCTGGGATCCACCATGCCGGCATGATCGAAGACGGTTGTGAAGATCACAAGCTCACCGGAGCACTTGTCAACGGCGAGCTCGATCACGCGCCCCTGCTGGGGCCAGTCGATCAGGGAAGCTGTGGTGATATGCCAGATCACAGGAGCAAACGGCTTTCGCGTCGGCTGCTCGCCAGCGCTTTGAAGTCGGACAGGGCGAAAAGCTGTGATCTTATGCCTATGGGTATGGCCGTTTACCATCAAAACGACGTTGGGAAAGCGCGCGAGTAATTCCTCCAAGGCGCCAGCAAGCACTCGCCTCGAAGCGTCTGGCGAGTAGTCGTTTATTAGTGTTTCTAGTGGATGGTGACTGAACAGGATAAACAGGCGGTCTTCGCCAGCACCTCTTACCCACCTACCATTGCGATCCTGCCAGCGTCGATGCCCGTTGACCAGCTCTGCTTCCAGCCAAGAAAACTGCTCTGCATCCAATGATCCCTGCCACCCACCTGATCGGTTCACTGTGTCCAGCACAAGGCAGCGTAGGGGCCCTGCGTCGAAGCCGTAGTAGGCGCCCTCGGTGCCCGAGAGAGGCAAAGCAGTGCTGTTGGATACGTGGGCTATATGATCCAAGGAGCGATGGCAGTCGGGATTGCCAACCAGTGAGCCATAGCAACAGGGGCTGCGGTAAGCACTTAGCGCATGCACAGCAAGCCACTCCTTGGGGTCTAGGAGCCTTCTGTCCGGGTCGGCAGGTACGGGTTTCCATGGGCCTCCAGATAGGGCGGCAGCTATTTGAGGCGGCTTTACAGCATGGTTGGCGAGCAGCGTGCCCAGGTCGACCCCTTTACGCCATCCTGTGAGCTTCACAGGCCCTGTCGCTACGCGTCTCAGAGTATCGTTGTGCGGCACGGTTCCGGCCAGCATGTAATCGTGATTTCCTGGCGCATGGTAGGAGGCTATGCCGAGACCAGTGGCGCTGAACTGCTTTCGGCACGCTTCGAGCAATCCTGGTACCTGTGGGTACCCGAAGCACTTCTGAGCCATATCTGCTCTTATGCCATAGGCAAATCCATCGGGATGCCAGTAGTGCCAATCGTAGAACTCATGACTTCCCACACCATCATATCGAGATAGATTGCCTGAGTCTGGGACAATGCTGTTCCCCCCATGGATCAGCTCCAGATACCAGCTCAGCTCGTTGTACTGGGAGTTGTCGGTTGCATCACCGGTTACCATAGCGAAGGACAGCGGGCATCCTGTAACGGGCCCATGTCCCAGTGCCCTTACCGCCTGGGCCATTGCCTCCAGCACCTGGGTGCTCAGCATCTCCTGAGGTCGGTAAGTGCCTAGCTTGCCCAGTACAGGCAAAAGTGGTGAGCCAGCATTACCAAGCCTGTCGAGGAACTCGGCTCTGGCCGGGCTCTGCGCGTCGGTGACATGGATGTCAGTTAGGTGCACGAATGCTAGGATCGGTTCAGTCCTGCCCGCAGCTCTTGCGCGCTGGACCACTCGTTCAGAGCATTTTCCATCACCGTTCACCTGGCGCAGCACATATGGCTCTCCAGGTCCCCGTTGGAGCCTGTGGTAGGAGCCAGGCTCGCTGCCAGTGGTGCCAGTGGTGGCAATGGTGGCATCTGCAGTTGTAACTATGACCGCTTTAAGATCTGAAGGAACCTTAGTGCTGTCGGCGCTCATATGATGCGTGCTCACAGTCGTAGATACATCCATTTGCGCTGCATGTTTAGCCCTTCTCGCTCGAGAGGGTAGGACGATGGGCGCTCATTACAAACAGCGGAGAACCACTTAGAGCTATTCGCACAAACACTCCTGGGACTGCCCATCCCGCTTCCTTGGCAGGCAGCAGGGCATAAAGAGGCTCCCTATATCCTGGGACAGCTACAGCCACCCGAAGCATCGTGCCAAGGAAAGTCCTGCTTATAAGGCGATTCGAAGCAGAACTGTCCTCTGTCACGCTCAGTGACTCAGGTCTCACCAGAACCTCCACCCTTGCGCCTGGGATCCAGCTCTCCAGCCCTCCTCGTTCTTCGATCCGCACCTTCTCTCCGAGAACCTGGACGAGATTCGTAGCGAGCACCGTGGCCTGCAGGCGATTGGCGGAGCCCAGGAAGAAAGCCACGAAAGCGTTTGCGGGTTCGTTGTATATGTGTTGCGGAGGGCCTACCTGCTCCAGGCGGCCCTGGCTCATCACTGCCACCCTGTCAGCTATGGACAGAGCTTCCTCCTGGTCATGAGTGACGAACACAGCGGTTATGCCAACCTCCAGCTGGATCCGGCGGATCTCGTCGCGCAGCCTCGAGCGCACAGCTGCATCAAGAGCCGACAGCGGTTCGTCTAGCAGGAGCACTCGCGGTTTGATGGCGAGCGCCCTTGCGAGAGCGACACGCTGCTGCTGTCCTCCAGAGAGCTGATGGGGATAGCGGTTCGCCTCATCTGAGAGGCCTACCAGATCCAGAAGCTCACGAGCCCTATTTGCCCGCTCTGGCCTGCAAAGCCTGCGAACACGCAGCCCGAATGCTACATTTTCGAGGGCTGTCATATTAGGAAAGAGGCTGTAGGCTTGGAACACCATACCCATGTCACGGCGATGTGCCGGAAGATTCGTGATGTCTCGGTCTCCCACGAGGATCCTTCCCGAATCAGCCATTTCCAAGCCCGCGAGCACCCTAAGCGCGGTTGTCTTTCCGCTGCCTGAAGGCCCTAGGAGCGCCATGAGCTCGGCGGGCTCGACCTTGAGGGAGAACCCATCGAGAGCTTTCACCCTACCGAAGGCCCTGTGCAGATTCGAGATCTCTACGGAAAGCGCCGCGCTTGGCTTTTCTGCCCCAGGAGATTTTCCTGTCGCTGCTGGCATGTAGAGGTTTCCAGGATTATCAAGGTGAGCGTGCATGGCACTCATCTTTGATCCGCACCTACTGGAACCGTGCTAACGCCCTGCGCCTTGTCATGGCCCCTTTCTCCAAGCCTATCCTTGGCGCGAGCTGATCCAACTATTGCAACTGCGCCAAGGACAACCACAGTTCCGAGGAGAGATAGGACCGAGAGCGCTACGGCCTCAGTAGCATGGACCACCCCTACGGTCTCCAGCCAAACAGGGAAAGTATTGAATGACAGCAGGCTTGCCATCACGTACTCGCCAAGCACCAGGCCAAAGGTCATAAATCCTGCACCAAGAAGGGCGCCTTTAAGATTGGGAAGCAGCACAGTGAATATAACCCGAAACCAGTTGGCACCCAAGGAGCGCCCTGCGTCTACCATCGTAGAAAGGTTTATAGATCGGACTCCGCTGTCTATGATCCGGTAGGCATAGGGCATGGCAAGCACCACGTACTCCAACGCGAGAATCACGGGTGTGAAGACGATAAAAGATGGTAAGAACCGCAGAGTCCCAGACACACCAAGCACTAGGACGACTACAGGAACCACTATTGGAACCAGAGTTAGAGTTTCGACGAACAGTCGCCACTTGGGGGCATGCAGGTATACCCATAGCGACGTGCCAAGCATCAACACAAGCTCAAGAGCTACAGCCCCCAGGCCAACCTCCACCGAAAGGCTGAGCGATGACCAAAACTCATGTGAGCCTAGGGCACTGGTGTAACCCGAGAGCGATAGGCTGCCGTGATCACCTTCGAAGCTGAAACGTGCCGATGCTATGAGGGGAGCGACGAAGTATACAGTAGCGGCGCCAAGCACAGCTTTCCGATACAGCCGGGGTCGACTTCGCGCTGGACCAGCACACTGGCTTGGTCTAGCCAACTTTAGTGCGTGGGTTCTTCGGTGATGGCACAGGACCGGTCGAGCGTCAACTGTTTCTCTTCGAGGACTTTCCGTCGGTTCACATGCTTGAGCGGTGCTGACCACTTTGCTGCTCAGCTCGTCCACCGTGCCCGCCTGTGCTGGACGGTGCCGTAAACCACAGCCACTACTATCACCATGACCACCATCTCGAGCCCGAGCGCATCACCTAGGTGGGACTGGTTCGCAATCACGTTGCCAGACACGAAGTTGCCGATCTCTATAGGCACTAAAGGTATAACACCACCGGAAATTGCTGCGGCAGTGGCATAAGCCGCAAACGCGTCGGCAAACAGCACCAGTAGACCGGAAAAGAAGCTGGGAGCGAGAAGTGGCAACCCTACGTACCGCCAGAACTGGCGCCGCGTGCCTCCAAGGCTCGCAGCAGATTCAGACCATTCCCTGCGAAGCCCCTGGACCGCTGGGAGCATCACCAGTATCATCATGGGAAGCAGGAAATATTGATATACGACAACGAGCCCAATGATCGAGTAGAGGCTGAACCCGTGAGCGTAGGGGTTGAAGCCGGCCTGCGCAAGCAGTTTCGTTATCACGCCGAAGTTTCCCAATGTCGCGATGAAGGCGAAGGCGAGTGGGATGCCTCCTGTGTTGGCAAGAACAGCAGATACGCTTGTGGACACCCGCCGGATCATGTAGCTGGGCGAGGAAACTATGGCCACGACCACAACCAATCCGGCTACTGCCGCGATCCCTGCCGACAGTGTCGACAACTCCACACTGACGCTTAGAGACTTTAGGTAGGTGCCATGGGTTGCTATTGCCAGGTTGAGGAGGCTGAAGTGCCCACTGTTGCTGCGGAAGGCCTCCACCAGCACTCCTGTTGCCGGCAGGAAGAAGAACAGCCCCATGTAAGCAAGGAGTGGAACCACCCCTACTGCTGGGCACTTCCACAGGCACCGCCCACTTCGCCCAGGCAGGGTAGCAGCGTCCTGTATGCTTTGCGTTTCGCCGGTTCCCTCGTTGTCAGTGTCAATGTGAGTAGTGCTGTCAATTTCGCCAAGTTCGCCGCGTGCTTCGAGCTTGGCTGTAGTGCTGTCAATTTCGCCAAGTTCGCCGCGTGCTTCGAGCTTGGCTGTAGTGCTGTCAATTTCGCCAAGTTCGCCGCGGGAGAGTCCATGGCTTAGCGCCTCTTGCCTGACAAGACAGCTCACACCGATGGCCACTGGGACACGATCAGGTGCTGAGCTTTGTCCAGCTCTGCCTGGGTGGGAAAGGACGCCCTCCCCTTCACTGTCGGAATGGCGGCAAGTGCTTTCTTATTTACGGTGCCGTTGGCCATCATCGAGTGAAGCTCCACGGGCATCGCGTAGCCCTGAAGCCAGAGATTCTGTCCGGTCGGGGAGAACAGGTATTCCTCCCAGAGGCGCGCTGCAGCTGGGTGCGGCGCATACTTAGAGATTGCCTGGGCGTAGTAAGAGGCATAGAGGCCGTTGGTGGGCACGATAACCTTCCAGTCCAACTTGCCTCGAAGATCCTGTGCATACTTAGCCTCGAGGTACGTCCAGTCAATCGTTACGCGGCACTGGCCACTTGCTATGGTTGATGGAGACGCTCCTGTTGGAACGAAGTTCCCAGCTGCTGCCAGGCGCCTGAAGTACTCGATGCCAGGTTCGATATTGCTGAAGGAACCGCCGTTGGCCAGCGCGGCTGCGTATACCCCACCAAATGCTGCACCTGCACTTTCTGGGTTCCCATCCAGACAAACCGAGCCTTTGTACTGCGAGGACAGCAGTGAGTTGAACGATGTCGGAGGATTTCTAAATATGTCCGCGTTATACCCGAGATTGTAAGGAGCGAACAGCCCTTCTGCAGCGCCTTGGATCGCGAAAGAAGGACCCACATCCACTACATCGGGCTCCGCTCCGCTTCCTTTCTCGGAGCTGATGGCAGCCAGTTCCTCTCCACTGGACCCATTCGGGTTCTCGCTATTTACTGCTATATGGTACTTCGATGAGAAGTCCTTGATGATGGTGCCGTAGTTGGCCCAGTCAGCGGGAAGTGCTATGACGTTAAGATGCCCCTCGGCCCTGGCAGCTTGTACCAGAGCGCTCATGCCGCCACAGGAGCTCGCTGAAGCAGCGCTTTGCCAGCAGGCATTTCCTGTGGCCCCAGCCGCTTTGGCAGCAGTGGCCGAGGAAGACCCGCATGCTGCAAGCAAGCTTGAGCTTGCGAGCAAGCTCACAGCGATCAGCATCCAGCTCCGCAATTTAGGAAAACTCGCCAGTGCTGAGCGCAGTCTCTGTGACCACACCACATTTAATCGAGACAACTTAGAGTTCACCGGGCACGTCCTCTCTTTGAGCGACTATCTAGGCAGGCATTGAAGCACCTGCGCTTTCAACCTACGGTCCGCGCTCAACAGCCCGATAAACCATGAGCGACAACGCGATGAAGAATGGGTAAATTCCCGGCAGTGCTACCCTTGCTTGCAGTGCCCCCCAGCGTCAGCTGAGCTCATAGCGCCATTGAGGGGCCAGCCAAGCAGTTGCTATCTCAAGGCTCAACGTGCCTGGGTGGGATTGGAGGCTGGTAGGTCATTGTCTAAGAGAGTGCTTGGCTGAGCGGGTTCAGTGGCCGTGGTCGGCTCGAGCAGCTGCTCGGTGTGAGCGCTCCGAGCAGGCCGGAGTGTCCCAGGTGGAGCTTCACCCTCGATTCGAAGCCTTGGGAGCACGTAGGGGTGCTCCTTTTGCAGGTATGAGATAAGCCGTTCACGCACCTCACACTCGAGGTCCCAGGCAACTGATGAGTTGGCCGCGCTCATGAGAGCCCTGAGCTGGACAGTGGAGGGACCAGCCGCTGTCACCTGCAGGCCCCATGTATTGCCATCCCATCTGGGGCTGGATTTCAGTATCTGGCCCAGCTGGGCACGGATCTCGTCCACCGGAGCCCTGTAATCCACCTCCAAGTGGGCTACGGCCAGCAGGTTTGCTGTGTCGCGGGTCCAGTTCTCAAAAGGGTTCTCCATGAACCATGAGATTGGAAGCACGAGCCTGCGGAGGTTCCAGATCCTCACCACTACGTAGGTCAAGGTGATCTCCTCGACCCGTCCCCAGTGGCCCTCTATTACAACCACGTCGTCGAGGCGGATCGGTTGGCTAAAGCCCAGCTGTATGCCGGCCAGAAGGTTGGTGGTTACCGGCTTGGCTGCCACTGCAGCAACTATTCCTATGATGCCGGCCGAGGCAAGCAGGCTGGCTCCGAGAACTCTTACCTTGCCGAAGCTGAACAGGGCTGCAGCTAAAGCGATCGTGATGACAACCGCTGCCGTCAGCCGGCGCAGGACCCTAACCTGAGTCTGGACGCGGCGCGCTCTTAGGTTGTCTGTGGCATTGAGCTCGAAGTGTCCTATCAGTGCATCCTCGGCGACGTCTATTGTCCTCACAGCTAGCCAAGCGAGGCCGAAGATGAGAGCGATGGAGAGCCCATGGAGGATATCGCCAGTGGTGGCTCCTGGGAGCCTCGCTGCCGGGGTGGCAGCCAGCATAGACAGGATTGGAACGACCACCCGTAGCGGGCCACGACTGTGCTCGATCAAGGAGCGCTGGGCGGTGTGGACATCAGCTCTGGCAGCCACCTTCCATATTGCAATGCCCACGGCTTGGATGAAAAAGCCGACAATTCCAGCTCCTACTATTATGGCGGCTGCGAGCAGGGAGTTCATGATTGCATAGGTCTAGGTTTGTCCGATGGAAGGTGGCGAAGGGTCCCACCTACTCCAAGATTGGGCAAAGGCGCCAAGAAACGCGCTCACCAGCTGAGTGCTCGCGTCCTTTTGGCTCGCCATTGCATAGAGTGCTGGATGGTACCTCAGTCGATGCTACTAGAGAGCCCGCCCACTTGGAGCATGATCCCAAATGAGCAGGGTGGATATCGAGCCAGAGAGCGCAGTGCTTGCGAATGGGAGGAGCTGGGCCTGGCCTGATGTGGTGTCTCTTGAGCTGCTGGTAGCAGTGGCCCGTCTGGGAAGCCTGACTCGCGCCGCGGCTTCACACGGTCTCTCACAGCCTTCGGCAAGCGCCAGGCTGCGCAGCTTGGAGCGCGAGATGGGGATAACGCTCCTTGAACGAGGTCCTACTGGATCCAGGCCGACAAGCGCAGGGTGGCGGGTAGTGGAGCTTGCAGGGGCGGTTCTCGACGCCTTTGACGGGTTCCAAGCCGAGATAGCCTCCATACGCGCCAGCTCGGGGGGACGCCTCCGCCTGGCGGCCAGCTACACGGTGGGAGAGTACCTCCTGCCAAACTGGCTGGGCCCCTTTCACAGGGACCACCCGAAGGTGGAGGTGGCACTAGAGGTGGCGAACTCGGTCAGGGGTGGCCGAGCGTGTGCTGTCCGGCCGGGCAGATCTCGGCTTTGTGGAAGGACCGGAGCTGCCTGGAGGGCTTAGGTCGAAGCAGGTTGCTGACGACGAGCTAGTGGTTGTGGTGTGCCCAACTCACCCATGGGCCCGGCGTCGCAGGCCAGTGGAAGTTATCGAGCTTGTCGCAACTCCCCTTGTGTTGCGAGAGCCAGGCTCGGGCACGCGTGAAGCATTCCAAGCGGCTGTTGGCACTAAAGGTGCTGGCAATGCTCCAAGCTCAGTGCTAGAGCTCGGTTCCACCGCAGCTGTCAAGGCCGCAGTAGCTGGAGGCTTTGGACCAGGGGTGATGAGCAGGTTGGCAGTGGAGGCTGAGCTCGCCTCGGGGGCACTTGTGTCGGTTGCGGTGGAAGACCTAGACCTCCACAGGAGGTTGATGGCCGTATGGCCTTCGGGCAGCTCACTCAGCCCCATGGCAGGGGCCTTCCTCAAGACCCTCTGAGGGTTGGTCGCAGGTCCATCCTCTAGATCCTCTCGCCAATTAAAGCTTGCAGTGGTAGTGCAGCCTTCCCTGGGGCAAGGCGGAGGGGCTTGGTTTTGTCTCGAGCGCGGATCTCTACATGCAATTGGCTTTCGCAGGTGGCCATAGGCAAATCCTATGACGCGAAAGGCAAGATCCCTCTTCTGCCGGGGATGGCGGACAGTTACCGTTGATGGGTGAGCAGTGATATCTCTACGGCATCTTCGAGATCGAACCAGCTCAAGGGGTGGCTTGGGGGGGTCATAGATCCACAAGGCTTAATCGATGAACCTCGTTTTGGTGATAGAGCCATCAACTTGGATGAAGGGCCGAAGTCATCCACGGTGCGCTCCTGGGTGAAGATCTTGGACCAGACACGCTGCATCGGTTGCCATGCGTGCACCACGGCTTGCAAGTCAGAGAACAACGTCCCTTTGGGGGTGAACAGGACTTATGTGAAGTCGGTGGATGTGGGTGTCTTCCCCCAGGTGCGCAGGGCATTCCAGGTGACCAGGTGCAACCAGTGCGAGAACCCGCCGTGTGTGGCCGCCTGCCCAACCGGTGCGATGTATAGAAGACCGGATGGGATCGTGGACTTCGACAAGCGCATCTGCATCGCCTGTAAGGCATGCATGGCTGCATGCCCCTATGACGCGATCTTCATCAATCCCGAGGATCATTCGGCAGAGAAGTGCAACTTCTGCGCTCATAGGCTTGAGATCGGTCTGGAGCCAGCATGTGTGGTTGTGTGCCCGACCGAGGCCATAAGGATAGGCGATCTGGCCGATGCGAGCTCGCCGGTGTCGGCGGACATAAATCGCAAACCGGTGACCGTGCGTCGACCAGAGAAAGAGACACGACCCAAGGTTTTCTACCTGGGCGCCCACATGGCAACTTTGGATCCCCTGGCTGCCGAACGCCCTCCTGGCGGTCTCTACGCCTGGGCCGGTCAGGGCTCAGGCCCGGGGCATGTTGCCTCGGGCCATCCAGGCAAGCACAACTCCCGGCCGGCGGCAGTGCTTTCCTATGATGTGCCCCACCACGCTCCATGGGATTGGAAGGTGAGCCTTTACACCTGGACCAAGGGGATAGGGGCGGGGGCTTACCTGGTACCCCTCCTGCTCGTCCTCTTCGGCCCGCTAGCTTGGACCTCTACCCTGTTCCGTTGGGTGGGCCCTCTGGTCGCCCTTGGCGGGCTTGGAGCCACAGGTGCTCTTCTCATATGGGACTTGGGTCATCCAGAGCGGTTCTATCTGATATTCCTGCGCCACCAGTGGAGAAGTTGGCTGGTGCGCGGGTCATTCATAATTGGCGCTTACGGAACCGTCCTCGTGCTGCAGGTCCTGGCGAGCATTTTAAAGTCCGTGGCCTTCTCGGAGGTGCTGGCGGGCTTCGGGCTGCCACTTGCAGCTATGACCGCTGTCTATACGGCGTTTCTCTTTGCACAGGCAAAGGCGCGGGATCTGTGGCAGAGCCCACTACTTCCCGGCCAGCTCATAGTTCAGGCTCTCCTACTGGGCTCTGCTGCCAGTCTGTTTGCTGCGCAAGCGCTGGGTGCCCATGGAGTGGTCCACGACCTGCGGGTCGCGCTGGGGGCTATAGCGGTATTGGACCTCTCCCTTGTCATAGGTGAGATGACCCTGGACCATGTCACTGCCCATACCCGCCTTGCCTCTCACGAGATCTGGCTGGGCAAGTTCAGGTTCTGGTTTTGGGCCGGAATGATCCTTCTTGCAGCTACTATCGCCACGCCATGGATCGGCGCTACAGGCGCTGGTTTCGCTCTGGCATCTGTTCTTTGCTACGAGCATTCCTATGTTCAAGGCGGCCAGTCGGTGCCACTCGCATGACAGCTGAGCACACGCTCGAGCCGGCCAGTACGCTCGATGTCCAAGGCGGCGAGGTCGGGGTGACCCATGACAGGTATCCAACCAGGGGAACCAAAACCCATGGAGAGGAGAACCAATGAGCATCTCTAAAGGAGGCCGTCGCAAAGATCGCCTTGAGGAGATCTCCCAGACGGTCCTGGCTGCAAAAGATGAGGTCGAGGCTCGTGGGGAAACTTTCTATCCAGGGCCCTCCAGGGTTCATCTGGCGTCTTTTCCTCCCAAGGAACGCTGGGATGATTGGGTGGAGCTGGATTCCCGCTCCTGGCCCGAAAGGGTAGAACGCAGGTCCATGCTCGTGCCCACGACGTGCTTCAACTGCGAGTCCGCCTGTGGACTGCTTGCATATGTGGATTCACAGACGTTGTCGGTGCGCAAGTTCGAGGGCAATCCTGAGCATCCTGGCTCGCGCGGGCGCAACTGTGCGAAGGGCCCAGCAACTCTCAACCAGATGACTGATCCGGACAGGATCCTCTACCCACTTAAAAGAGCTGGCAGGCGCGGCGCCGGTAAATGGGAGAGAGTCTCTTGGGACGAAGCTCTCGATGACATAGCAGCTAGGATCCGGCGTGCTCTAAAAGAGGGTCGCAATAATGAGATCATGTGCCACATGGGCAGGCCGGGAGAGGACGGCTACACCGAGCGGGTGCTTGCATCCTGGGGAGTCGACGGTCATAACAGCCATACCAACGTATGCTCCTCTGGCGGACGCGCTGGATACCACTGGTGGATGGGAATAGATCGTCCCAGCCCTGACCATGCCAACGCGAGGGTAATTTTCCTGATCAGCTCGCATCTCGAGACTGGCCATTATTTCAACCCGCACGCACAGCGGATCACAGAGGCGCGCGCCAAGGGGGCAAAGGTGATCGTGTTGGACACTCGCCTGTCCAACACAGCGACCCATGCCGACTACTGGCTCTCTCCCTGGCCGGGATCTGAGGCCGCCATCTGCCTTGCCATAGCCAGCTACCTCATCTCCAACCGTCGCTACAACGCGGAGTTCGTGCGCCGCTGGTGGAATTGGGAGGAGTACCTACAGTCCTGCCATCCTGAGCTGCCCTGCGACTTCGAGACCTTCCATGACGTTTTGGATGACCTTTACTCAGGCTACAGCTTCGAGTTCGCCGCCAGGGAATCCGGAGTCGATGCAGGTACCCTACGCGAGATAGCCGAGGTCATAGCCTCTGCTGGCACCCGCTTTGCTGCCCACAACTGGCGTTCTGCTGCGGCGGGCAACCTCGGGGGCTGGCAGGTGTCGAGGACGACCTTCTTACTTTCGGCGCTGCTTGGGGCAGTGGCCACAGAGGGAGGTACTTTCCCCAATGCCTGGAACAAGTATGTGCCCCGACCTATGTACATGCCGCCGCACCCAAAGGTTTGGAACGAGCTCTCCTGGCCAAGCGACTACCCACTTGCTATGAACGAGATGAGCTTTCTCCTGCCCCATATGGTCCAAGAGGGCCGTGGCCGCCTTGAGGTGTACTTCACCAGGGTCTATAACCCAGTGTGGACAAACCCAGATGGGTTCAGCTGGATCGAGATGCTGAGCGATGAGTCCAAAGTGGGTTGCTACGTCGCTTTGACTCCCACCTGGAATGAGTCAGCGTACTTCGCTGACTACGTATTGCCTATGGGGCATGCGGGTGAACGGCACGACCTGCACTCCTATGAGCAATACGACGGGCAGTGGATCGCGTTTCGCCAGCCCGTGCTCAGGACTGCGAGAGAGCGTCTGGGACTCCCAGTGTCGGACACACGAGAGGTAAACCCAGGAGAGGTCTGGGAGGAAAATGAGTACTGGATAGAGCTCTCTTGGCGGATAGATCCAGACGGGCAGATGGGCATCCGGCAGTTCTACGAGTCCTTGGAACGCCCAGGTGAGAAGCTGACAGTTGAGGAGTACTACAGCTGGATATTTGAGAACTCCGTGCCAGGGCTCCCGAAAGCAGCTGCCCTTGAAGGCCTTAGCCCTCTTGGCTACATGCGCCGTTACGGGGCATTCGAGGTGGCCAGTGGCGTAGGGCAGCTTCATGACCAGGAGGTCCCCAGGGAAGAGCTCGTGGATATGAAGGTGGCAGCTCACGGTCGTGTCTACAGCGCAGCCCGACTGGAGCCCTCGTCCAATATCGTGCCAGTAGGAGCTCCCGACCCAGATCCCACCGGCAAGCGGCCGGTGGGTGTAGAGGTGGACGGGGTAGTGAGGAGAGGATTCCCCACACCAAGCGGCCGGCTGGAGTTCTACTCCTCTACTCTTGCCGCGTGGGGCTGGGCGGATCAGGCAGTACCGACCTACCTGCGCTCGCACGTCCATCCAGAGGCCTTAGAGCAGGACCAGATGGTGCTCATATCCACCTTCCGCCTCCCCACCCAGATCCATACGCGCTCTGCCAATGCCAAGTGGCTCGACGAGCTGGCGCACACTAACCCTCTGTGGATCCATCCATCTGATGCGCAGAGGCTTGGGGTGATCACAGGGGACCTGATGCGGGTGACAACCGAGATAGGGCACTTCGTTGTGAAGGCGTGGGTGACAGAAGGCATCCGTCCAGGTGTGGTGGCCTGCAGCCATCACATGGGCCGCTGGAAGATTGCCGGGTCGAGCCAGGGCCAGCGCCAGATGATGGCTACGGTAGCCCTGCGCCACGATGGGGACCGCTGGGCAATAGAGCCGCAAAGCGGGGTGGAGCCCTTTGCGTCGGAAGATCCCGACACGAGTCGCATATGGTGGACAGAGCTTGGGGTGCATCAAAACATGGCTTTCCCGGTGCATCCAGACCCAGTCTCGGGCATGCACTGCTGGCATCAGGCGGTGAAAGTAACTAGGGCCGAGCCTGGTGATGCCCCAGGAGAGGTGGTGGTCGACACGGCAAAGTCTCATGAGGTTTACAGGCAGTGGCTGGAGATGGCGAGACAGGCAGCTGATGTGTCACCTGATGGCACGCGCAGGCCGTACTGGCTGATGCGACCCTTGAAACCCTCAAGAGAGGCTTTCGCACTTCCGGCAAAGCAGTCGTGAGCCCAAGGTGATTGGAGCTGCTAAGGTCCAAGGCAATAGGTTCTCTATACGAGCTTTTCATGCTCGTACCTGCTGGTTGTAGCAGGGATGGAACCCGTTGGAGATCCAGGGGCCAAGGTGATGGAAGCCGAGCGTCGCCTGCCGCCTGGACCGGTACGGGCCCGGTCAGCGCTCATACGCGCCGCGGCCGTGCTTAGCGAGGCACCCGAGCCCGAGCACGGCCCTGTGGCAAGGTCTTTGGGTTTGCCGGCTCTTCCCGATCGGGCCGCACATACAGCTGTGATGCTCATGGAGTGCCACCCCTATGCAGGTGTTCACCTTGGACCAGAAGGCATGCTCGGAGGCGAGGCAGCTGACAGGGTTGCAGGCTTTTGGAGGGCTACGGGCTATAGCCCACCGCCGGAGCCAGATCACCTTGCTGGATTGCTGGGGTTGTACGCGAGCTTTCTCGAGCGAGAATCTCGCGAGGTCGATCCAGCTCGCAGGGCTCTTCTCTCTCAAGCGCGCACGACTCTTCTATGGGAGCACATCTTGACCTGGGTTCCTGCCTTTGCCATCGCAGTAGCAGGAGCTTCCATGGCCTTTGGGCCAACCGGGAGGTTCTATCTGGAATGGTCCTCACTGCTCTTGGACCTGCTGGAAGAAGAGGCCTCACTGCTCCCTGAACAAGGTAGTCCCCTGCCCGTTGCCTTGAGAGCCGCTCCGGGCATGCCAGAAGTTAGCCAAGGCGATGGAGCTTTGCTGGACAGCTTGGTCGCGCCGATCCGTTGCGGGATGGTGTTGACCCGGGCAGATCTAGCCCGCTGCGCCAAAGAATCCTCCGTTGGTCTAAGGGCTGGCGAGCGCCGGTTCATCCTGGAGTGGATGATGAGCCAGGATCGCGATGCCACCTTGGGTTGGCTTTCCAAGGAGGCAACGAGATGGGCTGCACACCATAAGGAGCTGGAGAGGTCGTTTGGGTCACTGTCTCAGTTCTGGCGCAAGAGGGCGCTTAGCGCAGCGGAGCGGCTGGACGCAGCCATCTAGGCCCATTAGCCACCCAGCCCGCTGCGCTCTAGCTCATGTAGCCACCCAGCCCGCTGCGCTGGAGGTCTTCTGGGGTGTCTATATCAACAAGTGCCATGCGCGACACCTCAGTTCCCCAGGTCTGCTCGTCTAAGAAGGTGACCTGGGCTTTGTCTACGAGCTGATACATGGCACGAGCCCCTGCTCCCACCAGCCCAGCAGCCAGATGCAGGTCATCTGGGCAGTAGCGTGCGCACAGTGTCTGCGGCCTGCCATTCATGATGGGCACGACGCTTCCGGCAACCGGCCAGTCCCTCAGGATCTCGAGTAGGCGTAACTCCAAGAAGGGAAGGTCACACGCCACTACCAGCACTGGGCCGGTGTGCCCAAGGGATACCAACGCCTTCCAGCCTGCAACTATCGCGACAAGCGGACCCTGCCCCTGTGGTTCCTCTTGGACCGCTGGCAGCGATGATCTTTGCGGGCCTACCTCCAGGCATGGACTTGCCGCCGCTGACAGCACGGACGCAACCCGCTCGGCAAAGGAGATCCCTCCCGCCAAAAGCATGGATTTGTCTTTGCCCATCCGCGTGCTCAAGCCGCCTGTTAGAACCAGACCGGCTACTATCGAGACTGTAGGCTCATGGCTGGAAGGCGGGTCAGCACAGTTTTGCATCAATCCATTCTGTCCTACTAACGCTAAAGAAGCTGCATAGGCCAGAGCTGTGCGCACAGGCTGAACCAGCTCAACCATTAGAGCGGCTTGCAAGTGGTCCTCGGGGCTTTTCCAAGCCATAGACTGGAGCCCGATGGTCAAGATCCGCCTAGCTGAGATCAGGGAGGCACCGCTGTCGGTCGATGAGTGCATAGGGGTGGTGTCTGACCCATCTGCTGGAGGGATCGCGCTCTTTGTGGGCGTGGTGCGTGATCATGATGATGGTCATGGGGTCCTAAGCCTGGAGTACCAGGCGCACCCCTTGGCCGGATCGGCCATGGTTGAGGTGGCAGAGCGGGTGGCGACTTCACTGCCAGTTACTGGGCTGGCGGTCCTTCACAGGATAGGCCAGCTGGAAGTGGGGGATCTGGCTGTGGTGGTGGCAGCTTCATGCCCCCACCGGGCTGAGGCATTCGAGGCTGCACGCATGCTCATAGATGAGGTGAAGGCCAAAGTTCCGATTTGGAAAAGGCAGGTATTCACTGACGGATCGGTCAGCTGGGTGGGCTGTGAGGATCTTGATGCTCCAGAGACGCTTTCCTTTGCAGAGGGCCATTTGAGCGCCGACCTTGAAAGCGAACGGTAGGGAGGTCCTTATGGCATGGGGCAGTGCAGATAACAAGGCCACAATGATCTCTGTCGAGGAGCATCAGGAGGCGGCCATATCCCTTGCATCGCTGACGGAAGTAATAAATGTTCCATTCTATGACGCTCTGGGATATATCACTGCATATGAGGTCAAGGCGAGCCAGCCACTGCCGGGCTTTGACAATTCTGCAATGGACGGCTACGCCCTCCAAAGCTCAGCGGTAGCCACTGCCAGCCCAGAGCATCCTGTGGTGCTCGAAGTTCATGGAGACATGCCAGCTGGAGCATACCGCCTGGGAGTTGAGATACCCGTGGTGACCCCTGGAGCCTGCGTGAGGATCATGACCGGAGCGCCTATTCCCAAGGGAGCTGACGCAGTGGTGCCAGTAGAGCATACCGACGCGGGAATGGAGAAAGTCGCGGTGACCTGGCCCTGCCAGGCAGGAGAGAACATAAGGCTGGCGGGTGAGGACGCCTCCCCCGGTAGCCAGGTCCTTGCCCCAGGTGTCCTCATAGGGCCTTCGCAGGTGGCTCTTCTGGCATCTGTAGGGGCTCTTGAAGTCCCAGTTCGCAGGCGTCCGAGGGTGGCGGTCCTGTCCACGGGTAGCGAGTTGGTTGAGCCAGGCACTCCACTCGTTCCTGGCCAACTCGCGGATTCCAACAGCTTTGCCCTCGCAGCCGCTGTCACACGCTCGGGGGGAGTTCCTTACAGGATGGGTAGCTGCCCAGATGACCCCGAGAGTCTGGCCTCGGCGCTTGAGACAGCGAGCAGAGAGGCAGAAGTGGTAGTCACCAGCGGCGGAGTGAGCGCCGGGGCGTTCGATGTCGTAAAAGATGTGCTGGGGTCAAGCGGGCACGTCCAGTTCAAGCGGGTGGCGATGCGTCCTGGAATGCCCCAGGCGATTGGGACTTTGGGCGACGGAGTGCCATTCTTTGGCCTCCCTGGAAATCCTGTGAGCGCGCTTGTTTCCTTTGAGATCTTTGTGCGTCCAATGCTGAGGGCCATGGTGGGACGCAGGCCCGTGGTCCCTCCTTCTGTAGTGGCGAGAGCGGCTGGTATGCTTCGCTCCGCAGTTGGCAAGAGAGAGTATCTTCGTGTGAGATTGGAAGCTGTAGGAGATGAGCTGGTTGCGGTTCCTACCGGGGGTCGCGGCTCGCACCTTGTGGCAGGCATGGCTGCTGCAAACGCTCTGGCCATAGTCCCAGAGGACCAGGAGTCCATATCCGAGGGGTCCCCGGTGAAGGTCGTGCCCATGTCAGGCACAGCCTGGGAGGGGTGATGTCGCACTGTCAGCCTGGTCAAGCTCCAGTGCAGAGCCAGCTTGGGAAAAACAGCGCCCCTGGGCAAAGCGGCCCCGTTGTCACAGCTGGAGTGGCCAGCAGCCACATTCGAGCTCCTGGTTGCCCAAGGGCTAGGGTGATCACTGTCTCTGATCGTAGCTTTGCAGGCGAGCGTGGGGACAGATCCGGACCACTTCTCGCCAATCTGCTCGCTGAGTTGGGCTACTTGGTGGATGGCCCCGTAGTAGTGCCAGACGATGTAGCTGCTATCACAGCAGAGCTTTATAGATCTATTGAATCTGAGTATGATCTGGTTTTCACAACAGGCGGGACTGGCGTCGCACCGCGTGATGTAACACCTGAGGCCACGCTGGCTGTGGTGGAGCGTGAGGTGCCTGGGATCGCAGAACTGCTTAGGTCCAGTGTTGCCCAGCGGGTTCCTACCTCCTGGCTGAGCCGGGGGATAGCAGGTACCGCGGGACATACTTTGGTGGTGAACCTGGCTGGCTCCACAGGAGCGGTGCGCGATGGGATCTCAGCGCTTTCCCCACTGTTGGGCCACGTTATCTCCCAGCTCCATGGTGGTGACCACCACGAGGCCTAAAGGGCTGGGCTGCTTGCCAGATTACCCGCCCAGGTAAGACATCTCTGCACGCCGGCGGGGGGGTCGTACTGCAACTGGGGTAGCGCTTAGATTAGCTGGTTGTCCTTGACGGGCCGTCATCTCAATCAACTCATCCCGCAGCTCCGAGTATCGGTCATCACGTGCTTTCCATACCGATGCTATGCGTTGGGCAAGCTGTGAGGCAGTGGCTCCCGAACGCACCATATCGCGTAGATCGGTGCCATTTGACGCGAACAGGCAGGTGAAGAGGTGACCGTCGGCAGAGAGCCTGGCACGGGTGCACTCCTTGCAGAAGGGCTGAGTGATCGAGGCAATCACTCCAATCTCGCCAGATCCATCGCTAAAGCGGTAGCGAGTTGCCACTTCGCCGGGCAGTGTAGGATCGATCGGCTCTATGGGAAATTCGCTTGAGATCTTCTCCAGGATCTCCGAAGCAGGCACGACGTCCTCAGGCTTCCATCCATTTGTGGTGCCTACGTCCATGTACTCTATGAAGCGCACGATATGGCCCGTGCCTCGGAACCTGCGGACCAATGCCAGGATCTCTGTGTCATTAACGCCGCGCCGTATGACACAGTTGATCTTTATGGGT
>JAMCQF010000123.1 GCA_023379605.1 Actinomycetota bacterium
TGTCGAGATAAGCAACGGATGGAATAGAACAAGGGGTACGTGCGGAGGTGAAACTTCGTCTGCGGCTGTTCCTATAGCCCGTTATGGGGTAGTCCTGAGTGGATTCTTCTATGCCGTCCAGATCACAGCTTGCCTTGATGCCGGGGTATACGGAAGCGCCGATTTCTGGAGCTCAACCTTTGGCTGCGTAGAGTGCAGATCGGGTGATCCCGGAAACGTTCCCCAGTCTGTTTTCGAGTGGGCTTATGGGAACTAAAGGCATCATCAGGTCGCCAGCTAGAGCAACGAGCCAAGCGAGTGGTGCCGATACAACACGTCTGGTGAGCAACTGTGCGTTCCCTGGTTTGCCGGCTTAGCGTTGATTCGACAAATGCGGCGTCGTGAGATTACACGTCACTCGCCCGCAGACCGGCGACATCACCGCTGGGAGCACACCGGGCGAGGAACCGACGAGCCCGCGTTAGGTAGATGGGTGTGGTCGAGAGGGACACCGCTCGCTACTGGAACAGGAAGCGCTTATGAGCACGCGCTGTCGGGATTTGCCCAGTGGGACCGCGTTGTCGTAAACGACGGTGCACTGTCGGACCTCGCAGCTAAGGCAGCCGACTTGGTTGGCGCTCTGAGCCGGTCAACTGCAGCGTGAGCTTTGCTGCATGCGGCCAAGCAGAGGTTTTCATGGATAGCCAATTCAAGGGAGCAGGCTGGCCACACATGCAGACAGCACCTGGGCTGGATGACTTCAGGTGATAGGGGCGGTTGCCGATCTGGGACTGGAAGAGACTGAGACATGGGAGAAGGTGCATGTCAGGTGAGCGCGACTATGAGACAGTGCAGACCTCTGTGGTTGTACGCCAATGACGGCACGCACTGCATGGCGGTGCACAGGATCCGAGATGGATGGGAGGTTGTCTGCGAGGAGCACGGGGAGGTCGCCGTGGACCCAAGCCCCGCAAGCGATATGGCGGTGGCAACAGCCATCTCTCATGTGGAGCGCGTGCACGGCGGTATCAAGGGACGCGCCTTCGGGCTAAAGAAGTTCACCTAAAGAAATTGGCCGACGTGCCGATACCTAAATTGTCGGCGGTGTCGCGTGCCAGTGCCGCGGCGCCCGATCATAGATGAGAAGGGATCACGACGTGACAGCACGTATTTGGAGCAAAGTTGTAGTCGGCCTTGTCGCCGTATCCGCAGCGCTGGCGGCGCTAAGCGGCACTGCATGGGCAGCGCAAGGCGGATACCTGCCTTCTTCGACCTCCCAGCAGTCAAGCGTTCCGGGAGGTTTCTCCACTGTAGCTGCGACCAAGAGTTTCACCTCGTCTGGCGGGACCATGCAGGCATCTGTGGATGGACTTGGAGTGTCGGTAACCGTCCCTGCTGGGGCGTTGCCACAGGGAGGGCAGGTGATCCTGAGAAGCGGCAACCTCAGTGCGGTACCGGGATCTGTAGCCGGCATTGCGGTCTCCATCGATGTGGGTGGGCATCCCCTCACCCAGCCACTCTCGACGCCTATAACCGTCGTGGTGGACAACCCTGCTATTAAGGCATCTGATGTCGTTCTGATATGGAACGGCTCCAGCTTTATTGCCTATAGCGACGCAAGTGTGACAGCAGGAAGTGCCACTATAAAGATCACATCCGACCCGGTCTTTGTCGTGAGCTCGCCATCATCTGTCCAGGCAGTGCCCGGTGCTACGTCTGTAACCACCGGCGAGCCGTTCGTAGGAGGAGGCTTGCTGGCCTTAGCTCTGCTGGTCCTGGCAGGGGGGGCGCTTGTTTGGCGGAGGCACAGGCATACTGCTGAGATCTCATAATCAGGGCAGGTGACTGCACTTGCCAGCGCTCCTGGTGATCTTGACACCAGCTCTCTTGGGGAGGACTTTCCGCTAGAGGCTGGTAGCTCCAAGAGCGTTATCTCGGAGCGATTGCGCATAGGCCGTATCTCCTCAGCAAGCCAGGCCGGCTGGTCTTTGGGGGGGCTGTGGACCATGTTCATGGCTGTCCAGGTGTGGACGCACTCCCTCACTGCTTGGTGGGTGATGGCCGCAGCTATTGCCGGTGCCGCAGTAGGGCTTTTGGTCGGAGTCGCCGCATGGAGGGCGCACGGTCCAAGCAACTGGCAGCGCGCCTTGCTTATGGTGGCTACTTGCCTGCTGGTCTGCGTGCGCGCTTACTCTCACGTAGTGCACAGCCCCTACTACGGCACTGACGAGATGGCCTTTGACCAGTATGCAGCTCAGGTGCTCCTAGGGGGAGCAAACCCTTACGTTCACTCGATGGCCCCATCCCTTTCTCTGTTTCACGTGCCTGACATCTTCAGGACTTGGACGTTGAACGGAGGTTTCGTCTCCAAGCTGTCTTACCCTGCAGGAGCGTTCCTTGCATACCTGCCGGCTCTGCTTGCAGGTATGCACATACAGGCGGCGGTGGTGACAGATGTGGCGTTCTGGGTGATCACGGTCATTGTGGTCTATGTCCTATTGCCTTCGGATCTCAAGTGGATCGCAGTGCTGTTAGCAGGTGCCGACGTCCTGTTCGGCAATGCAGTCGGTGGCGTTACCGACATGATCTACCTGCCCTTTGCCCTGGTCGCCTTGTACCAATGGGACCGCTTCAGCGAGAGGGGCCTGCCATCTTGGAGGAGATGGGCCGGACCGGTCTGTCTCGGGTTGGCCTGCTGCGTAAAGCAGACTCCATGGTTTCTCGTTCCTTTCCTGCTTGCAGGCATCATGTTGGAGGCACGCCGCCATGGCAAGAAGCCTCTGTCGGAGGGGGCTGTATATGCCGGCATCGCTGCAGGCGTCGCTGGCTCTGTCAACCTGCCCTTTTTTCTCGCATCACCGGGGGCTTTCATACACGGCATCCTCGAGCCATTGATTGCTCCAACCGTCCCCGGTGGGCAGGGGCTAATCGGGCTGGCAATGTTCACTACGCATGGGGGCTATTTGCAGCACTACAGCATCGCCGCAGCTGGGGTGGCGGTGGCAGCCTGGATCGGCTTTATCGCTTTCTACCCAAAAAGCAAGCCGGCACTTGTCGCTTTGGTGGGCCTCATCTTCTTCTTCCCCTCGAGGTCATTTGACGAGTATTTCCTCGAGATTGCACCCATGGTGCTCGTAGCCGGCACGAGCGTTCTGGGTAGATCCTCTCGCATGGCTTTCCGGCATGTAAGATGGGCAAAGATCATGTCTCGGGGGACGGTGGGGCTTGGATGCCTGGCCTTGGTGGGAGTTTTCTGGGCGGTGGTGCCATCTCCGCCTATGAGCTTAAAGGTGCTGGGAGAGCACTCCACCGGGCAGTTGGACACCGTTGACCGGATCACCGTCGAGGTGAGCAACAGATCCCGGGCTGCGATCGAACCGCATTACTCTATCAATGCAACCGGCCAGCAGAGCGCCTTTTGGTACGTCGTATCCGGGCCGCGCACCATCCCCCCGATGTCCCGTCAAGTCGTCGTTATCGAGGCGCCAAATCCACAGTCCATGCCATCTCTGTTCTCGGGGTTCGTGGTCAACGGATATCTGGCCCATCCGGCAATCGTGAGCACATCCAACGAAGTTGTGATGCAGCACTACGACACCATCCTCTCCGACGGGGGCATGGAAACCCCCGTGCCTGTCGGCAAGGCCATCACCTTTAGAGTCGAGGTAACCAACGACGCAGGCATGCGCGTCCGCAAAGCCGGGATCGCGGTCGATCTCGGCCAGGTGGTATACGGGCAGACCAACTTGGGAGTTGGGGAATCGAGCATAAATGGCAATCCCGAAGGAAAAACCCCGGTGCTCGCCAGGACCAACGGGGACGGGGTCGCAACTTTTGTGGTGAGAGGAGTCCAGCAGCAAACAGACCCGGTGTTCTACGAGGCATGGCTCGTACCACCGGGGGGCATCCCTGTCAGCTACTCCAACATAGTCGACTTGCAGATGGCGCCATGACCTTCAACCGGATTCTGTATTGGGCGGCTGTAGTCATGGCTGCTACCGCCCTGGGCCTCCTCGGAGGCATCGGGTGGTTCTACGCACGGAGCCACGTAGATGGGGCGAGGCTACTTACCAAAGCCGAGAAGATGGTCCATGCACGGAGAAAACCCCACGGCGAAGCAGTCGTGAAGATCTCTTGTGATGCGAGTATTGCAGGATCACTCTCTGGGGTTTTGGAAATCCCCGCTATATCACTTAAGGCTCCCGTTCTCGAAGGAACAAGCGACGCCAATCTCGCAGTTGCGGTAGGCCACGTAAGTGCGTCGGTCTGGCCTGGGCAGGATGGCACTTCAGTGCTTGCTGCCCATGACGTCACGTGGTTCCACGGACTGGGAGCACTGCGCAGGGGGGACCTCATCGAGTACCAGAGTGGATGCCATACCACTAGATACGTTGTGGAATCCAAGCAGGTGGTTCACGCAGGCAGTGCCGTGTCCAACGTGCCAGGCAGGCTCGCCCTGGTGACATG
>JAMCQF010000124.1 GCA_023379605.1 Actinomycetota bacterium
GCAGATCATCGGTAAAGGCGCTATCGCTGATGCGACCCCCTATGACCGCAAGGATCAATGTTCCTACGACGACGATAGCCAAAGGCCGTGCAGGGCGCCTGGTGGCAAGATCCAGCTCTATATGGCGAGTGTCCACGGAGGCCCCGAACAAGCCAAGACCGCAGAGGGCAAAGACCATCAGTGCCAGCAACCTACCCTGATCGGTGTCTCCCCCGGTAAACTCGGTGATCGCGCTGTAGACGGCTGTAAAGCCAGAGGGTGTCGTCCACGGCGTGCCTGTATGGGTGGCCTGGAAGATGAAGATCGGCAGCCAGGGTGCAAAGCTCGCTCCTCCAAGCACCATGGCTCCTGCTGCCAGAAGGGCTGGCTTGCGATCCACTGACCGCAAGGCGCGCCATATGAGCCAGAGCCCGACGACTGCCAAGAGGTATAGAGCCCAGTAATGGGTGTAAAGCAGGGCTGCGGTCACAAGCGACACAGCTGCAAGATTCCATATGCTCGGTTTGCGCAGAGCTGAGTCAAGCGCCAGGAAGCCGACAGCGGTAAGGAAAGCGACCAGGGCATACATCCTTGCCTCTGTGTCATAGTAAACAGCAAAAGGGGAGCTCGC
The DNA here is from genome assembly GCA_023379605.1 of Actinomycetota bacterium. Classification (GTDB taxonomy): domain Bacteria; phylum Actinomycetota; class Acidimicrobiia; order Acidimicrobiales; family JAMCQF01; genus JAMCQF01. Next base: position 611 of record JAMCQF010000124.1, read on the forward strand.
CAGAAATACCACTGCCGCCCAGCCAACTCGCTTGCCGCCTATCCGCTTGCCGGCAACCCATACTACCGGCATGGTTGCCACCCCGATCACCCCAGATAGCGAGCGCACCGCAAGATCGCTAGTGCCGAACCAGTCCATCCAGTAATGAAGCAGGACATAGAACAGGGGTGGGGACCCATCGCGGCGCAGGTAGCCTGGAATCTGAGACACTGCCGTCTTGGATATGTCCACAGTCAAAGCCTCGTCGAGCCACAGATCCGAGGTCGTCCAAAAGCGCAGCAGCACAGCTCCTGCCAAGAACAGGACCACAGCCACCTTGAGCCAGGGAAAGCCTCTGGAAGGTGAGGCGGAGGCAAGCCGGTGCCCATTCTCTGATGGCCTGCTGTCGAGTCCCCTCAATCCACCAGGGCCACCGCTTGTGGGAGCCCTCGATCCCTGTGCTGGAAAGCTTGATGAAACCGGGGCGCTCGATGGGCCAGTTAGATCCACCTAGGCGATGGTACCGAAGTTGGAGACAGCCAAAGACGCGCTCCGCCCAAAGCCTGGAACTATTGGCCAATCAAGGCCATCAGGCCTCTGGCCTCATCTCTGTGCAAAGAGCTTAGACCTGGACATACACGCCGGTTCGTTGTGGTGAGCACCGCAGATGCCGCTATCATCTGATCGTGTCTGTGCCATGAACCAGCACAGCCAACGGGGGGCTAGGAGCACCGCAGGTAGCCATGCGCCCCCAGAGCGAGAGGGGGTATATGGGCAAGCTTGATGGCAGAGAGCACTCATGGGTCTTGCCAACACGCCCTGCTGTCTGGGCACCAGCAGGCATCCGGTGACCAGCTACGTGCTGTTCCGCTTGGCACAGCTGGTCGTCGTGCTCGTGGTAGTCAGCTTCCTCACCTTCGGGCTGGTCCACCTCCTACCGGGAAACCCCACCACAGCGATCCTCGGACCAGGCGCCTCAGCTCACGCTCGGCTGGCTCTCGAGCACCAGCTTGGCCTCAACAAGCCCATGCCAGTCGCCTACCTGGACTGGCTGTTGCACGCCGCCCAGGGCAACTTGGGCCAGTCATACATAACCCACCAAAGTGTCGCGTCAGCCATAAGGCAGGCCCTCCCGGTCGATATCGAGCTTTTGGTGATCTCCCAGGTGATGGCCTTGGCAATCGCGATTCCCCTCGCTTTGGCAGTAGCTCGTCGACCAGGGGGGTTATTCGACCAATCTGCCTCTACGGTAAGCTTTGCGATGCTCGCCGTGCCCGCCTTCGTGGCAGCAGTTATACTCCAGCAGGTTTTAGCTGTTCACCTGGGGGCTTTCCCCGCCACAGGCTGGGTCGGGCTCACCTCCAGTCCACTCCAAAACCTACGAGACGCGTTCCTTCCCTCGCTGACAATAGCAGTGGGGTCCATAGCTGCATATATGCGCCTTTTGAGAGCCGACCTTGTCTCCACCCTTCAACAGGAATATATAACTATGGCACGATCCAAGGGGCTCTCCACCTCAAGGATCATGCTGCGTCATGCGTTTCGCCCTTCCACGTTCTCACTCATGACCGTTGCTGGCCTCTCCATAGGAGCGGTGATCTCGGGAGCCTTCGTCGTAGAGTACCTATTTGCCTTGCCCGGAATGGGCGAACAGGCAATCACTGCCATCTACCAGAGGGATTACCTGCTCCTCCAGGGAGACGTCCTGGTTTTCACCTCCCTGTTCGTGGTAGCGAACTTCGCCGTGGATCTCGCTTACACATTCATCGATCCGAGGGTCCGCCTTGGCAGATGATACAGAGGTAGCCACAGCCGGTCTTTCTGGCAGGGAGCTACCAAGCCTTTCCAACCCACCGGTGCTCGACGGCTTCCCTACCCTGCCGCTCATGAAACGGCGGCTGGGAGCGGTGTTTTGGGTCTCGTGTGGATGGGTCGGGCTCATTATCCTTAGTGCGATATTTGCGGGCGCGCTCCCATTGCACAATCCGCTCGCTCAAACCTACATGCCAAAGTTAGGGCCTAGCCTTGCACATCCACTGGGCACCGACGAGCTGGGGCGCGATCTCCTCTCCCGTGTCATCTACGGTGCCAGGGTCTCCTTGGAAGTAGGCTTTGGATCGATCGTTCTTGGCCTGTCCGTAGGCGGCAGCGCAGGACTCCTGGCCGGATACCTCCGCGGAAAGATAGACGCCATTGCAAATGGCATGGCAAACATCATCCTCTCCTTCCCTACCCTACTCCTGCTCCTGGCTATAGTTGGGTTCTGGGGGCGGCAGTGGTGGAAGATAACTATCATCTGCCGGCGCGGGAGCACAGCTCCGCTCTTTCGGGTCGTACGAGCCAGCACGCTGTCGTACTCGACACGGGAGTTCGTCACAGCAGCCCGGGCAATCGGTGCAAGCCACTGGCGCATTATGACCCGCGAGCTGCTACCCAACGTTCTTCCAGCTGCCCTTTCTATCGGGCTCGTTGCAGTAGC
>JAMCQF010000125.1 GCA_023379605.1 Actinomycetota bacterium
ATGGCTCAGAGCATGGGTGGCATGCAGACCGTGGTCGACCACCCGGCTTTGATGATCCACATGGTGCTCGGATTTGTGATCGCGATCCTTGCGATTGCCGCACTGGTGGTCGCCCTAAAGACCGGCATACCTGGAGCGGTATGGCTTGGCGCCATCGGCCTCGCCGCTGTGGCAGCTGCTGGAATAGGCGGGATGACCTTTGTTATGGCGGGCCAGTCCAACGCCTCCTCGTATGTGATGGCGATAGGCTTCCTCGTGAGCTTCTCCTGCTACTTTGCCGAGCTAACGGTAGCTCGCCGCTAGATCCTAAGCCCCGATCTCGCCTGTTTCCTCACCGCTCTGGCATGAAGCTTCAAGGTATGGCCGGGTACCACCACCCCCATTGCCGATGTGATTCCAAGCCCTCCTGGCTGAGCCTGGTCCTGCTCGACGACAATCTTGCCTGATGCGCTCACAAGCAGGGACATGCCAGCGCTGGCCAGGCTTGCAGGAACCGTGACATACAGCGGGATCCCTGGATCTAGCTTGTAGAGCTGCTCGGAGCCCACCTGCATCATGTAGCCGCCTGCGATTGCTCTGATCGCCACATGAAGGGCTTTCCTGGTCACATCCTGGATGCCAATCACCTCCAGTGGAGCTGGCGGTGCAAACGAACCTACCAGCCAGGCTGTCGAGTCAGCTGAAGCACCCAGGGTTGCCTCGTAGCCGGTCACGTTCAGAGGAGGACCTGCGAGCACCGTTCGCTCTGCTACAACCGGCACCCCGTTCATCGATCGGACAGTGACGGCGAACTCGGTGGCCACCGGCAGGCGCACCTGGCCGCTTACGACCAGCACCTCAACTGAGTCTGCTGGCACCTCGATAACGAAGGGAGCGGCTTGGCCTGATTCGAGCTCTACAGCGGCATCCACCCTCGCAGCAACTGAGGTCGGGTTGAGCACTTGGAGCTGCACGGTCGTACCTGCTGGCACTCCGGTACGCGGGAAGCGCCAGGTGGTCACTGGAGCAGGAGCGCCAAGGGTGAGCGCCAGACCTGGCTTGCCTGCGTCTCCCACCTGCAGCTCATCGGCCACCAACCGGCCAGCAGCCGTGTGGACCTCGGTGGCAACCAGGGACTGGCCCAGCACGTAGCGTCCTACGTCCTTGACCACAAGGCCCCCAGCTGGCACCACGACCCCCTGCAGATTCGCCGGCGAAGACGGACCAGAGGAAGTGAGGAACTGAACCTCTACGATGGCATCGGTAGCTGCTGGGTTGAACAGAGACAGGTACAGCTGAGCGCCCGACGCCGTGGAGCCTGCTGCGAAGTACCACGAGGAGGAAGTGGCAGAAGAGCAGGGAGCGCTTGCCTGGCCAGAGCTGCCCGAGGCACTCTGGAGAACCGAAACCTGACCGCCATGGATCAACAGCCGCTCAGCTATGAAAGGTCCCTGCTCAAGGCCATCGGGCGTCAGGTCCATCTGGGAGTAGCTGCCGACCTTGACCGGGACGCTCTTTTCCTGGCCAGCAGAGCTGACCACCTCCATATAGCCCTTAGCAGGCCTGGGTCCGGTGTTGACCACAGAGACCGTCTGGTTGGCTACCCCATTAGCCGTGCCTGTCCCTCCAGCGCAGTACCACGAGGTTGACTGAGCTCCAAGCGGCGGAGCTGCGGGCATGCGGGGAGCCAGGCGCGAATCCACGGGAACCACAGAAGCTGATGGTCTTCGCACCTGACCACCCAGGACTCCGAAACCTATCGTGACCACGAGCACGCCCAGTATCGCACCAGCTGCTCTTCTTGCATCGCTGCTCACTGGGGCTGATCTCCCAGGCTGTGTTCACGGTGCCTTCCCAGGCTGTGTTCACGGTGCCTTCCCAGGCTGTGTTCACGGTGCCTTCCCAGGCTGTGTTCACGGTGCCTTCCCAGGCGGCCTTTACGGCGCTTTCCAGCGCGGCGCAGACCGCCCCAGGCCATCCGCCGTTGGACCACTCCGCCGAGCAGTCCTAGAGCGACCAGCCATATGATGAGCTCGCCTGCTATCTCCAACACCCTAGACAAGGGGGTCGAGTACGAGAGCACCGCCAGCGTAGGGCTTTTGATGTTGTAGTAGCTCTCCCAGCTAGAGCCCCGCGCGGGGTGGACCACCTGGCCGTTGGCCTCTGTCACCGACCACCCCCCTGGCGGCACGGCCACCGTCACAAGACCACGACGCAGGTGGCCTGTGAACTGGAGCCCTCCCGGAGGCCCGAAGAGCACAGGCCTGAGTGGAGGCTCTGTGACCTTTTGAGAACCAGAGCCCAGGTGAGACCCAGGGTTGGGGCTCTGCTCAGACCGCTCAGGCTGCCAGACGGTGTTCTCCAGCACCAGGGTCCCCCCCACGGTGGTGAGCACCCGCAAGTCATCCTGGGCCTCTAGTCCCGCGAGCAGCCCGGCGGGAGTCGGAAGCGGATCGCCAGACTGTACCCCAGGTATGGGAGGACCGACGCCGGTCGTCAGGACTATGTAGCGCACGGCGTATGGGGCCAGCAGGTGACCCGCGTCCGCGGTCCTGCCCTCCTCAACCAGATCCAAAACTGCCCCCAGGCCCGAGGCAGGACCCGGAGAGGCGCTCGGCCACTCATAGGAGCCGTTCGGAAGCCCGCCCTCGGAGGTCGCGTAGGCGACGCCCGGCTGAAGCTGCCAGCCTCCAAGCGGGATCGCCCAGGGGTTGCCTACCCACAGCACCCTGTACCCGCCCTCCAGCGCGCCTGCGACCCTGGCTGTGCCAGCCTTGGCAGATCCGGAGGCCTTGGCAGATCCGGAGGCCTTGGCAGATCCGGAGGCCTTGGCAGATCCGGAGGCCTTGGCAGATCCCCCAGATCCCCCAGATCCCCCAGATCCCCCAGGAGTATTTTGGTGGCCTTCTATGTACGAAAGTGCCTGGCCGTAGCCTTGCACAGGCAGGTCCCACCTCCCTGAGGTCGCTGCCAGCAGCGATGGAAGCGACCCGGCTACCAGTGCGAGCCCGGCCAGCACCGAGGCCGCCTGGCGCCAGCCAAAGCTGAACCCCCGAAGGTCGTTCTCGAAGGCAGCCATTCCCAACCCGGATGCAAGTGCCAGTGGCGCAGCCGCAAACGCCAGAAGCACCATCTCCGAGGGAGCGACGGGTCCAAGCCACCCACGACTTCCCATCCAGGTCACCCCAAGGACTACCAGGGCTGCTGCCCAAGCTCTGATCGCCCATCCCAGGCGCTCCCGCCTGCCCACGATAAGCGCGAACACAGCGGTTCCCACCAGGCACCAGACAAGTGGAGTGGCTCCAAAGGGGCCCGTCTGGAACCTTAACAAGTCTCCCCAGCTGGGTGCGTAGGACGGTGAGGGTGACATCCCAAGGAAAGAGGAGGCCAGAGCCCCTTTCTCAAAGAACCCGAGCGACCACGGAAGCAACAGCACAAAGCTGGCCGCTGTGGCACCCAGTGCCACCTGGATCGCGCGCAGCGATCGCAGGGAGCCCCCTGCAAGCAGCGAGCCCACCACCACCCCGAACCCAAGCAGGAGCACGCCGACCACCACAGGCGGGCAAAATGCCGCCGCCAGCGCCTCAAGCACTCCCAGAGAAACTGACTGGCCCAAATAGGTGCTTCGCCACCTTGCGCCAGCTGAGCTGCCCTGGGGCACGGAGAAGGGCTCTAGACCAGTAGCTCTGGCAAGCCTTCCGAGAAACCAGGGCGCCGCGGCATAAGCTATGAGAGCATCCCATCTTCCAGCAGCAAGGTCGTTATAGGCAAGCGGGATTGCTGCATAGAAGACTACGGCTACCATGCGCGCCCAAGCCGAACCGGCGGCCTTTAGCAGCCGGTTGGCTCCTATCACCCCTACAGGTAGGCATCCGAGCACCAGGATCCTCTGGAGCAACGCCATCCAGCCCAAAAGAACCGACCCGGCGGTGCCAAGCAGTAAGAACGCGGCTGGCGCCGGAGCCTGGGTGCCAACTCCTCCATCATGGAACCCGTGGCCAAACTGGCTCAAGAGGCTGAAGGGCCCAGGCAATGGGGCAAGCTGGCCCACAAGAGGAAGATGCCCGAAGATTAGCTGGCGACTTCCAATCACCAAGATGAGGCCAACGAGCGAGCCGAACCCCAGGCGAACGGCCCGGGTTGCAGGAGGGAGGCTGGGGAGATGGGGGCTGGGGAGATGGGGGCTGCGAAGATGGGGGCTGCGGCCTGGCGCCATAGCCTGGGTGGAGCTGGCGCGGCTTGATCTCGCAAGCTCGCCGGCGATGCGGCCAGTCTTGGTTTCTGGTGGGGACTCAGCCAAGGCCAGCTGATCGCTGGATGGCCCTTCCCCTGGCACCCCAAACGGGTCTCCTGCCATGACACCCCTCGCGAACTTTGCGAGCCTGGCACTGCCGCTCACCTGGAGCCTTCGTATCTCAGAGTCCGGAACCGCTCGCTTGGCACTCAGGCGTGCACGCTCCTTTCGCAGATCGGCCAAGTGGCAAAGGTTCCACCGCCAGGCTCCACTGATCGCTGTGAGACGGTCCCTCTTGCCTCGCACGGCGGCAAGCAGTGCCTCCCCGCCCGACAGCGCCACCAGCTGGGGAGCAAGCCGTGCCTCTTGGAGTGGACCGTAAGCCTTGAGCACGGTTCGCAGCTCGTGCCGACGCAGCAGCGCATAAGGGGGAACCACCTCGCCGGCAAAGGCTCTCTGCCCACTCGCCAGCCCTTCTTGGTGACGCACGCGGGCTGCTGGGGCCACAACGACCCGCGCCCCTAGGACGTGAGCCCTCCAAGATAGGTCCATATCCTCGCCGAAGGCAGTGATGACAGGGTCATAGCCGCCCAGCTCGCAGAAGAGGTCGGCTCTCACGAGTGTGCAGCCGCCGGGAGCCACGAAGACATCCCGGACCGCATCATGCTGGCCATGATCGATCTCTAGAGCTTCCACCCTGTTCACTATGGTCCCGGCCCTGTCCAGCTCCAGGCCCACGCTCAAGATCCGCGACGGATCATCCCAGGCCACAAGCTTGGGAGCTACGATGCCGGCGTTCGAGCGAAAGGCCTCTTCTACCATCTTCCTTATGGCGTCAGGATCAGGAGCTATGTCGTCGTGACAGAGAACCAGGTACAGAGCTCCTTGCACCATCTCCATGGCTTCGTTGGCACTCGCCCCGAAACCTCTATTGGCCCCCAGCCGGCGCACGAAGGCGCCGGGAAGCATGGCGGCAACCCGCTCAGTGGGATCGCAATCGCTGTTGGCGTCGAGAACCAGGAACTCGAGCCCGGGATAGTCCTGCACGGCAAGAGCAGCCAGGGCCTCCTCAAAGCATGGACCCGGGTCGTTTGTAACGACGATAACCACGACCGCTGGTGCCTCGGTCCCCATCAAGCACGCCAGGCTAGCCCGCGTAATGCCCTCCGGGCCGGTTCGGTTGGATTCCCGGAAAAATCCCTGCAAAGTGCTTGCAAGTGTTATCTATGACTGCTATTATGGTTAGCAAAGCAGCGCGTATATAGGGCAAGCGGTGCTGAGGTCAAGTGCGGGCAGGTTCCCGCATGCAATACCGAGGAGATGACACAGATGCCAGAGATCGAAGACATCACAAAGCAAGTGACAAAGACGGCCAAGGACGCTGCCTACGTTGCCGTGGGCTTGGGAGTCCTGGGTTTCCAAAAAGCACAGGTACGCCGTCAGGAGATTGCCAAGCAGCTCGCCAGCGCCCGCAATCAGGCTCTGCGCAAGCAGGTCGAAGAGACCCGCGCCCAGCTGAGCGGAAGGGTAAAGGAGCTCGATCAGCTGGTGGAGGCCACGATAACAAAGCTCGAGGACCGTCTGGAGCCCCTTGAGCAGCGCCTGCCCGATCAGGCTCGTGAGATCGTAAAGCAAGCACGCACTCAGGCCAAAGAGGCGAGAACCCAGCTCAGGAGCTTCCTGGGCAAGCTCGCGGCCTGAGCAAGCTCGCGCGCGACACCTTGCTTCTCCCCCCCGGCAAGGTGTCGCGCGTGCTCATCTCGTTTGAACTTGGCCTGCTGATGCTCTGAGCTGCCGATGTGTCTGTATGGTGGCCGGTGGTGATCTCTGTTTTGTACCGGCGGGCGTGATCGGTGAGCCCTTACGTTGAGGGTTCTTACTCAAAGGCGCCCGGCCCTGCTCCCACGTCGGCACCTGCTAGCAAGGCGGTGGGATCCCACAGGTTCCTAAAGATCTGGGCCTTGGCCTGGCTGTCCTTCTTCCTCGCAGGGGCTCTCTGGGCTGGTGCAACCCCGCTCTTTGCCGCACCCGATGAGCCAGCTCAGGTAATCCATGCTGCAGCGATAGTAAGGGGTCAGCTCATAGGCGCCCCTGTAAAAGGGCTGAAAGGCCCTTATTCAGCTGTAAGCGTACCCAAGGCCTACGCCAGCGCCCCTACGATCCCGGTTTGCTTCGCCTTCCACTCCAACCAGCCTGCGGGTTGCGCCCCGAAACCCCCCAGCTCCAATGCACCTACCCAGGGAATCACCTATGTCGGGCGGTACCCGCCCCTTTACTACCTGATCGTCGGCCTGGCTAGCTTGCCTGTCTCCTCAGGGCTCGGCGTCTACCTCATGCGGCTGGCAAGCGACTTGCTTTCAAGCATCTTTCTGGCCCTGGCAGTGGCATCTGTGACCTATCGCAGAACGTCTTTCCTGCTGCTTGGGGCCCTCCTGGTGGCTGCGACCCCAATGGAGATCTTCCTGCTCGGCGTCGTCAATCCCGACGGCTTGGAGATTGCAGCGGCGATCTCCACATGGACTGCGGGGATACTTGTCGTATCGAGCGATGCTTTGGCTGTCGACCGTGTCCTTGTCAATGTCCTCGGGGCCTCTGCGGTGGTGCTCACGCTCACCTCTGGCCTGTCCCCGCTGTGGACAGCTCTGATCGGGCTCACGCTGCTGGGACTTGCCACACCTTTACGTCGCAAGAGACTACTTGCGAGCTTTGCGGTTCGCAGATGGCTGAGCGCTATCCTCCTCGTCGCTGTGATCGCCATGGCATGGATCTTCTCCCAGGGATCCCTCCGGGTCGTGCCTAACGGCGTCTCTGTCAGCAAGGGCGCACCGGGCTCTGAGCTCTGGGCGCTGGCCCTGGGCCATGTTCCCGAGCTGGCCAAGGAGATGGTGGGGGTTTTCGGGTGGCTCGACACCCCCTCTGCTTTTGTGGTCATAGCCATGTGGGCAGCTGCGCTCGGAGCGCTCGTGCTGCTGGCAGCAGCAGGGGGCACCCCCAGGCAACGCAGGGTCCTGCTAGGGATTTCCCTGGCCGCAGTAGCAGTTCCCACAGCTCTTGCGGCCTCCCACGCCCGTACCGACGGTATCTTGCTCCAAGGGCGTGACATCTTGCCGTTTGCTGTCGGCATACCCCTCGTTGCGGCCAGCTCCATACCCGAGGGGATGCTTGCAAGGCCCCTTCGCATCCGCATCGCAGTGGTCCTGACCGCCACGGTGGCACTCGGACAGCTCTTGGACTTCGTATGGGCCTTGCGGCGCTATACCGTGGGACTGGACGGCCCGCTGGACTTTGCCTCAAAGGTGCGAGGTGGCTGGGCACCACCCGTGCCGGCGGTGGTGCTGGTGGCTGGGTACGCACTGGTTTGGGCGCTGGTGCTCCTATGGGCCAGGGCCCGGCTCAGGCAACCGCAAGCTCTAGACCGGTCGCTCTCTGGCAGGCTCGCTCCCGCTCGAGGTGCTGGCCAGCACGTCCTTTAAGGTGTCCTCCAGGCTGTAGACCGGTCGCCATCCGGTAGCCAGACGAAGGCGGGTGGAATCTCCGCTTATAACTGGAAGGTCAACGGCACGGACAAGGTCCGGATCGACCACGAGCTCTACCTGTGCTCCTGCGAGACGGACCAAGGCAGAGGCTATCTCAGCTATGGAGACATCCACACCGCTTGAGACGTTGTATACCTCGCCAGGCTCGCCGTGCAGCACCAAGAGCCTGTAGGCAGCCACCACATCCCTTACATCTGTGAAGTCCCGGCGCGGCTCCAGGTTGCCCACAGGTATGGTCCTTGCACCTGAGTCCAGCGCGGCCTTTATCCTCGCTGCCAGCCCTGGCACTGCAAAGCTCTGCTGCTGGCCAGGGCCGACGTGGTTGAACGGCCGAGCGCGTACCACAGCCAGGCCGTGACCTAGGTAAGCCTGAAGGCCCAGGAACTCCGCTGCAACCTTGCTCGCTGCATACGGCGTCACCGGCTTGAGCGGCGCACCCTCGCTCAATGGAAGATCCTCCCCCTCCGCCTTGCCATACACCTCCGAAGAGCTGATCAGAAGAACTCGGGCCTGCGGAGAGCTCTGGCGCGCTGCCTCCAAGACGTGCAACGTGCCAAAGGCGTTCACCTCAAGTGTCTCCTTTGGCATCGACCAGGACCTCCCCACATGTGTAAAGGCAGCCAGGTGGTAGATGGCCTCTGGCGCAGCTGAGCTAACCGCATCGCGCACCGCCAAGCCATCGGTTATGTCCACCTCACGGTCGATCAGGAGCACCTCGTCCCCGCTGGAACGTAGATGCCTGACGAGCCACTGCCCGACAAAGCCCCCACCGCCTGTGACAAGCGCTCGCACGAACGCCAACCCTACCGGCCGGCAGCAGTAGCTGGGATCTCAGGTGCTTGAGCCACTTTGGCGAGTTCCTAGGTGACGGTCCCTAACCTGGCTGTAGAGATCGATGTGCTGGGTGGCACTGGCCTGCCATGTGTGCCTGGCGGCCACCTCGAGGCCCAGTGCCCTTCTTGCCAAGGTATCTGGCCCACCTGCAACGACGCTCTCCAGTGCCTCTGTGAGCGCGCGCTCGTCGCCAGGTGGTACCAGCAGGGCAGCTCCATCAGCTACTTCCTCTGTGGCAGATCCCTCGGAGGTGACCACGGGCACCCCGCAGGCCA
>JAMCQF010000126.1 GCA_023379605.1 Actinomycetota bacterium
CATCCCTTGGAGCTGCGAGCCACCCAAGTATGGTGAAGGCGCCATCCCGACGCCCGCGCGCACTCTATGACAGTGTTCTCCAGATCCGCCTCGCTGACCTGCTCGGAGACCGCTGCCAAATGAGCAGAACGTGCTGTAGTTCTTTCGGGACGCCTTGCCATGTTGCAGATCCCCTGCCATCCCGACAACCCGAATGAGTCGGTGCTTCTCACACAGAAACCCTCTTGGGTTGCATCGGCATTCCGTGACCGCCGAAGATGTTCCCTGCAGATCATGTTTCCAGCTGAAAGTCGATTGTCTCTGCGTAGGACGCTAGATTGCACCACGCACATCTGCCGAGGAGGACCGGGAATTGGGCACAGACAGCGAGTTGGGGGCAGGCAGCGAACGGTCAGAGATGACTGGTTCGCTCATGAAATTGATTGAAACCGCTCTCGGCGACTTGCAGAGATCGCTGAACTATGCAAGTGCAAAGATCCTTCAGCTCGAGCAAGAGGTGTCCGTCTCGCGTGGTGGTCATATACCTGTACCAGAGAGCCTGATCGTGATTAGTAAATCAGGAAGCCGGACCATCGGATTCAACAAGGCGACCGCGCCTAATGTGGGTTATAAGGGCTTTGAGGACATCTTTCGGGGTAGCGAGGATGTAATTCGAGAACGGCTACAGTTCTATCTTCCTTTCCTGGTAAACCATGAGCCCGTGATCGAGATGGGATCAGGTAGAGGCGAGATGCTGGAGCTACTCCGAGACGCTGGGGTCTATGGGCGTGGTGTGGACTCTGATCCATCGATGGTCAGCCGAGCGACAGAAAAAGGCCTTGAAGTGGAGGAAGCTGACGCATTGCAATTCATCTCAGCGCTCAAGGATAGATCAGTAGGAGCTGTGTTCAGCGCTCAGTTCATAGAGCACCTCAGCTACAGGGACATCTTGACAGTCATGGACGAATCCGTCCGGATCCTGCCCACTGATGGCGTGTTTGTGGCAGAGACAGTTAATCCGCACTGTGCGTTAGCACGAAAGAACTTCTGGCTCGACCTATCGCACCAGCGTCCCATCTTTCCCGAGGTTGCAGTGGTTCTATGTCACCAAGCCGGCTTTGGCGAAGCTCATGTGGTCTTCCCTGGCGGCTCCGGTGAACTCGATACAGATCTGCTTACCTGCCCAGACTACGCAGTGATCGCCGTCCGGTAAGCTGAACTTACGACCGCCACCTGGTCAAAGCCCATAGGTGCTCTGATTCCCTGACATCACCTGCTTTAGCCAGGATGCAAGCGCGTGTCGAGAGCGCGCCCAAAGGGCACGTTCTCCGCCCACCACGGGGCGACGTCGGTCTTCCCGTGGTCCCACTGCTTGCTACGAGCCCCAGGAGTCCAAGCCACGCCCTTTTGGGACGGGTTAGCCTTCTTCGCATCCAGGTCTGCCTTCCGCCGGGCCAGAGCCATGTTGTAGGCTTTGCGACGGACACTGAAATGGGAGCACAGCACCGGGCCCCTCCGGCCACGCCATCGGGTGGCAACGGCGGTAGCGCGAATCTGAAGCTCCACTGGGTGTCCGACCGTGACAGTGACGCCCGGTGCCTGGGTAGCCGTCCGCATATCCACCAGGATCAGCAACCACCCTCGCTTACAGGTGCGACAAAACAACCGTAGGACCGACACCGTGCTTCGCACAATCAAACACGTTGACCGCCCACCTGCGGGCTCCCTATCGCCCATAGAGGCGGGCAAACAAGCTGGTCAGCACCTCAGTTATGTCCAGACAAGGTTATCGTGTGCCCCACCGCCGTCGGCAACAAGGATTCTTTGGCCTTGAGCCAGGTATTCCCGCTGGTCGTGTGAGAACACCCGGACGTAGAGCACCCGCGGGTGCTCTTGGCCTAGACAGCACCTTGTATGTGTCAAGGGATCTGCTTCCCGACCCGCCTAGCGGGAAAGAGAAAGGCATCCAACGAGCACCGGTTGGCATCGGCCTGACCCTCAGGCACCCAAGGAACCGTCCACCACCCGTTCGCCATCCGCAAGGACAGCGCCTGGTCTTTGGCCTTGTGGATCCGCAGAGAGCATACGCCTGAAGCTGATGCGGCTGTCCCTGGTACCGAACAGCACGCGATCGTAGGCAAGCAGCTTGGCAACCCAGACGCCGGCAAAGGCTGCCAGGTTGGCTCCGTTCACGGCCACTGATGCCAGATCATGGGGCCATTCATGGACCCTGCCGAGATGTGACACCATGCCGACTGTGACAATTGAAAGCGCCATCCCCGCCCCAGCCAGCACCCAAAATGGAACGATCTCTCTCAGCAGGTCATGTCGGCCAACCTTGCCCCACACCCACCTTCGATGGAGGAAGTATGCGGGAGCAGCTGCCAGGCTGTTGGCCACTACGTTGCACCAGACCGCTCCGGTCAAGGCTAGCAGTCCGTAGCTGACAAACAACGCTGACTGGCTGATGCTCGTGGAAATCATAGAGACAGCGCCGTACCGCAGGACCTTACGTCCGTCCGGTGATGCCACCCAACGCAGAAAGAATCGAGCCCTATCCATTGCGGTTTGAGACGGTCTTTGGGGTGTGTCCTTTGGCATCTGTCAGGGACAGCCTCGCTTGCATGGCATGCCTCTTGGCTGGATACATGAGATCTCAGTACCTGCTCATCGACCAATTGGCGATGTAGAGCTTGCCTGCATGTACCGACTCCTGAACATTCACACTCCAGTTCGCATCGCCGGCCGGCCCGGCCAGCACAAGCTGCACGGTGCAATTGGCTGAGATCAGGCTCGTCCCCTCAACCTTTAGGGTGGTGGCCAGGGATTGGCCGAAGCCGACCACGTGCTCGCCTGCAAGGGCTGCAGGCATGGGCTCCCCCGGCCCGGAGGCCTCCCACCAGGCCTGGTCTGCGTCCTCGGCCGAGCGGAGGCCAGCGAAGAAAAGGTCCTGTGCTGCCGTGGCGTCCTGCAACGGAGTAGGGCTCTCCTTCCAGGCCTGCACCGGAGACCCTGATATCTGCAAGGTCCCCAATGGGGTTGGGTTGGCAGCGAGGGAGGCAACTGACTGGATCCCAGGTGCAATTGCCGGCTCGACGGCACTGGCAACTGTGGCAGGTGAAGCGCTGCTACTCGAAGATCTGGTGGTGCCAACCTCGTCTGCGATAACCACAAGGCGCGTGCCTGTGTACCACAGGGCATCCAAAGGCCAGCATGTCACCAGGGCGAGCCTGCCCGGCACGTTGGACACGGCACTGCCTGCG
>JAMCQF010000127.1 GCA_023379605.1 Actinomycetota bacterium
CGAGGGCGCTCAGTTGGCAGCGCTACGTCGCGCTGTGGCCTGGGAGCCAGCCGTTGCAGGGCGTGGAAGGTAGGCGACCTTGCTCTCTCTTTCGGCTTCAACGTTGCGGAAGTGGACAAGGAGCCCGACGTAGACGCCTACAAGCACGGCTACGCCCGCAGATGCCCACCAAAGGGGCTGTAGCTGAGGCACAGCTCCCAGGATAAGCAACCCTAATACTGTTGCCACCAGAGCAAGCAGAGTGTCGCGCCTACGGCGGATCATCCGGCTCCTGCTCGCAGCCAACCTCGCTGGCCCCACGAACTCCCTCACCGCTTGGGGGGGCCAAACAGGCACCCTGCCTTCGACTTTCCCCGCCTGCCACCTGGGAAAGCTTGCTTCCCCCTCGACTAAGAAGGTCGGGCTGGCCAGCCCGACACCACCGTAGCTGTACCCACGGTGGCCGTATAGCTCTTGTCCCTCAAAATGATCACGGGACTCACCCCGCAAGCTTGCAACGGTCTCTCGTAAAGGGATAACCTCATGGTCCACCAGAGTTCCGTCAGGAAGCACCTCTCTCAAGCTATGCGCAGGTGGCACCAGGTTGGGACCAGTCCGGCGCAATGCCAACAGCTTCCGGTGGAAGTCGCCGACAGAGTCTCCCGAGATCTGCTCCGATCTTTTGTGCAATAGGGTTGGGCCAAGCACCACCGCCCAGACCACTGCGAGAAACAGCAGGACCACTAATGTCAATCCCCTCGACCTACCTTCGTGCCATGGACACTAATCAACTGCCCGGTGGAAATGGTGGATGGTCGGGTCATACCCGAGGCCCCTCACCCCCATGAGGTGGCAGCACTTTCTAGCTCGTTCTCAAGCACGGCTCAAGTTACCTGGTCATCTAGGGACTTTGATCGTCGCTGAGCTGGCCACAGCCCACCACCGTCCCTTGTCGGCATGGACGATCACTTCCATCCCAAAGCAGTCACTCAGCGCTGCAGAGGTAAGGGTGGAAGCTATGGGCCCTGCGCTTAGAACCCGGCCATCACGGAGAAGCAGCACATGGGTGGCCCCCAGCGGTATCTCCTCTAGGTGGTGAGTGATCAACACAAGAGCTGGAGCCGACGTATCTTGAGCGAGATTGCCGAGTTGGGTGATTAGTCGCTCTCTGGCCCCAAAATCCAGCCCGGCAGCGGGTTCGTCCATGAAGATCACCTCAGGGTTGCCCATGAGGATCCGTGCTAGCTGAACTCTCTGCCTCTCACCTTGTGAAAGCACACCGAGCATCTGCTCTGACAGGTGCGCCAAGCCAGCATCGCTGAGCAGCTTTCTAGCTCGTGTGCGATCCTGCTCGTCGTACCGGTGCCACCAGGGCTCCAGAGCAGCATTCTTGCCAGTCATCACAACCTCTTGCGCCGTCAGCGAATCACGCAGAGCCCTGTCAGTGGCTTGACTGGCAAAGCCCACCCGGGGCCATAAAGTACGGACATCCACTTTTCCGAGCCGATGCCCGAGCAGATCCACTATGCCCCTGGTCGGCCGGAGCTGGCCGCCTGCCACTCTGAGCAGCGTGGTCTTCCCCGATCCATTAGGTCCCAGTACGACCCACCTCTCCCCCACCCCTACCGTGAAGGAGACCCCGTCCAGCAGATCCCTACCGTGCCTAGTGACACCAACTCCACTCAGAGCGACCACAGGTACACTGTCAGCAAGCACTCGCTCACCTAGGAGCAGGCCCATTATCACAGCGCTTTTCAGCTCACCAGATCGTCTCCTGTAATGCAATCGGAGAGTGCCCTCCTCTACGAATCCGAACGAGCGGTAGAGCCGGAGCGCGCCTTCGTTCTCTGGCCAGGTCTCAAGCGCCACCTTATGGGCTCCAGCCCGTGATGCCCAGGAGATGGCCTCTTTAAGCAGCCTCCGGCCCAAGCCACGCCCGCGATGGTTCGCTGCAACGACCATCCCTCCCAAGTGGGCTACTCCATAAGGTTCCAGCTCCACGCTGAGAGCACCGATCACCCTCTCTGGCCTTCCCTGACCATCGGTGGCGACTAGGACCTCTGCCCTCTTCGAGGAGATGCAGCGCCTGCACCGATCGGCTAGATCCACGCGATTCACAGGTGGCTCAGTTCCAAGCCACCTGTTCTCGGCTACCACCTCCTCGAACAGATCCAGGTAGCTGTCCAGGTCTGCTAGCGTGGCGCTCCTTACTCCTGCCATCCCAATCCCGATCGTATCTGCAGACAGGTCGGCAACTGGACTAACACTCGTGATTTGACCACTCTCACAGTCTGGCTCGCCAGCTCGCCGAGCAGACAATCGCGAGGGTGGTGCTTGAGGCTCTGATGGGTAATCTGGGGTCTGGCTCGCCAGCTCGCCGAGCAGACAATCGCGACCCCGGAGATGACCCGCCTGCCAGGCTATCTCGTATAGGAAGGGGCTGTTTCAGAAGATGGAACGGCTCTCAACGCTCTATCATCACTGGTGCTCGCACCGATCCCTGGTAAGAGCACAGATGCTCCTCGTATTCCATAAACAGTGGGCCGTTCGGATCCAGGTCGCGCTCGAGGCTCTCTACGGCGAGGCGCCGGTTAAAAATGTCAAGTCTCTCTATCGCCGCTTTGTCTGCAAGCGGCTCTACCTCAAGTCCTTGGCGCGCAAGATCGAAGGCCTCTAGACCCTGAGGGGTCCTTATGATGACGCTTGACCAGCCACCTGGACTTCCGACGCTGCCCACCGTTATGTCAGCTGCTCTTCCCACAAGGTCCGCGCACTCATCGCAACCCTGCAGTGCCGCCTTGTGGAAGCGCTTCACTGGCTCATCGACCACGACTCTGTCCAGCCGATCTCTCACTTTGAGCCGTCCGTGCTGGATGTCCATCTTGGCCACCTCCGACAACGCGATGTTGCGCTTGCGCTCTATCTCCTCGATCATCAAAGCGTTGTAGTCAAAGCTCTTCGTGCACATAAGAGCCACGGTAAGCACCACCGCACCCACCTGGGACTGTCCCCAGTTCCACGTACGGGATTGGAGAGCTTTGAGACCCTGGATTTCACAGGGCGTGCCCACCAGCGCGAGCCTGGGGCTGTCGCTCAACCTATGGCCTGCAAGATCCAACGACCCAAGCACCATGCTCTGGTTGTAAAAGCTCCGAGCTGCCGCAAAGATCTCCTGTGGAGTGCGTGCAAGCTTGGCAACACCCTTCCACAGATCTGCCTCGCTTTCAGATGTAACTAGAGCTCCATCCAGCCAACCCGCCTCCAGAGCTGAAACCAGAAGATGGGTGACCACACCCCCGTCTTGGCCCTGCTTTGGACCACCCGCCACGCGAACCGAGAGCAGCTCCAGAACTTCTCCAAGGCCATCTGCTGAGGGCCAAAGAGATTCATATCGTAGACCTCCACGAGGGCAAAAGTCCCAGCAAAGTGAGCAGCCGGTGCACATCTTAACCAGCTCGGGCAATCCAGAATCACCTATACCGATTGAATCTGAAGGGCAGGCTGCAACACAGGTCCCGCACTGTACACACCTCTGGGCTTGGATCACCGCTGATTCCAGCTCCCAGAACCAGGTCTTGCCGGGAGCCTCGCGGATATCGTTCATCTCCTTACGTATCCGAAATGTCAATAGTATCTATCCTTTCAGGATTATCATGGCCACGGATGGTCTTTCTCAGCTCTTGGACAGGGGTGCGTCGCACCCATTCGTGGAACTGCTCGCCTGGGCTCATCTCGAAGCGGTGACGGCGTACAAGGCGCACTAGCGCATCTTTGAGCTCATGGATCGGAAGGGCGCCTTCGACCCAGTCGCTGAAGCGGGCATCTGTACCTAGGGATCCACCCAACCCTATGTCAACAGCTTCTACAATGGAGTTTCCGACATGGGCGGTTTCGCCGCGCAAGCCAATATCGGCAATCTGGGGTTGAGCACAAGATGCCGAGCACCCAGAGAAGTGCAGTCGGATTATCTCGGCCCCAGGCGATGACCGTTGCGAACTGGTCGGACTCTCAGCGAGCTCATTGTCCAAGTACCTGGCGAGCTCAGCTGCGCGTGCTTTTGTCTCCACGATAGCGAAGCGGCAGAACTCGCTTCCTGTGCATGCCAGGACTCCGCGTTCAAATGGACCAGGAAAGGGGGAGTGTCGCCGGAGCAACGGCTCTTCCAATAGATAGTCCAGCTTTGAGTCGGCAACGCCCGATAGGATGAAGTTCTGGTCAGTTGCCAGACGCAGCTCGCCATCGCCGTAGAGCTCAGCCAGCCGGGCGGCTTCTACGAGATCCTCTCCCCCGATACGGCCCACCGTGACGCTTACCCCTACATAGCTGTAGCCCCTTTGCTTTTGAGCATGTACCCCCCC
>JAMCQF010000128.1:0-296 GCA_023379605.1 Actinomycetota bacterium
TCAACCAGTCCGAGCACTGCGAGCACGAGGGCGAAGCGGGCTGCTCGGTAAAGGTCCTCGCTTCGATGCAGCGGGGTGGTGCTCGACCCGCGAACGCCGTTGTATTGGATCTGCTCGGTGCGGATCACCCCGGCTCGCCATCTCGTCGGGCGCTCCAGCCACGCCTCGACCGAGCCAGCTGAGGTGTCTATGAGCACATGGCCCGAGCCGGTCAGTTCGGCGGTGGATTGTTCGACGAGATGGTCGATGCGCTCTTCGATCCTGCTCAACGGATCGGTGGGAGAGGCGGGGAGCAC
>JAMCQF010000128.1:306-713 GCA_023379605.1 Actinomycetota bacterium
GGGCGGCAGTGCCGCCGACGTAGGTCCAGGGGAGGTCGATCTCCGACGCGACGAACCAGGCCCGGTCGGCGGGCCAGGCCAGGCTTGCGGTCTGGTCCCGGCGCAGCCCGCTGGGCGCGGTGATCGACTCGACCGGACCGCTATAGCAGAGGTAGTCGCGCTCGGGGAGATGCAGGCGCTGCGCGTGGCGGACGGCAGGTGGGACCGGGTCGGGGAGTGGGGCAGCCGGCGGGGAGCCCACCGCCACGAACGGCACGCCGGCGAAGCCGTAGCCATCCCACAGGCCGAAGTAGCACTCCTCGGGAGTGGTGGTGTGGTGCCGCAGGATCTCGGCGAGCCCCTCGGCGTCGGGAAGAAAGAGGCGGCCGTGTGCGGGCCCCTGGCTTCGCCAGGGAGCTGGTGCCTTG
>JAMCQF010000128.1:723-4010 GCA_023379605.1 Actinomycetota bacterium
GTTGCGGTGATCTCTTTCACCACTTCCTTGGGAACTTCCTTGACGACTTCCTTGGTCTGGACGACCTGGACCGTCTGCTGAACGACCTTCTCCTTCTCGACCACTTGGGTCACAACCTTCTCGACGACTTGCGGAGTTGGTTGCGCGCAGGCGGCCAAGACGCCCGCCCCGGCCACGCTGCCAGCCAGGCACTGGATAACGTGCTGGCGGAACAGCCATTGGACGATGAGGCGTCCGGCTTCGCCAGGGAGCTGGTGCCTTGGGGTGAACCTCGGGCAGCGCGACGGTATGGAACTGGGCATCTGGGCGAAGCGCGACCCCGCTCCATCGGGCCACTTCCGACCAGCGCACCAGGCGGTGGCCGGTTGCTGGCTCCTCGGCGGGATGCAGGATCCTGGCATAGGCGGAGAACCCGGCGGGGACCACCGAGGTGACCGAGTTGGCAAAGGGCCCGACACGACCTGCGATCCAGTCCCATGCTTCAGTCGGGGTGGTCCACGTCGCCGGTGCTCGCAGCTCCTCCACGGCCCAAGTATCGCCGTGGCGGCCGATGAAAGCGAACGCTCAGGTGGCTCCGAGGAGCTCGCCCAGCTTCTCCTAGTCCACGTCGCGGTGTGGCACCTGAACGCACAAGGTGAGCGAGGGCGAACCTCCCTCGGTCAGCGTGTCCAGCGTCGCGAGCACCCTCGGGCCAGAACATGGACGAACGCACGAACTGGACCCCCCAGTAAACTAGAGGCCGATCTACTGGGAGAGGGGCACCCGCGACCACAGGTGCAATGGCGTGAAGGCCCCTAGCCTCTCCCCTCTCTTCCACTATGAGTATCGCCTGCAAAAGCACCTCGCGTATCGCTACGGTGGTCTCGGCAAATAACGACTGCCGGGCGTAGTTCTCTGCCTGGCTCAGGTGCGGGTGGCTAACGGCAATGCGCAACAACCAGGACTTGAAATCGAATCCCAACTGATGCTGGCTTAACCTGCGCAGACCTCGAGAATCAGGACATGAAACCGCTGGTCAACCCAAATCGTAAAAGGGCTCACCTTAGGCTACGGCTGCATCTGAGGCCAGGTCTGAACCCGGCCGGGGCGGATCTACCAGCATCGCTGTCCTGAAAGAATACGCAGCTTGGCTAAAGATCTGCAGCCAGATACCGATACCAACAGCATGGCCGTCTCTTCAGCCTCTAAGCCACCGCCCCTGCTGGGATCACCGGCCAAACCAGCCAGGCTACCCGGATGGGCGCTGGCCTACACGGGCTTGCTCCTTGCCTGGCTAGCAATAGAGGTGCTCTCCATGCAAGGCCCGCTCAAAGGCTCGGGGATGCTTCTCATCGCTGTCATGTCTCTGGGCGCGATCGTCTTTGCGATCCTACGCTACCGGCCAGCGCACGCCTGGACTTGGTGGCTTGCATCGGCTGCATTCCTCCTCTTCCTGGTCGGTGGCGTGGCAAGGGTCGAGTTGCACACCCTGGGCAATCTCAGCTCGAACCGTCCCCTACTGCCTGACCTGGTGGTCATGCCGGGTTACATACTGCTCGGGGCAGCACTGACGGGCTTTTCCACCGTTCAGACCCGTGGTCAGCACAGAACAGAGGGGATCCTCCTGGATGGGGTCATGGCAGGACTGGCGATTCTCGCCCTGTCATGGGTCTACACCATCGAGCCGCTCCAGTCAGAGTCCAGTGCCCTGAGGGTGACCATCATCCTAGCAATATATCCCACCCTTTCCGCCGCCCTACTAGTGACTACCATACGGCTGGCTCTGGCACATAGGTCCGGGCCAACGATCGTCTACACCACACTGCTCACTGCGATGTCCTCAATGTTTGTAGGCGACGCCTTCTATATGTTCGCGGAGATCCATGAATTGAAGGTCTCCAGCTTCGTTCTGGACCTTCCATACTCGATCGCATATCTCGCTGCTGCAGCCTGTGTCTTACACCCGAGGATGCGAGAGCTGACAAATCCTGTCCTGGAGTACCATCCAAGACCCCTGGTGGCACGCATTGCGATCGTTGCAACGAGCTTTCTGATCCTGCCGATACTTCTACTTCGGTCCAATGCCCAGCGCAGCAACCAGATAGTACTCATGGTCATCTTGATCCTGTTGGCAATCAGCGGTCTTACAAGGCTGATCCAAGCGCTGAGGGATGCAGATCGCTCCCATTCAGCCTTGACCTTCCAGGCCCATCACGATCATCTAACGGGTCTTTTGAACAGGCAAATGATCCATGACCGCCTTGCCGAGCTGCTAAGGCATCTCGAGGACTCTAAAGGGATGCTCGCCGTCCTGTTCATCGATCTCGATCGCTTCAAGCTGATTAACGACATGCTGGGACACGGCTACGGTGACCAGCTTCTGGTCGAGGTGGCGCAGCGCCTCGAGCAAAGTGTAGGTGAAGGTGGCCTAGTTGGACGCATTGGTGGAGATGAGTTCCTCGCGCTTCTATGCGACCTGCCCAGCGCTGATGCGGCGATCGGTACTGCCTATGCCATTCGCAACTGCCTGCGTAAGCCATTCATACTTGAGGACGAGACTTACCACATAGCATCAAGCATCGGGGTCGCTATTGCCAACCCAGAGCTTCACCCCACCCCTGACTCCCTCATCAGGGATGCCGATATCGCCATGTACAGGGCCAAGGACGAAGGGCCCGACGCTGTGGTCCTGTTTGACACTCCAATGCGGACAAAGGTGGTGGAACGCGCCGAGCTGGAGAACGACCTTCACGACGCACTCGATAGGAACCAGTTCCATCTGCTTTACCAGCCCGTGGTCGAGCTCTCAACAAAGCGTCTTGTAGGAGTAGAGGCGCTGGTTCGTTGGTCTCATCCCAAGTTCGGCGAGCTCGGGCCCAGCAAGTTCATTCCCCTGGCTGAAGATACCGGGCTTATCGTAGACATTGGCCATTGGGTGCTCAAAGAGGCGCTCAGGCAAAGTGCTTACTGGCGAGCTGAGTTCATAGAGCTCATGGACCTCCAGATGGCTGTGAACCTGTCAATGGTCCAGCTGCGAAGCAACGACATAGTCGCTGAGATAAAACACATCTTGGAGACGCTTCATCTTCCCGGCTCTGCCCTGTGCGTGGAGATAACAGAGTCTACCCTCATGGCTGACAAGATCCTTGCCGCCCGAGAGCTGGGTGAGCTGCGGCTCTCCGGCGTTCATGTTGCCATCGACGACTTCGGTACCGAGTACTCGTCTCTCGCCTATCTTAAGACCCTTCCCGTCGATCTTCTAAAAATAGATAGGTCATTTGTAGATAGTCTCGCCGACCATCCGTCAG
>JAMCQF010000129.1:0-10073 GCA_023379605.1 Actinomycetota bacterium
CGCCCCAGGGCGCCCATCCTCAGCGACAGCGCCCATGCCCGAGAGCGCCCATGCCCGAGCATGTAGGGATCTTCTGATCTTTACCTAGCAAGTTCGACATACAATACAGTCCTAGTAAGATATCTCTGCTCACTACCTTCAATATACATCTAATAAGGATAATAGTAGGAAAGCATCCGCCGTGGTGTTGGGTCGGGAGCACTTCTGGTGGGATAAAGGTTGAGAGCCTTGGGATGACCAAGGCCCCCGTGGTGCAGTGCCAGCCTCAGAAGTGCCAGCCCCAGAAGTGCCAGCCCCAGAAGTGCGAGCCTCAGCCGATGCCACGCACCACTACCGCAAGACGGAGTGCTATGACCACTGATAGTGGTTTGTCAACCTTGCGGGCTTGCCCGCAAGGTTGAGTGGCGACTATCGTTATCTCCTTGAAGAACCGGTAATGAGCCATGTTGAGATCTACTCGACATAATCCCTAGTCACGGTGTTACAGCCACAATTGGGAGACATAGCTGACTGTTCAACATGAGACGCATTCGTACATTTTCATTGCCGATGCGGCAAGCGCGCTCGATTGCGCTTTTGGGGTCTTGCATCCTTGTCCTGATCGGTGTCGTCGCAATTGCAGATACGTTACCCACTCCGGCAGCTTTTGCGACAACGCTCCAGGACCAGGCGCAAGCCATATCTGCTGAGATTACGGCCCAAAGCGTCAAAGTGCATGTCCTTGCCACCGAGCAGGTTGCTGCAAAGGCGCATCTGGCCGAAGTGGAGCTCGAGGTTGCTCTAAACAGGAAAGAGCAGGCGTCCAGTGCTGCTCAAGTTGCATCAGATCGTGCAATATTACGCAAGGATGCAATAAATGCGTTTGTCGGCGCGGGATCCGGCTCGGATCTTTCTTCGATACTCAATTCAGCTGGGTCAGATCTACCCCTTCGCCAAGAGTACCTAAGCGTGGCGACAGGCGATCTTTCTACAGCGGTGAGCGCTCTACAAGGGGCAGAGGAACGTGAAATGGCTGACCAGGTGCAGCTAAGAGCGAGCTTGCACTCTGCCCAACTGGCAGTAGATGCCCTAGAGGCCGACAGCTCTAAGCTTGCAGCCGAGGTGGCCAATGAGCAGGCTACTCTCAACTCGGTAAATTCCCAGATTGCGGCCCTTGTTGCCCAGGCCCAGGCCCAAGCCCAGGCCAAGGCCCAAGCTGCTGCTCGTGCTGCTCTTGCACCGGTGATCCAAACAGTCCAGGGTCTGCCCTCTCCATCCGGGTTCGCGGCGGCTGCCGGCGGAGCAGCGGGGACCTCGTCTTGGGGCGGGAACCCCGCTCCCCCATCCCCAGCAGCTTTCGCAGCGCTTCGCCAGTGTGAGTCAGGCGACAACTACACTGACAACACTGGGAATGGCTATTACGGTGCATACCAGTTCTCCCTTTCTACCTGGCAGGGGATGGGATACCCGGGCCTTCCCAGCAATGCCCCTCCTGCTATGCAGGACCAGGCGGCTCGTCAACTGCAGGCGGAGGATGGTTGGGGGCAGTGGCCGGCTTGCTCCAGCGAGCTCGGCTTGGACTGATCCACTGATATGGTCCCAATGGCCGATGCCAGGGGACGCCTCTTTCACCGCACCGCTGGCGCTGCCAGAACATCGACGACGCATCTAGGCGACGGTCAGAAGTCGGCGACATCGCTGGCCCGCATCTTATGAGATCAGGTCAAGCACGTACGAACCGGGGGAACCAAATGCCCGCCTGCTCGCAGAAGACTGCTTTTACAGGTTCTCCAATCTGGATCGTCGCAGGGTTAACCTCGTTCACGGCTCCACCTGGATGATCCAGGAGGCTGGAGACCATGCGCAGCACGGGGTCTTCATCCAAGCTTACGATAATAACGTTGTAAGGCGACATTTGTGCATAAGCCGGTGGAAGCGGTGCATGCGCCACGATAAACGACCATATCGTAGCATGGCCTGACATCACTTTCCAGCTTCGCCGGGTGGAGTGGCAGTAAGGGCACATTGGGCGTGGAGGAAAGCGAAGCCGATCGCAGTTCGAGCAGGATTGCATGCGGAGCTCACCAATGGCAGTACCTTCCCAGAATTGGGCGTTTTCGGAGTCGACGATGGGGACCAGGAAGTCCGTGGACGGCCCGGGTGACCCCGGCGGTTGACCTAAAGGACCTCGATCTGGAACGGGAGAAGGAGGAGGCTGGTTTCTAGGACCTCGATCTGGCAGGCGTGCGGGGGGAGACTGGTCCATGGATCTCATCCTCTGAGGAGGATCGCACTTGTCGGAACGCCTTCTCCGGAAGTCACCAGACAGGTTTTGGCCCCTTCAACCTGGCTGGTGGAAGTAGAGCGAATCTGGCGGACGCCTTCGGTTATTAGGTTGAAACCATGCACGTATGCCTCGGAAAGACTTCCCCCTGAGGTGTTTATTGGGAGCCTGCCGACCCCCCACTCAAGATTCCTGTCCTCGGTGAATCCGCCAGCTTCGCCTCGCGGGCAAAAGCCATAACCTTCCAGGGAGAGGAGGACCAGCGGCGTGAATGCATCATAGATCTGGGCTACGTCCACATCCTGCGGCCCAATCTCTGCATTAGCCCATAGCTTCCTCGCGCAGGCCCAAGCCGGCCCTTTTAGAGGATCATCACAGAAGAAGTTGACCATGGACTGGCTTTGGCGTGGCAAGCCCTGGGCAAAGGAATGCACATATGCGGGCTTGTTTCGGCAGTCCTTTGCACGATCAGCTGAGACGACTACAACAGCCACGGCGCCGTCACTCTCGAGGCAGTTGTCGAAAAGACAGAGAGGTTCAGAGATCCAACGCGAGGAGAAATACTCATCACGTGTCAAGGTACGGTCGTGCATAGTAGCCTTAGGATTGCGATTTGCGTGGAAGCGGGCTGCGATCGCTACGTTGGCAAGGTGCTCGCGGGTGGCGCCGTAGGTATGCATGTAACGCCTGGTGAGCATCGCTATCTCGTCGACAGGGCGGATAAGGCCGAAAGGACGGGTCCACCGTCCCGGTATGGCAAGCTCGCCAGAGGTCTTTGCCCATGGACGGGGTCCCGATCCCCTCTTGCGAGCCCGCCATGCCACTGCCACTGTGGCCTGGCCTGTGGCAACAGCCATAGCACAGTGGCCCACAGTCGCACACCCACCTCCGCCCCCGTAGCCAACCTGGCTGAAAAATGTGAGATCCCCAGCGCCGATGTTGGAGGCAATCGCCACCTCCTCAGTGGACTCCATCGACAGAGAGCACATGGCATCCACCTCTGAAGGATCAATCCCTGCATCAAAGAGGGCCTCCACTACTACCTTGGCAGCCAGCTCCTGCTCGGACGGCTCCAGGTGCTTGGCAAACTCTGATTGGGCAATACCGACTATGGCTGCTGCATCTTGCAAGGGGCTCTTGGGCATCTGTGGCAGGGTAGCCGCTGTAGCCCATCCTTGTCTCAGTTGAGCTGCGGATCTGCAGGGTAAGCGGCGAGCATCGAGACAGAGCCCTTCTGGCGCCGCAGGACGAGCTTCCACAGGTCCTCTGGATACGGATGGAGAGGGTCGTCTGGGTGCAGGTCCACCATGAGCCAGGCTCCTGCGGCGATCTCTGCCTCCAGCTGGCCGGATCCCCACCCGGCGTAGCCGGAGAACACGCGCAGCATCTCCAGCTCAACACCAACTTCGTTGGGTTCCATGCTCAAGTCCAAGGTGCCAAGCCTTCCGAATAACGGCTTAAAGCCAGCGGTCTCAACTGCTTTGGCAGCCCGAGCCAGGCAGATGGCGGCCCCGGGGGCTACAGGTCCGCCTACGAACACCACAGGAGGTGGTGCGCTCAAGTCGCCCCAGCGCGGTAGAGGGTCCGACACCTCTGTTTGGCTTGGCCTGTTCAGCACGAGACCGAGAGCGCCTTCTTCGTTGTGCTCGAGTACCAGCACTACTGTCCTATCGAAATTTGGGTCTCTAAGCTGGGGAAGGGCTACGAGCAGCCGACCGCTGAGCAGCGACAGCCCGCCAGTTGGCAACTCTTCAAGAGGAGGATCCTGGCCCACGTTCTCACGTCCGCCGGCTGAGCCGCGGGCATTTCCCCTCGCAGCGGCCGCAAGTGACTACGTGCTCGGCTATGCCCTGGCAATCAGGTCGGTCATAAGGCTGATGTGGCATCTACAACCAGGTTACTGGGAAGGCGTGCCTGCGGTGATAGACTCACCAAGTAGCCCCATGCCCGGTTCTAGCGGTGGCAAGAGCGTGGCTTGGGAGCTAGGGATGTGCCGGGCGGAGCCAGGCGGCGGCCGAGCCCTGCGGGTGTCCAACGGTTGGCACAGCTATTGATAAGGTTTTTTCCGTGCAGCAGGTTGCATCCCCGAACAAGCTGACGCGCTCTCAGCAGGAGCGTCGCCGGCGAGTGATAGATGCTGCTCTCGCTCTTGGGCGCGAGGGTGGCTACGAAGCTGTCCAGATGCGGGATGTAGCTGCTGGGGCCAACGTGGCCATGGGAACGGTGTACCGGTACTTTTCCTCCAAGGACCACCTGCTCTCTGCCGGACTGCTCCAGTGGGTGGAGATGCTGGACGAGAGGCTCTCCGAGGAGCCAGCTGTAGGTTCTACGCCAGCACAGCGTGTTGTTGAAGTCTTGAACAGGTCCATGCGTGTCATGGAGCGCCAGCCCAAGCTCGCAGCAGCTCTACTCACCGCGCTTACCTCCTCAGATCCAGCGGCAGTGGAATGCCAGCACGAAGTAGCAGAGCTTATGGAGAGTATCATAACGCGAGCTGTAGGCGATCCTCATCCAGATGAGATGCCGGCACGGGCCAGGGTGCTCGGTCACGTCTGGCATTCATGTCTCATAGGCTGGGTGAATGGTTGGCCGGTTGAGCGTGTGGATTCAGAGCTTGCTGTGGCGGCTGGGCTGCTGCTCGCACTAGGGGAACATGTGCCGGCGCGTCAGGCCTTGTGCTGATCGCGAAAGCGAGCACGAAGAGCGCCCGGCGCCAGGATAGGTGCTATCTGCTGCACCATGGAAGCCAGGGCCAGGTCCGGCGCCAGGGGGGCGAGCGTGCGCTCACGAGCGCAGCCAAGCCAGACCCCTGCGCCGTATGCAAGGTCGTCGACTAGCCATAGTGCCCACCACGCGAGCAGGCCAGAGCGGACCCGGCGGTCGCCTCTTAAGAGCTCGAGACCGACCCAGCCAACTACGGGTGGTATGACGAATGCAAGCAGCACAGCGCGGCGAGCCTTCCTCGTGATAACCGCCAGGGGCAGGGCGAGCGGCCACCAGGCTCTGCGAAGCGCATCTGCTACCAGCCAGCCAGCTGCTAGGTTTCCCATGCCGGCAAGGCGGAGAGCTTCCCTGGCGGGATCCAGTAGTGCCTCCAGACGCCTTGCCATGAGCACAGTGGAGATTCCAACCAATCCTACCGCTGCTTTGAGATGACCCATTGAGGCCAACGACCAAGCCGCCACGCTCCAAGGTGAGATCGAAAGAGGAGCCACGGCGCCTCGGTGCCGCATGGCCAGTGGTGCCGCTGAGCTTCCGTAGGAAAGGCGTTGCCTGATGAAAGCCAAGGGGCCCGATCTCACCTGGTGTGCAACCCTGGCAGAGGGATCATAGCGAACCGTCCAACCAGCCTCGACAAGCCTCCAGACAAGGTCCACATCTTCGCCCACTACCATGGACAGGTCGAAGCCGCCCACTGCATGCACCGCGCTGACCCTTACTGCAAGAGCTGCGGTGGGTACGTAGGGGACACGACCCCTAGGTGCGACTCTGGCGGGTTTGGAACCGAGATCGAGCGGTGACCTTGCGGACTCGTAGGCAGTGGCGACCCTTGCCCAGATGCTGAGCCTATTTGTCGCCAGCCCGAGCCCGTGGCCACTTAGAGCTGGGAGGATCCGAGGGGCTGCGGCTGCCACTGAGGGGTCATTGAAATGAGCCAGCAGGCCATCGAACCAATCTTCTCCAACGATACAATCGGCATCCAGGAAATAGACCAGCTTAGTTGAGGCAGCATCCATTCCGGTTTGGCGTGCGGCCGCGGGCCCTCTGGGGATCTCATGGCAAATATATCGTGCATTTAGTAGCGAGCAGGCACTTTTGACGGGGGCACGATCTTCAGAGCCATCGTCAACGATGATCATTTCGTAAGGCTGGTTTTTACTGGTCGGTTCTTTGTCCATGGATGAAAGAATCGAGTCGACAAGGGTCCCCAAGCATTCCCCATGGTCTCTCACTGGGATGACAACCGTTAGATCTTTGGCGGTCATACTGGCAGGTCCGGGATCGGGATGCGCCAGACCGGCGTCGACCAGTCGGCGAGCAAGGTTACCGGCTGCTCGATCGGTTCCCACGGCCTCTCCGCAGAGCCAGGCATCGAGTCGGTGGGTTCCGGCTTTGCTGAGCCGGACTATGCGCAAGGGGGTGCCTCCGATAAGGACCGAGCCGCCGTCTACTCGCCTGGTCTGACTGTCTAGGACAAGTCGGAAATCGGCTGGGAGCGGCTGGGTTAGGCAAGCAGAGCTTTTGGCATCGTGCAAGGGACGGCCCCGGTTACCTAAGAGCAGCAGTCAGTGCGGCCGGAATAGACGAGGGGCCTTTAATGGCCACCAGACGTGCTCCCATCCGCCTGGCAAGCCGGCGCGCATCGCCAGAATCCGTCGCAGGAGCTAGGAGCACAACCTCATCGAACCATGCCCCCTCCAGGGCAGGGTCGCCGCTGCCGTTGTGACGGCAATCGGAGAGCATGATCGCGATCTTGCGTCCTGCCTGCGAGCGAGCAAGCTGAAGGCGCGCGGCAAACAGGGCAGAGGCTGCATCGGTAGTGCCCTGACCCCGCAGCGCCAAGAGGTCCTCGACAACATCTGCTGGGCATCGGCGATCTTCAATGTCTTTGACAACGGTTACGTGCCCAGAGAATGCGAGGACACAGTGGTCAGCTGGCATCCTAGTGGCGAGCACTGAGGCAGCCAGCGCAGCCGTGGCCAACCTTGCGCCGCCCATAGACCCGCTGCGATCTATCACGAGAGCTGCCGCAGGGCGCTTTGAGGTCCAGCGTCTCTCCACCAGGTTGTCCAAAGACGGTGCCTCTTGACGAGCTGCAGAGGCAATGATCGCGTCCAGGCTGGCCTCCACATCTAGGTCCCCGTCGCCTGTGGCGGCCTGCCTTGTAAGCTTGGGGGCACCTTTGTTGTCGGAGGTGCCGCCCTGGCCCATCCGCAGCAGGACCCGGCCAGCGAGCTTGGTCGCCAAGCGTCGGAGGACTGGGTCTACCGCTCCTGTCATCTCAGTCAGCAGCTCCAAGGCGCTGTCAGGGTCCTCTGCCGCCAGCAGCTCGAAGGCGCTTTCGTCCAGCTCACTTGGGCGGGGAGATACCATGGCAAAGCGGGGGTGCCGGGCCATGTCGACCCTTGAGGTTCTTAGCCGTTTTGCCTCGGCTATCTCCTTGCGGGCCGCTGCACCTTGCTTGATCAGGCCCCGGCCGGCCATCGGCCGTCCGGGGCCCAGGGTTTTCCCAGATTCCTGCCAATCCACGTTGTGCTGGCTGGCTCAAGGGACAGGCCCTCAGCCTTCTTGGAATGAGGGCCCTCTTTGGCTGGCAAGCCCTGGTTTGCACTGCCATCCAGCGAGCCACTCTTTGTAGCGCGCTCATCAGAGCAGCCCGTTGCCTTCCTTGCGATCTGGGGTCCTTTGTGTTCTTGGCCGGGCCGAAGGCCGCGGTCAGCGACCCGCTCAAGTGTGGAACCGGCCGGATCGGGTCGCTCGGGGGTTGGCAGCTCTGGTGCCAACTGGCCCTCTGAGCGAGTGAACACAGATCGCCACAGTTCTTCTATGACATCCTCTGAAGATCGTTCCGACCCTTCGCTGATCCGGATACGCCCTGAAAGGGCCGCCAGCGCCGCGTCGAGCCATACATCAGGCTGGTCGAGCGTCTTTGCACGGATCATGGCCAGCTCGTTCGCGACCTCTGCCATGTCTATGGCCCCACGCACTGAAGAGCCGATCCTCACGTCTGGATGATCGCGGGTCCTTCTCACAAGCTCTACAGCACGAGCCAGCAGTGAGACCGGCGGTGTGCCAGCTATGGATCTTTGAACTATGCGAAGCTCTTCTTCGGGTGTCTGATAGTCCATCCTCACCCGGCACATGCGATCGTATATAGATGGAGATATTCTTGCAGTCCCTATTGTATCGTATGGATTCATAGCTGCAACAATTGCAAATCCATCCTTGGCGTATAGACGGCCAAGCCTTGGAACCTGCATGGTCTTCTCCGACATGACTGTGACCAGGACGTTGATGGTCTCCTCAGGTATACGATTGATCTCCTCTAGGTACAGAATTGACCCTTCGCGCATTGCACTCACAAGGGGCCCATCTATGAAGATGGACTCGCTGTAGCCTTCTGTGAGCACGCGGCTTGGATCATGATGGCCTACGAGGCGGCTTGGTGTTAGCTCTGCGTTTCCCTCGACGAACACGTACCCCAGCCCGGCAGCCTTTGTGACGGCGGAGAGCAGAGTTGACTTCCCGGTTCCTGGTGGGCCCTCCAAAAGCACGTTACGACCTGCTCCTAGTGAGGCTACGACCAGCTCTATCTCTCGTCGGCGGCCCACAACAGTGCCGGCGAGAGACTCTACTGTGGAGGCTTCAAACTGAAAAGCTTTGATGGCGTGTCCATTCGTCGATGGTACCAAGGCTGGACCCGCATCAATCGTAGACGATCACGCCCCTTAAGTTCTTGCCGTCACGCATGTCCTGATAGCCCTCGTTTATATCCTGAAGCTTGTACGTCCGGGTTACAAGCTCATCCAAAAGGAGCTTTCCTTCTCGGCACAGCCGCCGAAGCTTGGGGATGTCAGCTCTTGGATTTGCAGTCCCAAAGATCGTCCCACGCACTTCTTTTTGCATCATAGATAGGTCGAAAAGATTGAGCTGGACATCCATCTGGGCTGCCGGAGCTATGCCTGTAACGACAAGCCGGCCGGCTTTGGAAACGAGTGCCATTGCCGGCGCGATAAGATCACCTGTTACAACACTTGGTGATAGGATAACCTTGTCCGCCATCTGTCCCCAAGTGAGCTGGCCCACCAAGGGGAGCGCGTCTTCCAGGCTGGCAGCGGTATGGGTTGCTCCGAAGGCCTCTGCCTGCTCCCGCTTGAACTCGACAGGATCGACGGCGATGATGCGCTTGGCACCGGCTAGCCGCGCACCTTGTACAGCATTGATCCCTATGCCACCTATTCCGACGATCACCACGGTGTCTCCTGCAGCGACCTCGGCCGCGTAAACGGCCGATCCCCAGCCGGTGACCACTCCGCAACCAAGTAGTGCGGCCTTCTCAAGAGGCAGGTCGTCGTCAATCTTTATGACCGAGCTTTCGTGGACGCATACGTAGGGGCTGAAGGTCCCTAGAAGCACCATCGTGCCGATGCCTTGACCACGCGCCTTGATCCTGTGGGTCCCATCCGATATGGCCACGCCCCCAAGCAGGTACATGCCGAGATCGCAAAGGTTTTGATGTCCGGTGGAGCACCACCGGCACCTGCCGCAGGCAGGCACGAAGCTGAGCACAACGTGATCCCCTGGCGAGACCTCTGTCACACCTGGGCCAACTGCCTCGACCACACCAGCTCCCTCGTGCCCGCCGATTATTGGCAAAGTCGCCGGGATGTCGCCTGTGACCAGGTGCTCATCGGAGTGGCATAGCCCGGAAGCCGCCAAGCGCACCAAGACCTCCTTGGCCACCGGGTCACCGATCTCCACCTCCTCCACGCTCCACGGTTCGTGCAGGTTCCATAGGATTGCCGCTTCGGTCTTAAGCATTTCTTTCCCCTTTTGCGTAATTGCTCCACCGGGAGTGGTGAGTACAGGCAGGGTAGCTGCCAATAGAGGTTGCCAGGCACCCTGCCAAACGATTGTAGGGGCAGGCGATCTCTGGTTGCTAGCTCACGGCCTGTGTGGCTTTGGTCTGGTGATCCCATGGAAGGATTGCAGCGCCAGCTAGTGGAGGCTCTACTGGCACTGCCTCAGCGCGCTGTCATGCCGCCATCCACTGGCAGGACGGCGCCGGTGACCCCGCTGCTTTCGGCGC
>JAMCQF010000129.1:10083-19043 GCA_023379605.1 Actinomycetota bacterium
TCATCTGGGGAGAGGAGACGCTCGTCTAGGTGGTGAACGGAGAGCTCCTCAGGGCTTCCAAGGCCGTAGATCGATGCGGTAGCGCTCAGCATCGCGGTCTTGGTTGAACCAGGTGCCACGGTGTTGGCCGTTATTCCGTAAGGGGCAAGCTCCGCAGCAAGGCTTCGAACCAGGCCTACGACCCCATGCTTGGCAGCTGAGTAGGCGGCAAGCTTGGGTATGCCCTTTATCCCCGCTGCGGACGCCACCGCCACGAACCTACCACCAACTCCACCGCCAGGGCTTTCCAAAAGAGCGGGAATCGCGGCCCTGGCTAGGCGCCACACGCCCCCCAGGTTCACAGACACGGTCGCGTCCCAGGCCTGGTCAGGGACATCCCAGGCGTCCATTCCCCCAGAGATGACGCCTGCTGCCGCCACTGCGGCGTGGAGCCCTCCGAAGCTGTCCATTGCCAAGCTCACTGCTCTGGCAAGTGCATCCTGGCTCCTCACATCGCCAACTACCGGCTGGGCTACAGTCTTGCCCCCGCAGGCGCTGACTACGGAGGCAAGGTCGGCCTGCGTTGCGAGATTGTAGGAGAGGGCCGGGTCGTCCTTGCAAGAGTCGAAGAGAACGAGGCTCCATCCGGCTGCAGAGAGCCGCCTGGCTGTGGCAGCCCCTATTCCCCGAGCGGCGCCGGTTACTATCGCGACACGCCTAGAATCCCTGCTCACAGCGCCGTACTCCACACGCGCTGATCCACACGCCTAGAATCCCTGCTCACAGCGCCATGCTCCACACGCGCTGACCCACACGCCTAGAAGCCCTGCTCACAGTGCCGTGCTCTGCCCAGGTGGCCGTTGCTGGCCTACCGGGCGCCATTGACCCACCATCGAACCACCCGAGCTTCCAAATCGGCGCAGAGCGCTCTTAGCAACGCCACACCGTGCTCTTTGGAGGCACCTGCTGGATCGCCCAGCACGCCGTTAGAGCTGGCTCCTGCCACTCCTGAGCTAAATAGCTGGTGGCTCAGCTCGTTTAATGGCCGCTGGTTGCCGGCCTTGGCGCGGTCCAGGTGAACGAGCTCGGGTGCGATAGCGAGGATTAGCGAGGTTTCCACCCATCCAGCGTGAGCGTCCGGTTCAATCCCATCAGGGCACCCTTCCCGCAGCGCCCTGAGCGTAGGCCACCAGGGGAGGACCCGGCGCTTCTCGGCTCTTAGGATTCGGACTGCCCTTGATAGTGCCAAGGCGTTTCCGCCGTGAGCCGAGATCAGTACCACCCCGGCGAACGCATCCGCAGAGCGAACCACCTCCACAAAAAGATACTCCGTTGCTGGAGCACCTATGGACAGAGTCCCTGCGAATCCTTTGTGCTCCCCACTTGAGCCATAGGGCACAGGTGGAGCTACAACCACATCACCACGGGCGCTGGCCAGTCGCTCTGCCATAGCCATCGCTATGCGGGTGTCAGTATCCAAAGGAAGGTGGGGTCCGTGCTGCTCTGTAGATCCGAGCGGGATCGCAAGCAACGACGAGCTAGCCAGATCCGCTGCCTCCTCCCAGGTCATCTCCGAAAGGGTTGTACCCGATCCTCTGGTGCCAGGCAGAGCAGATGTTGGCCGATCCGGCTCAAGGCTCATGCTCAGGGGGGTTCCAGGGCAAAACGGTGTGGATTTGAGGCATGTTCTGTAAGGCATAGCCGCGTTCTTATGGGCGCGAGTGGCATCCAAGCAGAAGCTGCAAGGACCAGGAAAGGTCACTCTTGGAGCTCTCCCCAGGATCTGAGCGCATCCAAAAGACTATCTGCTCCTACCTGTGGATCTGCAACTACGGTCTTCGCAGGAGCATGATCGCTCGTAGCTCCGGTAAGCGCTATCACACGCTGCAGGGGGTCAAGTGATGGGTCTGGGGGAGCGATCAAGTGGGTCCGGGGCCTAAAAGGCATGGTCTTGGCCCCTACCGCCATGAGCTCGGCGGGCCCTGGCGTTGGCTCTGCTGGTGTCATCACCTCAATGGGCAGAGCTCCAGATGAGGTGGCGAGCACGGCAGGAAGTGATGACCTGCGAAGCACAGCAGAAGATCCCTCTACCGAAAGCACGCAGGGCGGGTGCAGGGTCAGCAGTTCGCGCCTGCCACCGTCCAAGCGCCTCCAGGCCTGTAGCTTGGCTCTGCCGCTGGAGTCTGGTTTAATGTCCAGCAGTCCGAGCCCCTGTGCAGCACTCAAATGGGCCGCTAGGTAGGCAGGAACCGAGCCAGATCCGCGGTCAGGACTCATATCGCCACAGATCACTACCTGCGCGCCAAGCCTTTCAATCCCAGCTGCCAGCGCCCGCGCAACAGCCTCACTCGGGCGTTCAGGCGCCAGGTCCACCCTTAGGGCTCTGGATGCACCAGCAGCCAAGGCAGTTCTAAGCACGCGCTCGCTTGGGCGACGACCGGCTGTGAGCGCAGCAAGCCCACCGCTCCAGATCCCAGCCAACCTAAGGGCCCATTCCAGGGCGGCTTGATCGGCGCGGGAGAGAGCTGAGGAAGGCTCGTCTCTTTCGACCTCTCCGGTGAGGGCATCGATCCTGGTATCTTGGGAGATATTTTTGAGCGCAACAGCCACCATGACCGGGGCAGGCTCCATCGTATCGGTCACCTCGCGCAAGACCCCGACCTACAGAGCGGCTCGCGCTCAACTACGTCTGGATCGGCGTCAAGTAGAACTTCTGGTGCCGGACCCATCTACCTGTTTACCCACCTGGGCCCGACAGGGTTTGGATTTGTATCAAGATCTGTGAAATGAGACACCATGGCCACCCAGCGGATAGTTCCATGTGATAGCGCCAGCGACGTTGCACACCATATAGCACGTCCCGCACTCGAAGCACTGCTCATAGTTGAACAGTACCCCCCCATCTGAGGTGGGGACGAAGAGGCCTGCAGGGCAGGCTGATATACAGGCCTTGGTGGTACATCCCCGGCAAGAGTCGCCATCGACCACTATGTGTGCATCGGGTGCGATGGTGAACTCCACTGTTGCCATGCGGTCCTCGAAGGAAACGCCTGCATCCATTGCAGCTCGCCTTCTTGCAGCCAGGCCATAACTTCCGGCCCCTGAGAGAGCCCTGGAACCAAAGACATGCGTTCCTGGCTTGCTCAGCTCGCTAGCGGGAGAATGGCTCGCCTGCTCCTGCTTTCTTCTTTGCAGTCTCAACCGAAGGTCCTAAAAGCTGTCCATGCGTCGCTCAATAGCTCTGTCAAGCTCACGCCGCTCCTCTTGGCTTCGCGAAGAACGAGCTTGGTCAGCCCGGGTTTGGGGGAAGGGTTCTCAACCGTGAACACGCCTTCCATCAGGTTGCACATTAGCTGGGGATAGCTGAGCTGCATCCGCTTCGAAAGTACCAGGTGGGGAGCTCGTCTTAGCTTGCGATGGTCTGCCAGTACGAAGTTGGACTCGAGCCGGTCTCTGTAGCCCGCCAGGGCTCTGGCATTCGAGCTTCCAGATGCCAGAGCCTGTGATGCGGCCTCGCCAGCAGCCGCTCCCGATCCAATCGCGAAGTTTACTCCCTCGAGCCAGATCCCAGCAGCCAAGCACATCGCTGCGGCGTCACCTGCCACCAGAAGCCCATCGCAAACCAGCTCTGGCATCATGTCAAGCCCACCCTCGGGGATCAGATGCGCCGAGTACTCGATCAGCTCCCCGTCTCTTACCAGGGGAGCAATTCCCGGGTGAGCCTTGAGCTCGGTGACAAGCTCCTCGGGACGCCTGGCGGACGCAGCCAGCTCCGGCAGGCGCACCACCACCCCCACGGCCAGGGAGTCTAAGTTCGTGTAGAGAAATCCGCCTCCTGGAATCCCCCCTGTGCAGCCCAGGATCTCGAAGTCAGCGCCCTGTCCTGGGCTGAGGCCGAACCGGTCCTCAATGGTCTTTGACGGAAGTGACAGAACCTCTTTAATACCTAAGGTGTAGTTGGACGGATCCAAGTTCTTATATAGGCCGGCTTCTTTTGCCAAAAAGGAGTTAACCCCATCGCAGGCGATCACGATCCTTGCCCTGAGATCACCGTCGGGGCGGTCTGTCCGAACGCCGCATATGGCCCCGCTTGAGGGGTCGCGCAGCAAGCCAGTAGCGGTCGTGGCTTCCACCAGCACTGCTCCAGCCTCTACTGCCTTTCCAGCCAACCACCGGTCAAGCTCTGGCCTAAAGGAGGTAGCGCCGTTGTAAGGCGGGGATCCCCATGCAGAGGTCCTGTAGTCTAGTGTGAGGCTCTGGGTCTCTGTCATGACCATCGTGGCCCGCCTGGTCACCCAGCGCTGTACTGGCATATCCTCTCTCCAGTTGGGCAGAAGCCCATCTAGAACTCTAGGATATATTACTCCACCATACATATTCTTGGAGCCTGGGTAGCTGCCTCTCTCCAGTAAGCACACCGACCAGCCGTCCCTGGCCAAGACAAGGGCTGCCGCAGAGCCTGCCGGCCCAGCTCCGACCACTGCTACGTCGCATGAAGCCCCGTCATGCTCGCTTTGGAGGCTCCTAGTGTTCGGCACAACATATCCCAATGAACGTTGGCTCTCATTAAGAGGAGGGGGGCCTTTAATATCACTCATGAATCTCGACTCCAAGGCGCGTGGCAAGTGCTCTAAGCAGTGATGGGGCGTCGGAGACGATTGCCAGATCCGCCATTGCCATCATAGGGCAGCTTGGATCTACGTTGACAGCGACTATATGGGCTGGCTCACCTATTCCGCCTATGTGCTGGACAGCACCCGATATTCCTAGGGCGATATAAATGCTTGGGTGAACGCTTACTCCCGTAGTCCCGATCTGGCGATAGTGTGGGAGCCAGCCTGCATCGGTAACTACACGGGTGGCGCCCACAGAGGCCCCCAGAGCGACGGCCACCCTGCCCAGGAGCTCGCAGGCTTCGGCGCTGCCCAGCCCCGCGCCTGCCGCAAGTATCCGCTGTGCCTCTGAGAGGTCCATAGAGGCCGGATCCGGAGGGAGCACCTCACTTACCTTGGGATCTGGCTCGTCGCCAAGGTCCAAGGTGAGCTCATGGACTAAAGCGGGCTTGCCAGCGCGTGCTCGTGGGTCAGTCCCGCGTGAGCCAGGCTCGAGGGTCGCTACGAATGGAGCACTGGGGGAGACTTCATACATAAGCTTTGTCCCCATGCTCAGGGTTATCACGCGATCTGGCCGGATGAGGATCGCACGAGCCAGCAGTGGTCGCCCGAGCACGTGAGCCAGCCTCGGGGCCAGGTCACGGCCATCGGGCGAGGCCGGGAGGATGATCACGTCCTCTTGGTGCACAGCTCTTGTAAGGGCCGATGCCCACCGTGCCGGGGAGAACGGACCCACCTCCGCTGTCCAGATATACTCGGCAGTCAGCTGGTCGCTGGCCAGCGAGGTTTCTTCCCCGATGACCCAGGCCCTTCCTCCTGCCTCGTCCACGCACTCCTGAGCCCCCGCGGGAAGGGCACCTTTACGTACAGGGATCAAAGCGAGCATGGGACAGTCCTATCCGGGCCATTCACAGCAGAGAGGCTCATCACCCTAGCTCCATGGTTGTCATAGTCTGGCTGCAATGCGATCTCCATCGATAACAGCAGCATGAGCCCTCCTTGGAGCCAGGCAATCACCGACGCGGTGGAGCTCTAGTTTCGGTGAGCGTTGCCTAAGCGAGTAGTACAGGGTCTCCTCAGGAATGGGGGGAACGGCTAATACCACCCAATCTACCTCTCGACGATATATTGTGCCGGTTGGATGGTGCAGTAGGTGCACTGTGGTCGCGTCGAAGCCAATGGCCACTAAGTCAGTCGACTGAGTGATCCCCTTTGCCGCTGCTCTTATGTTCCAGCTCTCCATGTCCAAGGTTATGCCCAGGTCCTGTCCCACCACCATGGCCGGGGTGGCTATCTCCACGGCGCATCCGCGATCCGCCAAGAGCTCTGCGACGCTGGTCGCTTGGTGGAACCCCAGCTCATCTATGACAAGCACACGCCCGGTTGGGACCGCAGTCCCATCCAGAACATGGCACACATCTGCGCAAAGCGGGCCAATTGGCCCGTTGCCGTCGAGGCCAGCTCTAGGACTATTCGAACCAAATTCGGGCGCTGTTTCTTCTTTGGATCCGCCCAGCTGGTAAGGCGGCGCCCAAGGGGGAAGGTTGGGGAGAGATCCGGTGGCAATTATGACGGCGTCTGGCCGTAGGTCCATAACCTCCTCAACCCCGGCGTTCACCCCGCACCGAATCTCAACTCCGGATCTTGCACAGGCTGCGATCTGGTTGCGTATGAGGTCTCCGAGCTCCGCCCGGCTTGGTACCGAGGCAGCCAGGCGGATCTGGCCCCCTGGGCGGTCGTCGCGCTCTAATATGACTACCGAGTGGCCCCGCTCTGCCGATGTGATCGCGGCCTGCATGCCGGCTGGGCCTGCCCCTACAACGACTATATTCTTAGGCGAGATCTCTTTCGGGTAAGCTGGCAGTTCCTCCTTGCCGGCGCGGGGGTTCTCAATGCAGCCGAGCCACCGGTTCAGGCCCATGCGGCCAACGCACTCCTGGTTGCACGAGAGGCAGAGCCTAATGTCGTCTACTAGCCCAACGCGCGCCTTGGAAGCGAAGTCCGGATCAGCTATCTGAGCGCGCACGGCTCCCACAAGGTCACAGTAACCATGCTGGAGAGCTCGTTCGGCTTGCACGGGGTCCTTAAACCTTCCTACTCCAACAACGGGCAGATCTATAGCATTACGTATCGCGGAAGGAATAAATAAGCTATAGCCTGGCGGGATATGCATGGAGGCCTCAATCATGAACAGCGATGCAGTGGCAACTCCTATAGAGGTGTTCACGTAGTCCACCAAGCCCTGCTCTTGAACCATCTTGGCGACTTCGACGGCATCGTCAATAGTGGTCCCCCCTTCGATAAGCTCATCGCCGCACAGCCTTACTCCCAGGGCAAGGCGGAAGCCAATCCGCTTTCTCACGGCCGCCGTTATCTCCAAGAGCAGGCGTGCACGATTGGCGAGAGATCCTCCGTAGCGATCGGTTCGCAAATTTGTAGCTGGCGAGAGGAATCCTCTAACAATTGAGCTGTGAGAGCACTGAAGCTCGATCCCGTCAAACCCGCCTTCCATGCAGTGGGAAGCCACAAGTGCATATCCCTCCACGATCTCCTTTATCTCTCGCTCCTCCAACTCTTTTGGCACTTCGCGAAAGAGTGGATCAGCCACAGGGGAAGGAGCCCACACAGGGAGCCGGCTGTACATTCCGCTAGCTTGTCCCCCGTTATGGTTTATCTGGGCAAAGATAGGGGTATTATGCCCGTGCACAGCATCTGTGATGCGCCGGTACCCTTCCACCACCTCTGGGCGAAAGCCATGGATGAGCTTCTCGTAAGGCCAATCGGTGGGATGCACCGAGTGCTCTTCGGTGATTATAAGGCCTGCACCGCCAGCAGCTCGCGCTTGGTAGTAAGCAGCATGCTGGGCAGATGGCAAGCCGTTGGTTGCATAGTTGGTAAGGTGAGCCGCGAACACGATCCGGTTGCGCACGGTAACCGGCCCCAGCTCGAGCGGCGAGAACAGTAGAGGAAGCCGCCCGTTGGTAGTCATTGCCCAATCTCCGTGGTCGAGCCGAGAGAGGATCGTGCACCAAAGGCTGCTTTTGTGGTGGACCTGTCGGGTCCCAATCTAAAGATCGAGTTCCGGTCTAAATCTAGATCTAGGCCGAGCGCTGCTCGTCTTCCCTCCAGAACGGCTTCGTGGATGGTCCTGGGAGCCACGCAGTCGCCTGCACGAACGAATCGTTGGCCGGTCTTCCGCCACAGGGAATCCTCAGCCAGCCTGTAGCCTGCGTCGACCACCAAGCTTGCATCTAGGCTGAAGCGGGTCCCGCTGAAGCGATCCTCCAAGGTGGCCGAGCCAATCGCCACCGTACGCAGGAGAGACCTCTTTAGGAGCCTGACGCCGCTTGCTGCCAGACGTATATTCGCAGATGCCAGGTCCCCACTACGAGCCAGCTCCTGGCCAGCCACGAGATCCGGTGTTGCAAGCGATACCTCCCATCCAGAGCTGCGTAGTAGCTCTGCGACGGATATCCCTATTGGACCTCCGATTGGATCCCATACCAATGCAGTCCCTGAGTCAGGCAGTGCCCCGTCTTCCTCAGTTCTTTGAAGGAGCTCTGCGGCGCTGATCACGCTAGAGCCCTCGTCTATCGCATATGTTGGTCTACCGCGTGATGACCCCGTACAGAGCACCACATGTCCCTTATGATCAATAACATCTCCATATGATGCGTCGTGGCCGGTGATGATCTCCACCTCAAGCTCATGGCATTGGAGCTCGAGCCAATCCACTATCTTCGACAGCCGTTCCCGGCCAGAGCCCAGTGCAGCTGTTCGTACAGCTCCACCAAGCCTTTTGGATCGCTCAACCAGGGTTACTTTGTGGCCCAAGCCCGCTGCAACCCGAGCGCACTCCATGCCGGCTGGGCCACCTCCGACAACGAGGAGATGGCTGGATGCGGAGGTTATCCGGTCCTGTGGGGCGTCTTCAGTCTCATGCCCGCTGGAAGGGTCTAGCACACATGTGATTATGGGATTCCTGACGTCACGCACCTG
Organism: Actinomycetota bacterium; assembly: GCA_023379605.1. Lineage (GTDB taxonomy): Bacteria > Actinomycetota > Acidimicrobiia > Acidimicrobiales > JAMCQF01 > JAMCQF01. The sequence continues at coordinate 18,675 of JAMCQF010000129.1, forward strand.
GCATGTCTGATTGCAGAGTATGCATGGGCGGACTTGCTCGCCCTGGCCTCTCATGAGCTTTTCGACCAGATCTGCGTCAGCAATCTGGGCCCGTGTCATCTCTACGAAATCTGCTGTGGAGGAGGTGAGGAGATCTTCGCAGATCTGTGTTTCTACAAGAGAGCCCTGAGCCACTATGGCTACACGGGTCGGCACGGCTTGTCTTATGAGACTTGTGAGGTCCGCATTGAAGCCAGGTTGGGTGTGGCAATCGGGCCGGGTTTCCGCAACGGTGAAGATAGACCCGCGTACTACTGCTATGTAGTCGACCATTCCTGCTAGCTCAGAAGCTATGGATGCAGCTGTCTCTGGAACGATCCCTGCCCACGG
>JAMCQF010000130.1:0-944 GCA_023379605.1 Actinomycetota bacterium
AGGACTATATCGGCTCCTATCTCGGCGGCGAAGAGCTCGATCATGTCGTCGGTGAGGGACTGGGTTGCTGTGACCATCTCTCCTTGAAGAAGAAGGAACCGGATCACATCCCCAGCAGAGCGGTTAAGGCGAGGGCCAACATCTTGGGCCGTGGAGCCACGCTCCAAGATGACTTCGTGGTCAGGTACTGGGGCATCCGAAGGCATGTAAGACGTGAGCTGGGTAGGCTCCAGCTCCTCTAGCGTGCGGCGGCGCCTGCGTGGACGGCGCTGGGGCTGGCGCCCGCGCGCTCCCCCTTGACCTTGGCGCGTTGAGCCGGGGGGTGGCGGCGCGATAGGGCCTCGACCAAATGACCCGGGACGACCCGAGGGGCCCGATGATGCTCCCCCTGGACGGCTCGACGGTCCTGCGCTACGCCCTCCAGCCGAGCTGGACCCCGTTGAAGACCTACCACCAGAGCCCGAGGGACGCGAGCCTACTGGCCCTGACGACCAGGATCCCTGCCGACCAGGGGAGCTCTGCGGCGGCGTAGGACGCCTGCCGCCCATTCCCGGCGGGGGAGGTATGGGCCTCCCGCTCAGGCCGACGGGTGGCCTTGTGCCCGGTGGGGGAGGTATGGGCCTCCCGCTCGGACCAACAGGTGGACGGGATCTTAGATCACCTGGACGACCGGGTGCTGGCGCCTTCGTCCCCGCCTGGCCCTCTACCCTGTCCCCGCCAGGAGAGCTCGCAGTGCTCTTGGTAACCGCCGGTTGAGCTGAACTTGGTCGGGATGGACTTGGTTTAGTTGCCGGCGCATTGCCTGGAGGCGAGAGGAGCCCGGTGTCTGATAGGTCAGCGCTGACATCTCCGAGGCTGGACTTCTGGGCCTGCTTCGCAGAAGCTGGCACAGAAGCTGCTGGAGACAGGAGCTCTACTTCCGGACCTGAGCCCGCGGGAGCACT
>JAMCQF010000130.1:954-4433 GCA_023379605.1 Actinomycetota bacterium
CTGGAGACAGGAGCTCTGCTTCCGGACGTGCGCCAGCGGCAGCACCGTCGCTCCCGCCGCTTAGGGCTGGTTTGCCTGTGGGGGCTTGTGCGCTGTGCTGAGCACGCTCAGAACGAACCTGGGAACCTGCTGTTGGCCCAGGGTGGCTAGTGCCACCAGTGCGCAGGGCGCTTTGCCCTGAGAGCTCGCCTCGCTGTGAAGCTGGCTTGGAGCGCACGAGCCTGTGGAAGTCCGCTCCGCCATCACCTGGCATTGCCGGTGGCTCTGCGGGCTTTGGACTCTGGCCTAGGGTCACCGGCGGTTCGGTGATTGCGCCGGGCTCGGATGAGCTACCAGCGGGCCTTAAGGCTGTGGCATCCTCCAAGCTTTCAGATAAAGCGCCTCCTGTAGTGGCCATCTGGCCGGATCGAACTGGTTCAAGCCCTGCTGAGACTCCAGGTCCCCCGGCCGGGGCTCGCGCTGATCCTTGGGCTGAGCTAGAGGCCAGTTCAGGGGACCTCGCTGCGATGGATGCCGCTTTCACTCCCCCAGGGGTCCCCTGAGGCTCGGCCTCTTCGACCGGGGTGACTGGGCGGCGGAGTCCCTCACGGTCGGCTTTGCGCCGGGCGCGATCTGCCTGGGCCTCCTCGATACTGGATGAATGACTCTTTACTCCCATGCCCAGCGACAGGCATAGGTCTAGCGCCTCTTTATTAGTGAGCCCCAGCTCACGTGCAAGTTCGTAGACGCGGATCTTCTTCGCCAAGGGGTCGTTCAATCCTCTCGTTGTCCCGGCCTGATGCCGCTGGGATGCCTGCTATGGAGCTTGCGTCCCGGCGAAACCAAGTTACGGCTATACCATCCTCGCACACCAATGGCCCTTCATTGGCAGCTACTGCATTTTCGGGCCGTCCTGCAGGCTGTCTTGACGGGCTTGGAGCTCTCCTTCCAAAGTCGCCGTTCATACCAGGAAGAGACTGGGCTGGCTGCTGGCCATGTAGAGGCCCATCCGTGCCATCGTGGGCTCCGGCAAGGGCCACCAGCTCTTCCAAGGTGATTTTTACCGATGAGCGCAAGGCTCGCTGGAGAGCCCGGCGCCTAAGTGCCTCTTCAGCGCAGCGTCTGGAGCCTCTGCACAGCCATGCACCACGGCCCGGCCTTCCAGGCCCGATTGCCAGCCCGCCATGCTCTGTGCTCACCAGTCTCACGAGCACATCCGGGCTGGTCCTAACACGGCATCCTACACAGGTACGAATCGGGGCTACGGCTTGGCCTCCACGACTGGGTCCGCCTCCGGTGGTTCTGACTGAGACGCATCCCCCTGCGGTGTGGCTTGGCCGAAGGAGATCGCTTCATCGCCGGAGCCGGAAGGATCTTGGCCTCCAGAGGCTGACCAAGAGTCTATATCTGGGTTCGTGTCGTCACCGTCCGTCGCGGTCATCTGGCGGGACCACTCCTCAGCTGAGACAGCGTCCCCGCCACCAGCAGGCTGCCATACCATGTCACCGCTGTCACTGGGCACCCACTCGCCCTCAGCCCACTCCTCACCGCCGTAGCCGGCATCCTCCTGTGCCATCTGGGTCTCACTTTTAATATCTATCCGCCATCCGGTGAGCCGGAGCCGCCAAACGGGCATTTTGACCTTCCTTGCCTATAGCCAAGGAAAGCTGGTAATCGCTCACAACGACCGTTGCGGTGCCTGACTCCTCATCCAGACGGACTTCCCGCACCTTGGCTGGCTGGAGGGCACGCGCTACGTACTCGCCAGGATCGTCGGAGAAGGGGACGATGTCGACCTTCTCACCCCTCAACTCGTTGGTCACCATCCGCACCCTCGCCCCGCGGGCACCCACACAGGCTCCCACAGGGTCCACGTTGGAATCGTTAGACCACACTGCAATCTTGGTCCGATGCCCAGGCTCGCGAGCTGCCGCCTTGATCTCCACCACACCGTTGGTCATCTCAGGCACCTCCAACTCGAAAAGGCGCTTTATAAGTCCCGGGTGGCTGCGACTAACTACGATCTGTGGGCCCTTTGTCGTCTTCCTGACCTCGACTATGTACGCCTTGATCCTCGATCCATGCTCGTAGCGCTCGTATGGGACCTGCTCTGCCTGGGGCAGTAGAGCCTCTACCCTGCCAAGGTCCAGCAGTGTGTAGCGGTTGTCACTTTGCTGGATGATCCCGGTCACTATGTCACCCTCACGACCCGCGTACTCCTCGTACTTAAGATCGCGCTCGGCTTCACGGATCCGCTGGAGGATCACCTGCTTGGCTGTCTGAGCTGCTATCCGGCCAAAGTTCTCGGGAGTGTCATCCCACTCCCGCACAACGTTTCCCTCTTCGTCCAACTCTTGGCCGTAGACACGGATCTCCCCGGAGTCCGGATCTACTGTGACCACAGCCTCCTCAGCAGCGTTGGGCAAACGCTTGTAGGCCGCCACAAGAGCATTGGCCAGAGCATCCAGAAGGGTCTCCACCGAGATCCCCTTGTCGGCTGCGATTTGACCCAAAGCGTCGAGAAACTCAAAGTTGGCCTGAGCGCTCATGAGATTGCCGACCTTGATCCAACTGCTTCATGGCCGACACCCGCCGGAGCTGCTGATTTGCGCGAACGGCGAGGGGCCCCCGTGGTCGTTTCAGCCTTTACCTTGTGTCGAGCAGAACGGCGAGAGCTTTCAGGTTTGGGGGTGCCCCACTCAAAGATCGTGCGTGCACGCTCGATATCTTTATAGAGGATCCTACGATCCTCATAGTCGCCGCCGGGAAGGGCGGCGTCGGGGGTGGCACCTGCTCGCACGACTATTGCCTCCTCATCTGCCCCCACCAGCACGCCACGTACCCTACGGTCACCTTCGACGCCGGGATTTGTCCTCACGCTCACGAGCTCTCCGAGGCTTGCCTTGAAATGCGCCGGAGTACGGAGGTTCCTCTCCAGCCCGGGACTTGACACTTCCAAGGTATAGGGACCTCCAGGAGCCTCCTCTAGATGGTCCAGAGCCAAAGAGAGCGTGCGGTTGGCATCCGAGAGGGAGTCGAGGTCCACCCCACCAGGGCGATCCAGGACTACTTTGAGGGCACCGGGGACCCATTCCAGGTCATATAGCTCGAGATCGGTCGACTCCAAGACCGACATCACGAGGCCGCGTAGTGCCGCAGACACCTCCACCGGGCACCTCACCTCCTCGCGCATCCCTCTTCCCAAATCAAAAGCGTGGGCAAGCGCCCACGCTCGACGCACGCCCAGCGAACCGAACGGCAGTACTAGTGTAGCAGGAGAAAGGAGCCGGGCGCTAGGTGAGTCGCGAGCGAATATGGTCAATCTTGACCCTGGCATCGTTGGCGTCGGCGCCCTTTTCTGCCAAAAGGGCCACCCGATCGGCTTCTGCCTCTGCTTGCGCATTCTTGTCAGCAGCCGCCAGACGTGCTTCAACGCCCTCTTTCACCAGCTTCTCAGCTTCTTCCACCAGAGCCTCGATCTAATAGCTTGCCCTTCGTGT
>JAMCQF010000131.1 GCA_023379605.1 Actinomycetota bacterium
AGACCACGGCGTGGCCCAGACCAGGGGGCAGGTGGGGCGAGCACGCGCTCAGCCAGCCCATAGGCAGCCTGCTCATAGTTGACCCGCCATCCCTTGAAGTGCAGCCACGCCTCGTCAGGACCTCGCTCAACTACTATGCCCACCTCTACAACTGTGTTGTACCCGACGAGGAACTCCTCGTAGCTGAGGATGAGCGAGCTCTCGTCGGGATCTGGATCGGGATCGTATGGCAGGGAGAACGCTCTCGCCAGATCTCTAAAGCAGGTAAGACCCATCTGCAGGCAAAGGCGAGCCTGGGTGGGTGCCTGGCTCGGAGCCACCGCATGGAGAAGGGCCGCAGAGTCCAGCACAGCGAGCAGGCTCACTACCCAAGAGCGCCACGGCGCTGGTGACCTGAAGTACAGGAGCGTCCGATAGCTGGTGTGGCTCTCGGCCACCTCGGCTGACCACCTCTCCCACTCCGCATAGAAGGCAGGCAGCTGGTCGAAAAGCCCGAAGAAGCGGTGCCTGCGGAGTATCTCCGGACCCCATGGTGGCGAACCGGCCCTGCTGGCCAACAGGGTCACCAGGGTCTCTCGCCGGTTGAACGCATTGTAGAGCGTGGGCAGGTAGGAGATCTGGAGTGCAACGATAAGCGGCCCTGTGGCCGCAGCCCCAAAGTCCACCAAGGTCGGCCCAGGCCTGTTCGTTGACGCAAAGCCGAGAGTGAACGCGGATGAACCGGTCTCCCTCAGGGCCTGCCAGATCCCAAGATGGATAAGCGGCCAGTTGAGCAGGGTCCAACCGAAAAGCGCCAGGACAAACCAGCTCATAAGCAGAGACAGCAGCATCACCGGCGCCACCGCCGCCAACAGGGCGTCCTGGCGCTCGTAGGTCCTTGCGATGCGGCTGGCTCTCACCACCACATACCTGCTGGTCGATCCAGCCAAGCTGGCAAGCCTGGACCTGCGAGCCCTGGGCATGATCAGGGTGACAGCCACGCTCGCCATGGTCGCGACCAGGAGCACCACCCCCAGGGCAAAGCCGAGCCACCGTAAAGACTCAGGCAACAGGAGAGCACCCATCTGGAGCGCCCATAGGTCTCTTGAAGCCGTGGCGCATGACAAAGCGGGCCATGCTTTGGCCGTGCCAGATAGTTGCCCTAGTGAGGAACCTCTTGCGAGTAAGCTCGCCAAGCTCGTGCTCCACGGTGGCAGCCGGCACGACCACCACCGACATCCCGCGTTCCCAGCTCCGCCAACACAGATCTATGTCCTCGCAGTACAGCCGGTACCGCTCATCCATGCCGCCGAGCTGGCGATAGAAGCTCGCGCGCATGACCATCGCTGCTCCAAGCAGCCAGTCCACCGCCGATGGTACCTCTATTCGCTCGTCGAGCATGAGGTGGTGCCGCTCTCCGCTCCACCGGCCTCGCTCCAAAACCAGCCTAAGCGGCGTGCGACGAACCACAGTGACGCCGGGCCTTGGAAAGCGCCGGGCAGACGGTTGTGGCGAGCCGTCGGGAAATACCAGCCGCGGCCCGCATATGCCTACTTCTGGATGGCTGTCGAGAAAGTCTACAAGGGTGGTCAGGGCACCCATGTATACCCTGGTGTCGGGGTTGAGCAGAACTAGAATCCTGCCTTTCGCCCGTGAGGCTCCGGCGTTTGCGTTGGCAGCATAGCCCCGCCTACGTGGCGCGCGTACCAGCTCCACCAGGGGAAAATGGTGTGCTACTGCATCTAAGGTGCCATCGGCAGAACAGTTGTCGACCAGGATCACCTGAAGACTCCCGCCAGGGTCCCACCTTGGCTCAGCCGCACGAAAGATCGAGTCCAGGCAGGCTCGGATCTCTCTTCGGGAGTCGTGGGTGACCACCACTATTGAAAGCTCAGGCGATCCATCTAGCTCAACTGGAGTACTGGTGGCAGCTGGGTGCTCAGCTCCTAGCTCGTCTATGAACACCGGCCAGGATACCTCTGCTAGGTTCGCCGTGCGTGAGCTTTAAAGCCGCCGAGGCTGAGCCCGGCCAGATCGTTGCGATCATCGCCAGTCCCAATGCCAGAGCGGGCCAGGCTCCAGAGGTATCGGTTGTGATCTCCACCTATAACCGATGCGGCTTTCTCCGAGGACTTCTGGCATGCCTTCAAGCCCAAACCCTCCCCGCTGACCGCTTCGAGGTCATAATCGTTGACAACGGGTCGGTCGATCGGACCTGGGATCTTCTCTCAAGGTATGCGGCCCTGACGCCCCTGCGGATGCGGGCTTTGCGCCTGGCTGAGAACCTCGGGGCCGGAAGCGGGCGCAATGTAGCGCTATCGAAGTGCGAAGGTCCAGTCGTGGCCTTCACTGATGACGACTGCCTGCCAACCCCTGGCTGGCTGGCAAACCTTATCGAGCCGCTACGACAAAATGGCCACGAGGCCCCAGCTTTGATCGTGCAGGGCAGGACGGTTCCACTCACCGCCTGGGGTCAGGCTGTAAGCGAAACCTCGGGCAAGGCCGCAAGCGAGGCCTGGGGTCAGGCTGTAAGCGAAACCTCGGGCAAGGCCGCAAGCGCGGCCTGGGAGAAGGCCTCCATGCCTTGTCCGACAGAGCCCTCGGCGCGCACCCTGTGGCCAGAGGATGCCAAAGGACCAGGTAGTGGAGTTGGGCCGTGGGCACGCAGCGTGTGGGTCCTTGGCCCGACATGGCTCTTTGAGACCTGCAACATCGCCTACAGGCATGCTGACCTTGAGAAGGTGGGATGTTTCCCCTCAGGTGCACAGTCCATCAAAGGCGCGCTGGGACGAGCCTTCGGCGAGGATGCAATATTGGGCTGGAGAGTGCACGAAAGCGGAGCTGAGCTCGTCTTTGCCCCCGAAGCGTTGGTGCACCACCGGCTCCTGCCCTGCTCCTACTGGCAGTGGCTCTTGGAGCAGTACGGCAGGCGCGGCTTCCCTGGCCTTGTCAGCCAGAACCCAGCTATTCGCCGAGCTTTTTGGAACCGGATATTCCTTGCACGGCGCACAGCAGCCTTCGATCTGGCGCTGGCCGCCTGCGGGTGCAGCTTCACGAGCCGCAAGGCCCGTTGGCTGCTCGGTTGCCTCCCATGGATCTGGCTGGCACTGCCCGAGGCAGCCGGCAGACGTGGGCGCAACCCTGGCGTGCGGCTGATCCAGCTTGCGATCGGCGATCTTGTGGGCATGGCCGGCCTGGCTGCAGGATCGCTAAAACACCGCCGCCTGGTTCTTTGAATGAATAAAACCCGCAAAAAGCCACCTACATGCACCCACAAGCAGGAGCGGCTTTCTCAGTTACCTTAGTATGTCTGCTATGGCATTCAGGGAGGGGGGCGTGGACATCGCGGGAGCCGACGAACCTCAGCCAGGACCGGCCCCCCTGCTTCTTCCCTGTCCAGAGAGCTCAATAGAAGAAGATGGTGAACCTGTGGGCGAGACTGCTGTGGCCGTGGTTCCCAGGCAAGCTCCGCCCAGAGGCGCGCAGCCAACCCCGCGTGCTTTTCTAGAGGCTGTACATACCAGCTCCGGGACAAGAACCAGCTGGAGCAGCGCTGCAATCTCTGACATTGCAGCTCTTGTGATCACCGTCGCTGCAGTAAGCTTTGTAGGAGAGCTGTTTGGCTCAGCGCATCGCCTCCCTTCCGGCCTGAGCGCCATGTCGTTCGACCTGGCCTGGTTGGTGCCCTGCCTTCCCATTCTGGCCTTGGCCCTGGCTCCCTCCAGAAAGCCCGCAGGCGTGCTCCTTCGGACCACGAGCGGGACAGAGCTTCGGAAGGCCTTCGCTCCACTAGCCGCAGCGACGCTAGTGTGCATTGCGGCCTGGGAGGTTGTCGGAAAGCTGACGGGCAGCGCAAGCCCAGGAGTTAACCTCCTGATCGCCACCGCTCTGGTCGGCACGGTCGCAGTAGCATCTGCTCGAGTCGCTTACCACAACCCGATCAGCCATCGCGGTCGCCGCGCGAGGCGCGTCATTATCGTAGGATCGGGGGCCGTGGCCAACAGGGTACGGCGAGATCTTGAGACCACCCCGGCAGTTCAGGTTCTCGGCTTCGTCGACGACAGATCCGCTGCCTCCCAAGCTATGTCCCAACGAGGCTACATAGGGCCGATCGAAGACCTGGCGGGGCTGTGCGATCGGCTGAGCGTCGATCACATAGTGGTCGCCTTCTCAAGAAGGCAGCCCGAAGAGCTCCTGCAGGTGCTCCGGCCCATCCAAGGTCGTATACCGATGAGTGTTGTGCCTAACATGTTCGATATCCTCTCTCCAGGGGCAGCCGTGAACGATTTCGGAGGCGGCTTCCCGCTTGTAACGGTCTCACCAGCCAGTTTTGGGTGGTGGCCCAGAGCGGCAAAGCGAGCGATGGACTTAATTGGTGCAACGCTGGCTCTTGCAATCTCAGCGCCCTTCCTGGTTCTTGTGGCAATTGCCATAAAGCTCACCTCCCCTGGACCGGCTTTACTTCGCCAGGATCGCGTCGGGAAGTGCCAGCGGCTCTTTGCAATGTACAAGCTGCGCACCATGCGCGAGACCGGGCTAGATCATGTGGCGGCCGTGGCGCACGGGGAACAGGCTGCCGGTCCCTTCCCTAAGCTCAAAAGCGACCCCAGAGTCACCACCGTCGGCCGTCTCCTGCGCCGGTTGAGCATAGACGAGCTTCCCCAGCTCCTAAACGTCCTTGCAGGAAGCATGTCCCTTGTAGGCCCAAGGCCATTCCTGGCCGAGGATGCAGCCAACATAAAGGGATGGGCCTTGCGGCGCTACCAGGTTCGTCCTGGGATGACCGGTCTGTGGCAGGTATCAGGTCGCAACGAGCTTGAGTACGAAGAGATGTGCCGACTGGACTATCTCTATGTGAGCTGCTGGTCTCTCGGCTTGGACGTGAAGATACTAATTAGAACCTTGCGCGTCATTTTGACCGGCCACGGTGCCTATTAGCCCAAAAGCTGGTGCCACTGCCGCTGCTGGTGCCACTGCCGCTGCTGGTGCCACTGCCACTGCTGGTGCCACTGCCACTGCTGGTGCCACTGCCAAAGCTGGTCCCAAGGCTGGCTGTGGTCACGCGCCGCTGCGAGTCAGCTACAACGCACTTGCTCTCCAGCCCCAAGGCACTGGGGTCCAAACCTATGCGCGTGAACTGCTCCGCTCGATCGCACCTCTTTTGGGGGCTCCCCCTGTCGCTGCGGTCAGGCTCGCCGCCGTAGGCGAGCTCCCACCAGGCACGATCCCGCTGGTTCGCCGATCTCGTCTCAAGCCTTCGATGATGCTGGACCAAGTGCGCCATCTCGGCTTTGCCGATCTGGTCCACGGTCTGGACGCACACATTCCCCTAGATAACCCTTTCCGGCTTGGGGAAAGAACTATTCCGATGGTTGCCACTGTGCATGACTTGGCGGTCTTCGATGTGCCCTGGGCCTTTCGGCTCCGCCGCCTGGCTGACCAGAGGATGGCCATCATGGACTGCGTGAGGCGAGCTGATGGATTGGTGGCGGTATCTTCCTTCACAGCTGAGAGGATAAAAAGGAGATTTGGCCGCGAGGCAGCTGTAACTCCTCTTGCCCCAGCTGAGGACATGGCGCCTCAGCCTGAGCCCGCCATAGCCAAGGTCAGGCAAGCTTATTTGCTACCGGAAAGGTTCATTTTGTACGTGGGCAGCCTGGAGCCGCGAAAAGACGTTGAAACCCTGGCTAAAGCATGCAGGCACGCGAGGCTGGAACTGGTAGTGGCCGGAAAGGCCCTCCATTGCAAAAAGGCGATACCTGCTAGCAGGGTCCTTGGTTATGTACCAAGATCAGATCTGCCTGCACTCTACTCAGCAGCGGGAGTTGTGGCATATCCTTCCTATTACGAAGGATTCGGCTTGCCCCCACTAGAGGCTATGGCTTGTGGAACTCCTGTCGTAGCATACAACATCCCAGCACTTGCCGAAAGCCTTGGGGATGCAGCGATTCTCACCCGTCCTGGAGATGAGCACGCCCTCGCATCGTCCCTCTCAGAGCTCATGGCAGACCAAGACCACCGCGAGCACCTGCAAAGGGCCGGCATAGCTCGGTCACGCACGTTCTCCTGGGATAGGACCGCTTCAGCAACCCTTGCCCTCTACCGTGACCTGCTCGGCCGCCAGCAGGGACTTTAGGCTGCAATGATCTCCTTGTAGACCTTCATGGTCTTGAGCGCGGTCTCTCGCCATGAGTACTGTCTTGCACGCTCTATCCCGGCCTCGATCAGCTCCTGCCTGCGCTCGAGTGCTGCGAGCACCCCCTGGGCCAATGCATTGGAATCGCCTGGCTCGACCAGAACCGCTGCATCGCCGGCCACTTCGCCAAGGGCCCCGGCTGTGGTGGTCACAACAGGGACCCCCGACGCCATCGCTTCAATGACCGGCAGACCGAAGCCCTCGTAGTACGATGGCAGGACGAAGCACTGCGCGCCTCGGTACAAACTTGCCAACCTTTTAAGGCCAACATGGCCAACGACCTCGACACGGTGCTGCAAGCCGTAGCGCTCTATCACCTCACGCACCTTGGGCAGCTCGGGTCCGGCCGGTCCCGCCATGACCACCCTCATCTCGACCGGCAGCTGTTCCAGCGCATGCAGCACTGATACCGGATCCTTTCTAGGCCTCATGGCTCCGACGAACAGGATATAGGGAGGGCCTTCTGGCCTCTCGCCATCGGGCGAGAAGACCGGGTCCACACCGTAGGGGGTCACCTCTACGTGGCCTGGCTCGATACCATACCGAGCGACCAGATCCCTCTTGGTCCACTCCGAACCGGTGAGAACCCTTGCTGCTCGCTCTATGGAGCGTGGCACCAATCTCCGCAGCGCGATGCCATCGAGGCGGTTCTCGAACTGAGGCAGAAGGTCATATGAGATGTCATGGACGCTGAGCACTGCCGGACCCTTATAAGCCGGTGGGATCACGTACTGGAAGTGCGCTACACGAGGTTTGTACCTGGCAAGCAGCACCGGAAGCTGATAGCCGATCCTTGCGATCTGGCTGAACACTGCCAACCTGACAGCCTGCAAATCTCCTGGCACCTCTGCAGCCTTCCTCGTAACAGCTACTATCTCAAGACCGGTGTCCAGCTGCCCAAGCTCCAAGAGCAGCTGTCGTATGTAGGTCTCATCCCCGGTGCGTTGACGTCCGAGAACGTCGGCATCCACCATCACGCTAACCGGCCCCAGGCGGCTCATGAAGCTGTGTCCGCGCTATTCACAGGTTCGTACCAGAGATCGAGCATACGCCGGTAGCACTCGCAAGGTATCGGTCCACGATCCCTGGATCCGATCGGGTCCTGCCTGCAATCCTTGCTAGCTGCTCACCAATCAAGATCGCAGAGACCTCAGGCGATCGGGTAACCATGGCTCTTGCGACCATGGCCCGGTGGCGCCATCCGCTTCCCTCCAGCATGCGGTGGTGGGCCAGGTGGAATGACCTACAGTTGGCTGACATCTCATTGCCGTGCTTGTCCAGGAACATCTGAAGACCGGCAAGCTCAGAGCCCCGATCCGAAAGCCTTGGTCCTGTGTGGATGGTCTTAGCGTACAGAACCGCATCCAGGACACCAACCGGGGCGATACGCGAGCAGCGAAGCCAGAGGTCCCAGTCCTCCACGCTGGGAAAGGCCTCGTCACAGTGGAGCTCATCTTGAAGGATGGACCGCCGGGCGATGACCGAAGAGAAGCTGGGCGCAAAGTTGGCCCATAGCATCTGCTCTGGTCTGGCACTGGTTGGCCCGCGGTGCACTGAGATCCTCCCTCCTTTGGTCTCATCCACTACGAGATGATGGCACCAGGCAAAACCCACATCCGGGTGCTCTGATAGGTAGGTGAGCTGGCACGCCAGCTTGTTGGGGAACCACCTGTCGTCATCATCTAGGAAAGCCACCAGATCGCCGGTTGAATGGGCAAGGCCAAGGTTTCTCGCTCCAGCCGCGCCCCTGGCCGGCTCTGCCCGGATGACCCTTACGCGGCTGTCATCGGACACCGCTGCCAGCGCTGATGCAGCTGGCACCTGGGATGCATCGTCAACCACGATCAGCTCAAGCTCTGCATGGCTCTGGGTCAGGACGGATCGCACAGCCCCAAGTAATCTCAAAGGACGGTCACGGGTGGGCACAACCACTGATACGAGCTCCTTTGCTGCCGAGCTGTTGTGTTGAGCGACCCGTTCGCCTCCAGTTGCTCTCCGATCAGCCACCCCGCAGCGCTCTCACGCCAGCCGTTGCTCAGCTGCTCTTGGCCAGGGCTGCCAGGAGCGGCATGCCGGCTGGAGAGGGCTCGAAGGGACCGCTGGGTGGCATCTGGGAGACCAGATCGAACTGGCCTGTAGTAGTCCCATCGAGGGCGAAGCCAATCCAACCCCATCCCTCCTCTTTGGCAAAGGAGATCACGTTGGCATTGAAAGTGCCGCTGTTGGCGCTTGGCCAGCCGAACTCGCTCACCACCACTGGCACCTGCGCAGAGGGGGCGACCCACTGCTCTAGAATCTGCGCCGCGTCGTAGGGGTCAGGAGACTGACACTGCGGCGGAGGAACCTGCGGGCAGGTGTAGGCATGGACCCAGTACACGAGGTTGAAGCCAGCAAGCGGATCAGAGGGAAAGGAGATCCCCCACCCGGTGCCAGTCGCCACGACCAGGTTATCCGCGCCGGTGGAGCGAACCGCGTTGTAGAGCTGCTGCATGCCAGCTGCCTGGTAGGGGATTGGGGCGTTGGCCAGCCATCCTCCATTGTGCCAGATCGTCCCCGAGATGCCGTGCGGCTCGTTGTACAGGTCAAAGG
>JAMCQF010000132.1 GCA_023379605.1 Actinomycetota bacterium
CTAAGTCAGCTTGCCCAAAGAAGGAGAAGCCCGCTTATGCCCGACGGTTCCTCTGATCCGCTAGGTCCCCTGCCGCGCCCGGCTGACCAGCCGCTCTGGGACCCCGAGCATCAGGCCATGGACCCAGAGCTGCGCCGGCGCCTTCAAGATGAGCGGGTTCGCTCCATGGTTGCAAGGATCTTCGACGCACCTGTTCCGCTGTTTTTGTCAAAGCTCAAAGAAGCCGGAGTAGAAGGACCCCAAGACCTGAGAGGTGTTGAGGATCTCTCTCTCATCCCTTTGACGGTCAAGCAGGATCTAAGGGACTCGGAGTCAGCAGTTCCTCCTTGGGGTGAGTACCGCTTCACAGATCCCCGCAAGGGAGTACGTATAGGAACCTCCACAGGTACCACTGGCCAGCCAACCATAACAGTCTGGACACGTCATGACCTCTGGATCGAGTACGAGTCCGGGGCTCGCAACTGGTGGAGGATGGGATACCGGCCTGGAATGATCGCCACCCACGCCCATCCCGCTTACCTCTACGGCGGCGGAGCCATGCTCCAGGGAGCCTACGAGTACTTTGGGCTTCTTACGATATGGGTACCTCCCCCTGACACCGACGAGCTGGCCGAGCAGGCCATAAGGTTCTGGACCAGAGTAAAGCCAGATATCCCATTCATGGGCTTTTCAACTGGCCGGTTCCTAGAGGTGGCTGACAAGCTGGGTATCGACCGCTCCGAAGCCGGCCTGGAGATGAGGTTGCCCCCAGGCTTCGGGCTTGGTAAAGGCATGCCTTTGATGACGGCCGGCGCGGAGTGCTACGCGTACGTCGGGGGTCCTTGCGGAGTAACTGCTGGAGCGCACATACACGAGGACTGGGCCGTCGTGCAGGCGGTGGATCCTGAGACCGGGCGCGACGTTCCAGATGGGGAGTGGGGAAACCTGGTCGTTACGACTCTAGATCGCGACAATGGGCTGCTGCGCTATGACTTAGAGGAGGCGTGCGCGATCCTAAGAGAGCCCTGCCCCTGTGGAGAGACCTCCGCGCGTGGCATGTGGGGAGGACGGTTCAAGGACCTGCTTGCATGCCAGGGCCGGCGATTTCAGGCAAGCGAGCTGGAAGCGGCCTTACGTGTGGTTCCTGAGCTGCTCCAGCCGACACTCGAGTACCAAGTAGTCCGACCCAAGGGAGACAGTGCGCAGTTGATGGTGAAAGTGGAATCCGGCAATGACCTCCAGCCATCCAGCCCGTCGGCACAGGCAATCGGCCAGAGGGCAGCTGCGGCAGTGCAAGAGGCACTGGGGATAATCGCTGAGGTTGAGGTCGTGCCGAGGGGAACCCTGCCTCGATCAGGTTACAAGGCTACCAGGGTGATAGAACCGCTCTCAGGCTGATAAAATTCCAAACCACAGCGATGTCGCTTCATCGCTCAAGCACTGGCCTGATGCCACAGCCTTATGGCACCTAGCCACACCACTGCCGCCGCGGTCAAAAGCGCCTCACAGGCCGCGGCGCAGCCTGTCCCTTAGGACATACTTCTGGATCTTGCCCGAGGGCGTTCGAGGCATCTGCTCTATGACTCTAAGCTCCTCGGGCCACTTCTGGCGGGCAAGCCCAGCTTTGGCTAGGTGCTCACGGACCTGCTCCAGCGAAGGCTCCTTAGCGCCAGGGGAAAGCCTTAGGAACGCGCATCCATGCTCACCTAGGCGGGAATCAGGGGCAGCTACAACAGCCACCTCAGATATCCCTGCCATAGTGGCAAGAGCCTCTTCCACCTCAGCAGCACTTACGTTCTCCCCACCCCGGATGATGATGTCCTTCTTTCGATCCGTGAGGGTAAGAAAGCCGTCGCAGTCCACGTAGCCGATGTCACCGGTGCGGTACCAACCCTCGCAGTCAATTGCCTGCGCGGTAAGTGCTGGATCGGTGTATCCCATGAACAGATCGGGGCCACGGCTCAGGATCTCTCCGGCTTCTCCGGCATCTAGGTCTTTCCCTGCATCATCTACTATGCGCAGCTCAACTTGATCCAAAGGCCGGCCGTCGGTGTGCGTGCGCTTGAAAGCGTCATCGGTGTGGCGACTGCCAGTAGTCGAGGGATGCTCCGTTGAGCCATAGGAGCGCACTATGGATATACCAAGGCGCTCAGCCCTGTCGGCAACGGCTCCGGGCACCGGTGAGCCCCCCAGCCCGATCACGCCCATGAGCGCGCTGTGCTTTGAGCCAAAGCCCGGAGAGTCGAGCAGGCTCGTTAGAAAGTAGGTGGATCCAGAGCCTGAGGATATGGAGGCCTCCACCATTGCATCCAGCACCGCGGGTGGATCCCAGACGTCGGTCAGGTAAAGAGGAAAACCGCGATACAAAGGCACGAGAAGCCCCGAGAGCATGCCTATGCCATGTCCGACTGGCGCTCCTGTAAGAGAGGGCCTGTTGCGGTCGCTTTGCAGACCAGAGAGCTGCTTGACCTCAAATGCCAGGCTCCTGTGGGTGTGAACGACGCCCTTGGGATCAGAGGTCGTTCCAGAGGTATAGGCCACAAGAGCCGGTGCACCTGGATCCACCTTGGCGGGCTCACCCAGTGGGTTCCCCTCCTGCACCAGCCCGTCAAAGCTATGACAGCCACCGGGCGGGCGGCCCACCACCACCACCTGCTCCAGCTCTGGGAGCTTGGGGCGTATCTCTGCGAGCTCGCTTAGGTAGTCGTGCTGACCGAACCGCTCGGCAGTTATGAGCGCCTTGGCACCGGACTGACTGAGTATGAACTTTACCTCTTTGGATCCGTAGAAATGAACGATGGGGACCAGCACGGCACCTAAGATCGCACAACCATAGAATGTGGCAGCAGCCTCGATCCAGTTCGGAAGCTGGAAGGCCACCACATCGCCAGCTCCAATTCCAATGGAGACCAGAGCACCTGCGAGCTTGCGCGCCAGCTCGTAAACCTCACCAGCTGTGCCGTTGAAAGGATGGGTCTTGGACCAGATCCGTATGGTGCGTGATGGATCAGAGCCAAGGCAGCTGTCTATCAGGTCACCAACTGTCCTATCCTCCCAGGACCCCGAGGATATGTAGCGTGATGCAAGCTCTCCGGGCACCCTGCGAAGTGCCCACCTGTCCTCGGACTCGACGCTGACGCCCATTTCACTCACCCTCCCCTTCTACCTGCCATTTCGGCCCCGGTGCCAAGAGGCCATAGCATCCAAAGCGCCACAGCTGAGCTCACCGGGCGCACAAGCGACCCTCGGTTGGCTTGATCGCCGCCATGCCGGCAACGCCCCCGCTTTGAGCTAGAGATTGGGCAAGCAAGAGCGGTTTTGGCTGGCGCTGGGCCCGCAGGCTCGAGGTAAGGATCATCGCAGGGTCAAGCTCACCAAGAGCCTATCAGCATACGCGCCAATCGCTTATGTTGAAAAGACGCGCCGCCAAGCATCACCGCGTTCTGCTTGGCCCGCTTGTATAGGAAGTGCGCGTCACACTCCCAGGTAAAGCCCATGCCACCATGGAGCTGGATGTTCTCTCCAGTAACTTTGGTTCCCATTTCGGTGGCATAGGCTACCGCCATCGCAGCGGCTCTCTGCCTGCTCGGATCGTCCACTTGAGCGGCCCATGCTGCGAACTGGGTTGCTACTCTGGCCATCTCCACGGCGTGGAGCATATCCACGATCTTGTGCTTGGCCACCTGGAAGGAGGCGACCGGGCGATCGAACACCACCCGCTGTTTGGCATACTCGGTGGCCAGCTCCAAGGCTCTTGCTGAGACGCCCACGGTCTCGGCACAAAGGGCCACTCCGGCGTCATCCATGATCCTGTGCCATGTGCCCCTCTGATTGCCTGAAGGCCCAAGCGGCAATGCAGGTCTGCCAGCGAGCTCCAACCGAGCCACTTTGCGCGTAGGGTCCATTGTTGCAACAAGCTCCCCCTCGGGGCGGTCCACAAGAAAGGAGCGCAAACCTTCCTCGGTGCTCGCCGCGACAATGGCAAAGTCTGCGGCGTGGCCGTCCAAAACGACCGGCTTCAACCCGTCGAGAACCCAGCCAGAACCCCGCCGCCTCGCCCTAGTGTGGATCGAGCCGACCGGGTCTCCGTAGCCCAGCTCCTGGAGAGCCACGGTGCCTCTAACCGCTCCGCTTCCCAGGGCCTCGAGCAGATCCGAGGCACCAAGTTCCCGAGCAGCCAGCGTCGCCAGTACCCCAGAAGAGAAAAATGGGCCAGGAGCAGCTACCCTGCCCATCTCCTCCATGACGATGCAGGCCTCCACCAGGCCCGCTCCAGCTCCCCCGTGCTCCTCTGGCACTAACAGCCCTGGCCAGCCGAGCTCTACTACGCGATCCCAGAGACCTTCGGCATGGCTGAAAGGGTCATCGGCAATGCGACGCAACACAACCCCGTCGATCTCCGCGCTCATGACCTGATGGGCTACCTGGCGCAGTGCCTCCTGGTCAGCGTCGAAGGTGAAATCCATACTTACCCGTGTCCCTTCCAGTCTTGGCAGAACCTGACAACCACGTCATACTAGACGACTCTTCGGCTAGCCTCTGGCCCGTGGACTTTTCGATGACCCCTGAAGACGAAGCGTTCAGAGACGAGCTAAGGGCATGGCTCGACGAGCACCTGCTCCCTTTTTTGGGCGCGGGGCACG
>JAMCQF010000133.1 GCA_023379605.1 Actinomycetota bacterium
GTAGGTGTCACCGTGCTCTCTGACACGTGAGCCCCAGGTCTTGGCCGCGCTGGCCGGGTCGCCCCGGCCGCTTTTGAGCTTGGCCAGCACTCCTACAAGATAGCGGTTGCCCCGGCCACTGCTCTTTAGGAGTACCTCTATCTCACGATCGCGCCGTTCGGGCGGGAGCTTGAGCAGCCTCGCCTCAACGAGCTTTGCGTATGCCCACTGATCCTTTGGCGCGCGCTCATGAGCTCTTAAGTACATGAGCTCGGCTTCCTCGGACCTATGCTCGCGCAACGCAAGATCGCCAAGGACGACCCACGGCGCCGAGGCGGCCTCGTCGCGCTCGATCGCCTGGGACGCTGCACCACGCGCACCTTCGATGTCGCCCAGCTGCATACGAGCGCGGGCAAGCTGGACCAGAACCCAGGTGCCTTTGGCACCGAGAGCATCAGCGTGCTGGTACGCCTTGGCAGCATCTGCCCAGCGCCTAGTCTTCGCTAGGAGGTCCCCCCGCAGTTTGGCAGTGAATGCAGTGGTGCCCGAGACAGCTTCTGCACGGTCGAGCGCCACCCCGGCCTCTTCGAAGCGGTTCCTGCGCATCTGAACCTGGGCCAGCCTGGCGAGCGCCAGTGCATGACGCGGAGCGTTGCTGAGCACCTCCTCCAAGGCGATCAGCGCCCCATCCAGGTCGCCATCACGCTCTAGACGCAAGGCCTCCTCGAGATCGTCTGCGTGCACGCCAACAGACTACGACGTTCTAGGTGATAGTCCGCATCTACCAGCCTCAGCCGTGACGCAGCTCTCGGTCGGGTTTAACCACCGGCACCCAGGCAGTAAGCCCCCTTGAACCCAGGCAGTCAGCAGAGGCGTCATCTCGATGTCGGAGTTCACCAGGCAGTCAGCGCCCCTGAACAAGTGCTGCGTCGAAGAATGCCGAGACGTCATTCCCATAGCGGGCGATCAAGTCGCCACCTAGCTGGACCACGGACATGAGTAGGGACAACATGATTGTGACCGCCCCATTTGCAAGGGCAGAGGCTTCTAAGTCGGAGCGCACCTTGCCTGCGAGCTGATCTTCAGCCAATCTCCGCTCGCAGGCCTTTCTGAGCTCTGAAAGGGCTGGGATGTCTAGGACGCGGCCGGTGACCTCGGGTTCCAGACCAGCCAGAAGCCGCCGTGCGAGCGGCCTGTCCTCCAGGGCAGCGATAAGGGTTGTAAATAATTTGGTTGGCCATGTGGAGATGGGCTCCACCGAGACGACTTCAAGCGCAGCTTGCACCAGTGCTGCTGCATCCTCGTCCGCGGCGGAAAGGAAGAGGACTTCTTTGTTGGCGAAATAGGCAAAGGGGACCGTGGGGCCCACAGATGCGTCCCTGGCTATGTCGGCTATTGAGGTTGCCCTGTAGCCATCACGCCCGAAGCGCACTATTGCAGCGTTCAAGATCGCCTGCCTGGTGCGTTCTCCCTTGCCAATTTTGGCCGGAGCGAGCCTTATGGCTCTGGTCGGTTCGGATCGGCTGCTCTCCAAGCGTACCATGCAGCCATCCTAACATAAATGAGTACTTGACGAAATCACTGGGAAACTATATAATACTGTCATGGCTTCATCAGTGAAGAAGGTTCCTGTCAGGCGCGTCACATTGGACGAACAGCTTTCTAAGGTCCCACGGCACTTTTCAGTTGAGGGAGACTTGCTTTTGAGCCACCTCACTGCTGGACTGTCTGCGCTTTTCCCGGAAGGAGAGGAGTTCTTTGTTCGCTCTGTCCGCCGGTACAGAGATCGAGTGCGAGACCCTGTGCTGGCTAGGCAGGTTGCAGGCTTCATTGGTCAAGAGGCAGTGCACGGTCGAGAACATCGGGTCTTCAA
Source organism: Actinomycetota bacterium (assembly GCA_023379605.1). GTDB lineage: Bacteria > Actinomycetota > Acidimicrobiia > Acidimicrobiales > JAMCQF01 > JAMCQF01. The sequence continues at coordinate 1,853 of JAMCQF010000133.1, forward strand.
CGATCGTTTGGGGGATCTCGGCTATCCCACGAAGAGCTTTGAGAGGCTGACCGGCAGGATTTTGCGCCTTTTGGAGCGAATCTCTCCGCCGATTGCCAACCTGGCTACCACCGCCGCGGTGGAGCATTTTACTGCCACTCTTGCCGAGGTTGTGCTCACCTCTGAGGATGGTGACTTCCCAGGGGAGGGGGGGCAGTTCAAAGAGCAGGCCGTGCGGGATCTCTTCGTATGGCATGCACTGGAGGAGTCCGAGCACAAAGCGGTTGCATTCGACGTCTACCGAGCAGTGGGCGGTCCTGAATGGCTCAGGATATGGACGATGAAGATGGTTCGTGTCGGCTTTGTGGCTCTCATGGTAGTGCAGATGGTTGTATCGCTGCTGAAAGATCGAGCCAGTTGGAAGGGTGGAGCATTAAGGGCCAGTTGGAGTAGGTTCCGTTCTGCCCCGATCATGCAAAGAGAGGTTTGGCATGCGCTTCACGATTACGATCGGCGCGGCTTTCACCCATACGACCGAGATACCTTGGCATTGGAAGAGACCTGGCGAGAGCGCCTGTTTGGTGCGGAGGGAACCATGAGCTCCTATGTGCGAGGATGGGTCGCATGAGCGTGGCTGGGATTGCCAATCCGAACCAGGCCCAGTGGGGCCCCTCGCAATCAAAGTCAGAGGGGGATGTGCTCGATGTTCTCATCATAGGAGCAGGTCTATCTGGGATCGGCGTAGCCGCCCACCTGAGGCGAAAGGCTCCCTGGGCGCGTTATGCGATCCTGGAGGCCAGGGATTCCATTGGTGGCACCTGGGATCTCTTCCGTTATCCAGGTATACGATCTGACTCAGACATGTACTCCTTCAGCTACTGCTTCAATCCCTGGAATGGCAGCCAGGCTATCGCGGACGGATCGGAGATCTTGGCGTATTTGAAGGAGACAGCGCGCCGTGAAGGCCTGATGGGAGATATCCACTACCACCACAGGGTGAAGTCTGCCAGGTGGTCCAGCTCTGAGGCGCTCTGGCGGGTCTCAGTTGAAGTAGGAGCCAAGCAGATAGAGATGGCCACCAGGCTCCTGGTGGGGGCCACAGGTTATTACCGCTACGAGTGTGGATACCAGCCCGATTTCCCGGGAGCTGATCAATATCAGGGCAGGTTCGTCCATCCTCAGCTCTGGCCAGACGGCCTCGATTGGGTGTCAAAGCGCGTGGTTGTCATAGGCAGCGGAGCCACCGCTATCACACTCGTTCCCAGCTTGGCAGAGAAGGCCTCCCATGTGGTGATGGTTCAGCGATCACCAACTTATGTAATTTCCCGTCCAGCCCAAGACCCGCCGGCGCAGTGGCTGGAAAAGGTGCTGCCAGTGCCGATTTCGGGGTCAGTGCTTCGGTGGATCAATGCTCTGTTCTTAGAGGCCAGCTACCGCTATTCCAGGAGATCACCCGAGCGCATGAAGGCTTTCATACGCTCCCAGGCAAAGCGCCAGCTTCCCGACGGGTTCGACGTGGACAAGCATTTCAAGCCTGTTTATGATCCTTGGGACCAGAGGCTTTGCGTAGCCAGGGATGGAGATCTGTTCAAGGCTATCCGCCAAGGCCGGGTCACCGTAGTGACCGACAGGATCGCTACGTTCACTCAAAATGGAGTGAGGCTCCTATCTGGAGAGGAGATCCGTGCGGATATCGTCGTGAGCGCCACGGGCTTGGAGTTGGAGTTCATGGGGGGCATAGAGCTGGAGGTAGACGAGAAGAGTCTCAAGGCGTCAGACCGAATGTCGTATAAGGGTATGATGCTGTCAGGGGTGCCGAATCTTATAACAGTTGCCGGTTATATCAACAACTCCTGGACCTTAAAAGCCGACCTCACGGCTGATTTCGTGGCTCGCTTGGCCAATAGGATGCATGCTCGACACAAGGACATATGTGTTCCGTTGGATCGGGGTCTGGAGCCGACGGAAGATCCCGTGCTCAATTTGAGCTCGGGCTACATAAAACGGGGCGCGAATAGACTTCCCAAACAGGGGCCAAGGGAGCCTTGGCGCTTGGGGGACAGCTATGTGAAGGACTGGGTGAGGATCAAGCTGCTCGGGTTCTGGGATCCCTCGCTGGTGTTGTCTCGAGCGAGCTCGGAAGCAGATGATCAGCACCTGCAATTCCCTGAGCGTCAGGTGCAAGACGCGCTTGCTGGCTAATGCTCAAATCGTTTGAGGGAAAAGTTGTAGCCATAACTGGGGCTGCCTCGGGTATAGGAAGGGCACTCTCGCTGGAGCTGGCAAGGCGTGGGGCCGTAGTTGCGCTGGCAGACATAGACGAAGAGGGCCTGGCCCACACCACCGAGGCGGTACGCCGGGTAGCTCTGGCTAGAGAGCAGACGGTCGCATATGGGGTTTCGACGTGCTGGGGCACCAAGAGAACCGCCGAAGGTGGGACCGAATGCAAGCGCAGGCGGCCTTTTTCGAGCGCTGCCAGGGTGGATGTGGCAGACAGATATCAGGTGCACGAGTGGGCAGAGCAGGTAGTAGCTGAGCACGGCCGAGTGAACATGATAGTGAACAACGCTGGCGTTGCCCTGGGGGCCCAAGTGACAACTATGTCCTATGAAGATCTCGCCTGGATCATGGGAATCAACTTCTGGGGGGTGGTCCACGGCACAAAGGAGTTCCTTCCCCACTTGGAGGCCTCGGGTGAAGGCCACATAGTGAACCTCTCCAGTGTCTTCGGGCTCATTGGGATTCCCACCCAATCAGCGTATTCGGCAGCTAAGTTCGCAGTCAGAGGCTTCACGGAATCACTGCGGATCGAGCTGGACATTGCAGGCTCAAAGGTCTCGTGCTCCTGTGTTTACCCGGGGGGCATCAAGACTGCCATTGCCAGGAATGCCCGTGTGGAACCAGCCACCGCAGCGATGGCTGGTGGCGAGGACGGCGCAAAGGCATGGATGGAGAAGATGTTCATCACATCACCTGAAGCGGCAGCAAGAGCAATATTGGCTGGGGTGGAGCGCAATCGTCGCCGGATCCTTGTGGGCTATGATGCACGGGTTTTCCTGTTGCTGTCGTGCT
>JAMCQF010000134.1 GCA_023379605.1 Actinomycetota bacterium
GAGGAGCAGGAGGCGCATCGCAAGGCAGTTCGGGCGATAATGCTGAAGACCCCCTACCTCGCCGCCCTGGGGGTCACCATAGATCGCTACGAGCATGACGAGGTCACCTTGCGACTTCCTTTTCGGGAGGATCTCACAAACGACGGCGTTTACTACCATGGAGGTGTGATCGCCGCCGTTCTTGATACAGCCGGCGCAGCTGCCAGCTGGTCCAACCACGACTTCACCAAGGGTATGCGAGCCTCGACGGTCTCAATGTCTGTTCAGTATGTTGGAGCGGCCAAGAGATCCGATCTTGTCTGCCATGCCAGGGCAGTACGGCGGGGCAAGGAGCTCACCTTCACTGAGATGACGGCCACTGACGAGCAGGGCAATGTGGTCGCACATGCTATCCAGACATACCGGATCGTGTGATCTTGCGCCCTGTTTATGGCTGGCCTCGGTTGCCTGCCATATCAGCCCTGCCATATCAGCGAAGTGGCGGCTCGATGCCGTCTGGGGGCCAGGGGGCAACACCTTCTTCCAAGGGTATCTCAAGCCCACGTGCCAGATATGAGATCATCCTCCATGCCCCGATCGTGGTCACGAGCTCGAGAACCGTTTCCTCCTGCTCGCCGAGCGCAGCTTTGCATGACTGCCAGGTCGGTTGGGTGATCTCACCTGTGCTCAACAGCTCGTCGGTAAGGGCTAGCACGCAGCGTTCTGGCAGGCTGAAGGACCCCTGGGATCGCCAGTCCCGAAGAGCGAGGAGATCCTCGGGGGAGACGCCCAGATCCTGGGCTATCTTCCAGTGCTGAGTCCACTCGTAGCAGGACCGGGTCGTCCATCCGACGCGCATGATGACCAGCTCTCGCAGCCTGGGGTCTAGGTACCTCCCGCTTAGGAGCGTCATCAGGAGGTCATTTACGGCCTTGGAGAGCTCGAGGTGGTGAAGCAGCACCTGAAATATGCTTAGCGAGGCCATGAAGCTCGGGACCCCCGCCTCTCTGGCAGCCTGTCTGGCGAGCTCTGGCTCCAGCCTTGCCATACGTGCCTGGTGAGCTCCGCTTAAGTCCACGTCAGCCTTGGAAGGCCCGCTGTGTGCCACAGTGCCGCCGGCACCGTGATTGGGCCCAAGGCCTGCTTGCATCGGATCGCTCGTGCTCATATTGCTATTACGACCATATTGGGAAACACCAGATCACGGGAGTATCACTGCGTGCACGGGTGGGATCTCCTTGGATTCCCCAGCCATCGTTGAGAGAAGGCTACCAGCCCCGTCCAGGTTCACCGCTTGGCGAGGTAGCTCGGAGAAGGGGTAGCGCCCGCTCGAGAGCAGCTCGAGCGCAGCGATGTAGGCAGGAGAGTCTACGCCCAGCGCGCCGAGCACGCGTAGTTCCTTATAGACGATTGCATCAGGCCAGAACCCCGGCGTCTGCGATGAGCCCCGGGTTCCTGCCAAGACCACGGTCCCGCCTGGCCTGGCCAGGTTGATCGCCTGGCCGAGAGCAGAGGGTGCCTTGGCGGTCACGTCTATCACGACGTCTGCGAGAGCTCCGCCCGTGGCCGCCTTGAGAGCGCTCACCGGGTCCTCGATCGCAACGTCCACTGAGAGATCTGCCCCGAATGATCTGGCTAGATCGAGCCGCCCTGAGTCTAAAGGACCGAGGCCAGTGACCATCACGAACCCTGCGCCCGCTTCCCTGGCCGCCGCGCATGCCGAGAGGCCCCTTATCCCTGGTCCGAGAACGCAGACAACGCTGCCGGGCCCGGTCTGTGGCACTGTCGCTCCCCATCGGATGCCTGCGCCCAGAGGATTGAAAAGGGTAGCCACTTTGGGATCGAGCGTTTCAGGCACACGATGGAGTATCGAGTCTGGAGCGAGATACTGGTGGGAGGCGTACCCACCCCACAGCCCGGGCTCCTTGGCTAGAGGGATGAAGCCGTACATGTCTGCTATCCCATGGTGCTCGCACATGCGGTACGACCCGCTCAGACATGCCGGGCATCTACGACAGGATAGGAATACCTCGACTGCTACCCGGTCACCGACATCGACCCCCCAGCGCTGTGCAGCCAAGGGTCCTATCGCTTCTATAGTGCCAACACTCTCATGTCCTGGTATGAGTGCGGCTCCTATGGGAATGGTACCTGTGAACTGCTCGTGGTCTGTGCCGCACAGCCCGCAAGCTTCCACCCTCAGCAGCCCGTCATCCTCGCCCAGCTGAGGGAGCGCCACAGATCGACGCCTGAGTATGCGTGGCGACTCCAAAACGAGGACATCGGCAGCCATCGTCATAACCTCAGCTTACACTCTTATTGATTGATGTATCAATTTGCAAGCGAGCACCGACCTTCTCGAGGAACGCAACGCCTTTGGGGTGGTGCTTGAGCAAGCTGGCCTGGGTCTCCGGCCGTGCGAGCATCCAGGAGTGCCCACCGAGGATCCATAGCACCTCTGTCCGGCTGAGTGCTGCGAACTCCTCTGCGGTGCCTGGGTGGGCTATTCGGTCGAAGCATCCCCAAACGGTCATGATAGGTATGGAGCCATCCTCTCCGAGCGCCATGGTCTGACTGCATAGGTCCGTCGCTGAGAGGAGCGCTGCCACTGGAAGCGTACGTCCCAGCGCTCTCACATTGCGCTGGAGGTCCGGTAGTAGGGACTTGACCGTGCTCGTGAGCCGGCCGACCAGTAGATCGGGGAGGTCGATGATCCCTGCGCTTAGCAGGTCCGCAAGCGGTGCTATCTCTGGTGCCACTGGAGCGAGGAGCCTTGCGACAGGGCCGTGCCTACGCCTCCAGGCCGGAGTGGCAGCACCGTCCCTGTAGATAACCCCCAGCGTCCTGTCTGGGAAGTCAGAGGCGAACTGAACGGCCACAGCCCCGCCCATGGAGTGGCCGAGGATGACAGCTGTCTCGACGCCTATGTGATCGAGTAGTCGGGCCACGCCCCTGGCAAGGCCGGACATCGAAAGATCGTTCCAGTCCAAGCAGTCGCTACCACCGAAGCCTGGCAGGCTTGGGTTGATGACGCGCCATCCGAGCCGCTGGGCCAGCCTGGCACTTTCACGCCAGTACATCCCCCCGCCAGCGAAGAAGCCGTGGATATTGACAGCCCAGAGACCCCCATCTTCTGGCTCAAAGCTCGCTGGGGTCGAAGTGGCTCTCTTGGGAGGGAGGGGGCCAGCGAGCGCGTGAGCTACAGCGGCGCTGTGTGTGCAGTTGTCTGAGATGGCGTAGCGCCACCTGCGGCCGCCAAGCCTTGCAAGGCTTGGCACCATATGGACCCTGGTAGCTCTTTGCAGCACTGCGCAGAAGAGCTCTCAGCTCCCTACAGGCGACGGTGTGGCAAGGCCAGGCAGGCGGTTGAGCAAGATGTCCTCGGCTTGCTCAACGATCTGGTGGACGATCTCGCCGGCGGGGAGCAGCTCATGGATTGCCCCAACGCCCTGACCACTTGGATAGCACTCCCGTTGCGGGTCCACCTCTGCGGTGCTCTCGTCTCCTCCCAGGTGGAATGCCTTGTCCTGGAAGGAGCGCGCTACCTGCATAGGAAACCTCTGCAGCTCCTCTGGATGCTCTTCCCAATAGCTCGTGTAGGAGTTTGCCAACACCCTCATCGTCTTTCCCGAGTAGGCCCTGCTCACCGTGGTGCCATCCTCAGCGGTTTTGATCAGAGCATCTTTGTATCCCGGTACGGCTCTTGCTTCCAAAGTGGCGATGAAGCGCGTTCCCATCCATATTCCATCAGCTCCGAGGGCCAGAGAGGCTGCAAGACCCCTGCCTAG